>NZ_JBDGJV010000009.1:0-208160 GCF_057656715.1 Neobacillus sp. Soil_C_43
CTCATTATTTAAATATCTTTGAACAATTTCTAATTTCTTTTCGAATGTAAATTTGGTCATAAAAACACCCCGTAAATATTAGTTTGGTGTCTAACATTTACGGGGCAGATCAAAACCAGGGGCTTTTCTAATTTTTCTTTAGTTTCAACACCATTTCTTCATCAGGAGTAACATAAACTGTCTGTTGGTTGTCATAAATGACAAAACCTGGTTTTGCGCCACTTGGTTTTTTTACATAGCGAACCTTTGTAAAATCAACCGGTACGGAGCTTGAATTTCGTGCTTTGCTGTAATAAGCAGCCAAAACGGCTGCCTCCCGAATGGTTTCATCAGAAGGTTCTTTGCTACGAATCACCACATGAGAACCAGGAATGTCCTTTGTATGAAGCCAAATTTCGTCTCTAGCAGCTAGCTTATTGGTTAAATAATCATTTTGCTTATTGTTCTTCCCAACAATGATGTCTGTTCCATCAGAAGAGACAAAGTGATCTAAAACCGGCTTTGCATTCTGAATTTTTTTGCCGTTCCTTTTCTTCCGGTCGCGGATATAGCCACCCTCTACGAGCTCCTCGCGAATTTCTTGTAAATCCTTTGGAGAGGCTGCAATTACTTGCTGCAACAAATTATCAAAGTACGCTGCTTCTTCCTGCGCTAATTCTATTTGCTCTTTTACAATGGCTACAGCATTTTTTGCCTTTTGATACTTAGAAAAATATTTTTGGGCATTTTCAGAAGGTGTTTTCCTCGGGTCTAAAGCGATGGCAATCGTACTACCATGTTCATCATAATAATTGACCACTTCTATTTCCTTCATACCCTTTTTCGCCGCATAGAGGTTAGCTGTTAATAGTTCGCCATAGCGCTGAAATTGATTGGCACGCTCAGCGTCCTTTAACGTATCCTTTAGTTTTTCAATTTTCTTTTCATTCTTTTCTTTCTCATTAGTAATAAACCGTTCAATATCATTCCCTTGCTGCTTCACCCTGTCACGTTCCGCCTTACCGAAATAAAAGCGGTCTAGCATTTCGCTAAGATTAGGATAGCTTTTCGTTTCCCCATTCAAATGCTCAAGTGGAAATAAATAAAATGATTCTTTTCCACCACTGGAAATAATAGAAGGAGAAATATGATCAGAAGCTATTCTACCTATTAACCGGGTAAAGGTTGAAGGAACGGTGGTGCGATTTGCCAGTCCGCTTTGGAAAAGTACCTCTTTAGCAAAAAGGGGAGAGGTACCGGCAAAATGTTCGACAAGCTGACGGTCAATCCTGCCTCCATTAAAATCAACCTTCTGTAAAACATCTTCTTCAACAGCTGTAAATGGGTTTACCTTATTTTGTTCTGGAGGAAATACGTAAGGCTGGCCTGGTAAAATCGCTCGATGGCTGTTAACAGCAAAAGAAACATGCTTAATACTATCAAGGATGACATTTCTTGTTTTATCTACTAAAACTATATTGCTATGCCTGCCCATAATTTCAATAATTAATTGTTTATAGCTAATATCACCGATTTCATTCCGACCTTTTATTTCAAATATAATCATTCGATCGGTTTCAACTTGATATAAGTCTTCTAATATATAGCCTTCGATATGTTTTCTAAGCAACATACAAAACATTGGTGGTTCGCTTGGATTTTCATAGGCTTCATTTGTCAGCTGTACTCTTGCGTAGCTTGGATGGGCTGAGAGGAGAAGCTTTTGATTGACTCCATTTGCCCGGATTGTAAGAATTACTTCATTTTTATATGGTTGATGGACTTTGTTGATTCGACCGCCTTTTAAGGAGCGAACAAGCTCAGCAACCATTGCTTTTGTAAATAAACCATCAAATGACATGGGAAAACATCCTTTACACTTTCATATGAATTGGTTCTGTTAAACTTGCCTGTTGATTTCCGCTCCAGGCACGAGCGGTTCGCGGGGCGGTCCGGGAGCCTCCTCGTCGCTCACTCCTGCGGGGTCTCCCGTGACCAGCTACTCCCGCAGGAGTCTTCGTGCCTTCCGCTCCAATAAGCGTTTTAACATAGCCTATGAATTAATTATATCCTACTATTTTCAAATCTGTCTTATTTATCGTTTGTTAATAGGCTGGGTTTTAACTAATTCTTTCATCATATCATAGCATTTTTTTGGACGACCCTGAATAAGCTTTCCTTAGAGTATGTCAATAAAGGGGGAAGTGAGATGGTCGGATGAAATTCCATGAAATGAAGATAGAACAAGTAGAAAAGGCCTTAGAAACCGACTTTTCTTCTGGATTATCACAGGAAGAAGTAAAAAAACGGATAGACCAGTACGGGCTAAATGAATTAGAAGAAGGAGAAAAGCAATCGGCTTTACTCTTATTTTTTAGTCAATTTAAAGATTTTATGGTCTTAGTACTTCTTGCAGCTACCTTGATATCTGGATTACTTGGCGAATATATTGATGCAATTGCGATTATCGCCATCGTCATTATAAATGGTTTTCTTGGTTTTTTCCAAGAACGGCGGGCAGAAAAGTCACTCCAGGCGCTAAAGGAATTATCTGCTCCACAGGTGTCAGCTCTTAGGGATGGTCAATGGATCAAGATTCCTTCAAAGGAAATTGTCGTAGGTGATATTTTAAAGTTTAGCAGCGGAGATCGGATTGGTGCTGATGTTCGTGTAATTGAGTCAAAAAGTTTAGAAATTGAGGAATCTGCTCTTACGGGTGAATCTGTTCCGGTTGCTA
Organism: Neobacillus sp. Soil_C_43; assembly: GCF_057656715.1. Taxonomy (NCBI): domain Bacteria; kingdom Bacillati; phylum Bacillota; class Bacilli; order Caryophanales; family Bacillaceae; genus Neobacillus; species Neobacillus sp. Soil_C_43. The sequence continues at coordinate 2,717 of NZ_JBDGJV010000009.1, forward strand.
AACATATAGACAGCTTAACCAATCCAAACCCTGGAATTGGAGACATGGAAAATATCGCTTTTATGGGTACGATGGTAACTAGGGGAAGCGGCATTGGAGTTGTAATGGCGACGGGTATGAAAACCGCCATGGGGCAAATTGCTGATTTACTCCAAAGTGCACAATCACAGGATACTCCATTACAACGTCGCTTGGAGCAGCTAGGGAAAATCTTAATAACTGTTGCCTTATTGCTGACGGTCCTTGTGGTGGTAGTAGGGGTATTACGTGGACATGATTTATATGAGATGTTTTTAGCGGGGGTTTCTTTAGCTGTTGCAGCCATTCCAGAGGGATTGCCTGCAATTGTGACGGTGGCATTATCACTTGGTGTACAGAAGATGATTAGGCAAAATGCGATTGTTAGGAAGCTACCTGCAGTCGAAACACTTGGTTGCGCCTCTGTTATTTGCTCTGACAAAACTGGAACAATGACCCAAAATAAAATGACCGTAACGCATTTGTGGAGCGGTGGACAAACTTGGACTGTAGACGGCGTTGGCTACGAGCCGCAGGGCCAGTTTTACCGGGACGATCGAACCGTACAGCCTAAAGATGAGAAAGCCTTACAGCAAATGCTGATTTTTGGTATGTTATGCAATCATTCAGACCTAGTGATAAAGGATGATGAATTTACGCTGGATGGAGATCCAACGGAAGGCGCCTTATTAGTAAGTGCAATGAAAGCAGGCTTTGAAAGGACAAAGCTATTAGACGAATTTACTATTGTGAATGAATTTCCGTTTGATTCTGCAAGAAAAATGATGAGCGTTCATGTAAAAGATAAACAAGGCAGGCATTTTATTATTACAAAAGGTGCCCCAGATGTCATTTTAGGGATTAGTGAATCGATCCTATGGGATGGACGGACTCAATACTTAAATAGGGATTCGCAAAATAAGGTCCAGGATGCAATCAATGGTCTTGCTTCACAGGCACTTCGGACCATAGCTATCGCTTTTAAACCAATATCTACAAACACCGTCATTTTAAGTGAGCAGGAAGCAGAAAAACAGTTAACATTCATTGGAGTCCAAGGAATGATTGACCCGCCAAGACCTGAAGTAAAAGATGCCGTGAAAGAATGTAAGGAAGCTGGTATTAAAACGGTAATGATCACGGGAGACCACGTGATTACAGCAAAAGCAATTGCTTCCCAACTAGGCTTTTTAACTAAGAAAAGCAAGGTGTTGGATGGAAAAGCTTTATCTAATATGTCAGTGGAAGAACTTGAGGAAATAGTCGATGATGTTTCTGTTTTTGCAAGGGTTTCCCCAGAGCATAAGTTGAAAATTGTTAAAGCGTTACAAAATAGGGGGCATATTGTTGCCATGACAGGGGATGGAGTAAATGATGCTCCTGCAATAAAGGCAGCAGATATCGGCGTATCCATGGGGATTACAGGGACCGATGTGGCAAAAGAAGCTTCGGCGCTCATTCTGCTGGATGATAATTTTGCTACGATTAAAGCTGCGATTAAAGAAGGCAGAAACATTTATGAAAACATACGTAAATTTGTCCGTTATTTACTGGCATCCAATGTTGGTGAAATATTAGTCATGTTATTTGCAATGATTTTGGCATTGCCGCTTCCTCTCGTGCCAATCCAAATCCTTTGGGTTAATTTGGTTACGGATGGACTTCCTGCTATGGCACTTGGACTCGATCGACCAGAGGAAAATGTAATGAAACGAAATCCAAGAAGTCCTAATGAAGGTGTTTTCTCCCGGGGGTTAGGTTGGAAGGTTGTTTCAAGGGGATTCCTGATTGGGATTGTAACCTTATTATCGTTTATGATTGTTTATGGTAATGATCCGAGTAAGCTGCAGTATGCTCAAACAGTTGCCTTTGCCACACTAGTAATGGCTCAGTTAATCCATGTGTTTGATTGCCGGAGTGAAAAATCGGTCCTGTCAAGAAATCCATTTGGGAATCCATATCTAGTTTGGGCGGTTATTTCATCACTATTGTTAATGCTTGTTGTTATTTACTATCCACCTTTGCAGCCTATTTTCCATACACTGCCGATTCTTGCGAAAGATTGGTTGTTAATTGTAGGACTATCCTCTATTCCAACTTTTTTACTAGCAGGGACATTTTTATTAAGAAAAACAAAATAAAGTATGTTATAATCCAAAAGGTAATAGATGCCACTCTATTACCTTTTGTCTTTTTTAATAAAAAGCCGATCATTTCTCAAGGATTGGATGTGCAAGTGATGGTTATTAGTATGACAGGCTTTGGCAGAGCTAAGACTGAATCGCAGTTCTTTTCTGTAAATGTAGAAGTTAAAACGGTAAATCACCGTTTTTGTGAAATGAATATTAGAATGCCAAGGCAGTTATTAAAAATAGAAGATAAATTAAAAAAGAAACTAAGCCAGCAGATTCGACGTGGACGAGTAGAAGTTTATGTCAGTGTAGAGGGTGAGGGAGTTGTTACCCGAAAGGTTCACGTGGACTGGAATCTGATTGATGAATATTATCAATTTATAAATGAAGCACGAAGCAAATATGGTGTGGAAGGAACTGTAACTATACACGATTTGCTTGGTCGAAGTGACCTATTACATATTGAAGAAAGTGAAGTCGGCAACGAAGAACTCGAAAATTTAGTTCTAACCGCTACGGAAGAAGCTGTTCAATTATTATTACAAATGAGAATTGCGGAAGGGGAAGAAATAAAAAAAGACCTGATTGCCATCTTAGCACAATTAGAAAACGATGTATTTGAGCTTCAGAAATATGCTCCTCTCGTTGTTCAATCCTTTAAGGAACGTCTGACGAAAAGAATGCAGGAGTTTTTAAATGGGCAATTGGACGAAACAAGAATATTAACTGAAGTTGCCGTTTTTGCTGATAAAGCGGATATCAATGAGGAAATTACTCGTTTAAAAAGTCATATTCAGCAGTTCCTTCAGACGTTAAAAAGTCAGGAACCGATTGGGAGAAAGCTTGATTTTCTTGTTCAGGAAATGAATAGAGAGGCTAATACTATTGGTTCAAAAGCGAATGACTCAAACATTGCGAAACAAGTGGTAGAGATCAAGAGTTTACTTGAAAAATTGAAGGAACAGGTTCAAAATATCGAATGATTTGTTTAGAAACTGTTTACCACGGTCAAAATATATTATTGATGATTGGATGATGACCATGTCGATTAAATTAATTAATATTGGATTTGGAAATATCGTTTCGGCCAATCGGATTATTTCAATTGTTAGCCCCGAATCTGCACCAATAAAAAGAATTATTCAAGACGCCCGTGACCGGGGGTCCTTGATTGATGCTACATACGGTAGACGTACACGTGCTGTCATTGTCATGGATAGCGACCATGTCATTCTGTCAGCTGTACAGCCAGAAACGGTTGCTCATCGATTATCTGACCGTGATGAAACTATTGATGAAGGGTAGGATTCTTAATAATGCAGGAAAAAGGATTACTGATTGTACTTTCAGGGCCATCTGGTGTTGGAAAAGGAACGGTACGAAAAGAAATATTCTCTCATCCAGATACAGCTTTTGAATATTCTATATCGATGACAACTCGCTTACCACGTGAGGGAGAAGTGGATGGCGTAGATTATTTTTTTAAATCGAGAGAAGAGTTTGAAGCGTTAATTGAGCAAGGGAAACTTCTAGAATATGCAGAATTTGTTGGGAACTATTATGGCACTCCTGTTGATTATGTTCGTCAAACCTTGGATGCAGGCAAAGATGTATTTTTAGAAATTGAAGTAAAAGGTGCTAGACAGGTACGAGAAAAGTTTCCAGAAGGGCTGTTTATTTTCCTTATGCCGCCAAGCCTGTCTGAATTAAAAAATCGAATTGTTACTAGAGGAACTGAAACAGAAGATATCATTCATAATCGCATGCTCTCTGCTCGAGAGGAAATTGAAATGATGGAATTGTATGATTATGTGGTTGAAAACGACCAAGTGGAACGTGCATGCGAACGTGTTAAAGCAATCGTTACTGCAGAGCATTGTCGTAGAGAACGTGTAGAGCATCGCTATAAAAAATTATTGGAGGTTGAATAGAATGTTATATCCTTCTATCGATTCATTACTTGAAAAAATTGATTCCAAATACTCACTAGTTTCCGTTGCGGCAAAGCGTGCACGCGTAATGTCGCAAGTAAGGGACGAAAGACTAGCGAAATACGTCTCTTATAAATGTGTAGGTAAGGCGCTAGAAGAAATTTATAGCGGAGAGCTTACTTACCGTATTGCAAAAAAAGAAACATCTGATGAATAGATAAGAGTAGCGAACAGACATAAACATGAATGAAGGCCTGACGACAAAGGAAATTCCTTACGTGTCAGCCTTTTTTATTTGGCTTTAACTATGAAAGTTGAATTTTGTCGACATACAGTAGGAAAAAGATGAAAAAATGTTACTATTACAGCATAATAGAAGGTAAAGATTAATGGACGGATAAGAAATGGGGGATTCGGGTCATGGTAAAGGATAAGAAAATATTATTATGTGTGACAGGGGGAATTGCTGTTTATAAAGCAGCAGCCTTAACAAGTAAACTTGTTCAAGCTGGGGCACAGGTGAAAGTCATTTTAAGTGAATCTGCTGAAAAATTTGTTACCTCATTAACCTTTCAAGCACTGTCCCGCAATGAGGTTTATACAAACACCTTCGAAGAAAAAAATCCGCAAGTTATTGCCCATATTGATCTGGCTGACTGGGCTGATTTAATTTTAGTTGCACCGGCAACGGCTAATACCATCGCAAAATTAGCTCATGGTATTGCTGACAATATGATTACGACAACGTTGCTAGCTGCAACGGCACCCGTTTGGATTGCTCCAGCAATGAATGTACATATGTACGACCACCCGGCAGTGAAAAAAAATATTGCCACTTTAGTTGATTACGGATATCAATTTATTGAACCGAGTGAAGGTTATCTGGCTTGTGGATATGTTGGAAAAGGACGGCTTGAAGAACCAGAAAAAATTGTTGAATTAGTCCAGGCTTTTTTTAGTAAGGAAGGATTAAAACTAAAAGGTAAAACAGTCTTAATTACTGCGGGACCCACCCGTGAAAAAATTGACCCTGTACGTTTTATTTCTAACCATTCAACTGGAAAAATGGGCTATGCACTTGCAGAAGCGGCACAGAGACAAGGTGCACGTGTCATCTTAGTTTCAGGTCCAGTCCAGTTACCGTCACCTGCTGGAATGGAAGTGGTCAACATTGAAAGTGCTGACGATATGTATCACGCCGTTATGAACCACTACGAGAGTGTCGATGTTGTAATTAAGACTGCAGCTGTAGCTGATTATAGGCCTAAAACAACCTATGACCACAAAGTGAAGAAGCAGGAAGGCGACTCCAGCATTGAATTAGAAAGAACAAAAGATATTCTGTTTGAGTTAGGTAAAAGGAAAAAGCATCAAATATTAGTTGGGTTTGCCGCAGAGACCGATCATATCGAAGAATACGCAACCAAAAAATTAAACAGAAAAAATGCAGATATGATTGTCGCCAACAATGTGAAAGCAGAGGGTGCTGGGTTCGGAACAGATACGAATATTGTAACGCTCTTTAAACGTTCTGGAACGGTTACTGAATTACCGCTCATGTCAAAACAGGCTGTTGCCGAAAAGATTATTGATGAAATTACTTCTCTTATAGAAGGATCTGGAAAATAATGAATATTGCAAGTGTTATTGTTGATGTCCCAACAAAACAAACGGATAAGACCTTCGATTATTTAATACCCGAAGAATGGATAGGGACCATTCAACCAGGGATGAGGGTAGTTGTCCCTTTCGGACCGAGAAATATTCAAGGATTTGTTATGGACATCAAAGCTGAATCGAAATTTAAAAAGTTAAGAGAAATCATTGAACCAATGGACCTCGAACCCGTGTTGAATCATGAATTATTAGAACTTGGTGACTGGCTGACAGAGAATACACTTTGCTTTAAAATTTCTGCCTTTCAGGTCATGCTGCCGGCTGCATTAAAAGCAAAGTATGAAAAAAAAGTGAAGCTTGCCTCGAATGCAAGGGTTTCTGACCTTCCGCTAAATCTTCAGGATTTGTTTACAAACAATGGAATGGTAAAGTGGGAAGAGGCAATATCTACTGGAATTGTCCCTGTCTTGCAACGTGAAGCAGCCAAACACAATCTTGAAGTAATTTACGAAGTCAAAGAACGAGTACGAAAAAAACAAATGAAGTTTATTCGCCCGCTCGTGTCTCTTGAGGAATTGAAGGAAGAAGCAAAACGTTTATCTGCTAGAGCTGAAAAGCAAAAGCAAGTATTATACTATTTTGTTGAGAATTTTGATGCTATTGAGTTAAGAAAGTTGACAGCAGAAATAAACACCACTTCCTCTACCATTAAAACCCTGGTTGATAAGCAGCTACTTACAGAGTTTGAATTGGAGGTTTATCGGGATCCTTATGAAAATCGATCATTTGAACGAACCAAACCATTACCTCTAACTTCTTCGCAGCAAACAGCCATTGAACCGATTTTAGATTCTATTGAGAATCAAAAACATGAAGTATTTCTCCTCTATGGTGTTACAGGAAGTGGGAAAACGGAAATATACTTACAATCCATACAGGAAGTAATCGAAAAAGGAAAAGAAGCCATTGTTCTTGTTCCAGAAATAGCTCTAACTCCTCAGATGGTTAATCGCTTTAAAGGGAGATTCGGGGATTTAGTTGCGGTATTGCACAGTGGGTTATCAGCTGGTGAAAAATACGATGAATGGCGAAAGATTCAACGTAAGGAAGTAAAGGTGGTTGTCGGAGCTCGTTCCGCTATCTTTGCTCCCTTTGAAAACCTTGGAATTATTATTATTGATGAGGAACATGAAACGAGCTATAAGCAGGAAGAAATGCCGAGGTATCATGCAAGAGACGTGGCAGTTCAAAGAGCTAAGACGTACAACTGTCCCGTAGTCCTTGGCAGTGCTACCCCATCCCTTGAATCGTTTGCAAGGGCACAAAAAAAGGTGTACCAGCTATTGTCGCTGCCAAGTCGTATGAATAACCAATCGCTTCCCTCTGTCGATATTATTGATATGCGAGAGGAGCTTCGTGAAGGAAATCGGTCGATGTTTTCCAGAAAGCTTTTTGAAAAGCTCCAAGATCGGATTGAGAAAAAGCAACAATCTGTCTTATTTTTAAATAAACGAGGTCATTCATCCTTTGTTATGTGCCGGGATTGTGGATATGTCATGAATTGTCCATACTGCGATATTTCCCTTACCTACCATCGGGTAAATGAGCATATGAAATGCCATTATTGCGGTTATGAGACGTATGTTCCTAGTAATTGCCCTGAATGTTCAAGTGAGTATATCCGCTATTTTGGAACGGGCACACAAAAGGTTGAAGAAGAGCTCGGGAAAATTCTCCCAGAAGCAAGAATCATCAGGATGGATGTGGACACAACTGGAAGAAAGGGAGCGCACGAAAGGTTACTAAAGGATTTTCAAGATGGAAAGGCAGATATTTTGTTAGGCACTCAAATGATTGCTAAAGGGCTTGATTTTCCAAATATCACACTAGTTGGTGTGCTTTCGGCAGATACTATGCTCCATTTACCAGATTTTCGGGCCTCTGAAAAAACCTTTCAGCTTTTAACCCAAGTGAGTGGGAGGGCTGGGCGCCACAAACTGCCAGGGGAGGTTGTTATTCAAACCTATACCCCTGAACATTACAGTGTGGAGTTAGCTGGCACGCAAGATTATGATCTATTTTATCAGCGGGAGATGATGATTCGTAAAACCCACCATTATCCGCCGTTTTATTACCTCTCACTCATTACTATCAGTCATGAGCAGTTGATCACAGTAGTATCAGCTACAGAGAAAATTGTAAACTATGTCCGCTCACAGCTTTCAAAGGAAGCAGTAGTTTTGGGACCTGCGGCTTCACCGATCCCTAGGATTAATAATAGATATCGCTATCAATGTCTGATAAAATACAAGCGGGAACCGAACATGACAAAAACGTTAAAAACCATTCTAGATCAATATCAAATGGATACAAAGAGTGGTTTACTGGTTTCTATTGATGTCAACCCGTTTATCTTAATGTAAACTGGGTGAAAATAATAATAAAAGAATGCTCTTTAATGGGCATAACGGAGGAACTGATTTGGCAGTAAGAAATGTTGTTATTCATCCTGCAGAGATACTAGAGCAAAACTGTGAGGCAGTGTTGAATTTTGATAAGAAGCTAGCGAAAATACTAGATGATATGTATGATACGATGATTGAATATGACGGGGTGGGTCTAGCCGCACCCCAAATAGGATTGAATGCACGGATTGCCATTGTTGATATTGATGACGAATTAGGGACTATTGAAATGATTAATCCCCGTGTTCTAGAAACATCGGGCGAACAGACAGGTCCTGAAGGCTGTTTAAGTTTCCCAGGATTATTTGGTGAGGTGACAAGGCCTAATTTTGTTAAGATAGAGGCATTTGATCGAAAAGGCAGGAAATATACTTTAGAAGCAGAAGAGTTCCTGGCTAGAGCGATTCAACATGAAATTGACCATCTTAACGGAATCTTATTTACATCAAAGGTAACAAGATACCTTGAGGAAGATGAGTTAAAAGGAGTAGAAAGTGAATGACGAAAATTGTTTTTATGGGTACCCCGGATTTTTCGGTCCCCGTTCTTCAAAAAATTATTGAGGACGGCTATGAGGTAATAGGCGTAGTCACTCAGCCTGATAGGCCGGTAGGAAGAAAAAAGGTGTTAACCCCACCTCCTGTTAAAGTGGAAGCCTTGAAACATGGCATCCCCGTTTTCCAACCAGAAAAAATCCGTCAAGAAGAAGAGCTTAGTAAAATCCTTTCCTTAGAGCCGGATCTTATTGTAACAGCTGCTTTTGGTCAAATATTACCTAAAAAGCTGTTGGATGCTCCTAAATACGGCTGCATAAATGTACATGCATCCCTTCTGCCAGAACTTCGTGGCGGTGCCCCAATCCACTACGCTATCATTCAAGGGAAAAAGAAAACCGGTGTGACAATCATGTATATGGTAGAGAAATTAGATGCCGGGGATATTTTAACAACTGTGGAGGTTCCAATCACTGAAGAAGACAACGTAGGAACACTCCATGATAAGTTAAGTGCTGCTGGATCAAAATTGTTATCAGAAACCTTGCCACTTTTATTAGATGGAAAGCTTACCTCACAACCTCAAAATGAGGAACAGGCTACATTTGCATCCAATATTAAACGTGAGCAGGAAAAGATTGACTGGAGCCAGACAGGTGAACAAATTTATAACCATATCCGTGGATTAAACCCGTGGCCCGTTGCTTTTACCACTATGGAGGGGCAGGTAGTGAAAATTTGGCGAACCGAAAAAGTTGCTGACTCAAAGAGAAATGAGCCAGGAACGATTGTAAAAATAGAACCAGATGGATTAATAGTAAGTACAGGAAATGAAACGGCTATAAAAATCCTAGAGCTTCAGCCTTCAGGTAAAACCAAAATGATGAGTGAGCAATTTTTACGCGGTGCCGGTTCAAAAATATCATTAGGCAGTAAGCTGGGAGAATAAAATGACAACGAAGAAAAATAATGTACGTGAAATTGCCTTGGACCTATTAACAACAATTGAGAAAAACCAATCATATAGCAATTTACTTCTTAACACGACGATTGAAAAAAATGAGCTGTCACAAAAAGATGTAGGATTGTTAACGGAATTAACCTATGGAACCTTGCAAAGAAAAATGGCCTTGGACTTCTACCTGAATCCGTTTATCAAAGATAATAAAAAGTTAGCTGATTGGATTCATCATTTACTCAGGCTTACGCTTTATCAGATGGTGTATCTTGATCGTATTCCAGATCGAGCAGCTATCTACGAAGCAGTGGATATTGCGAAGAAGCGAGGACATAAAGGAATTGCCAGTTTGGTAAATGGAGTTTTACGAAGTATACAAAGAAAAGGACTCCCTTCATTAAATGAAATTTCTGATCCAAACAAAAGATTAGCAATGGAAACAAGTCATCCAGAATGGCTCGTAACTAGATGGGTGGATCAATTTGGGTTTGATAAAACAAAAGAAATGTGTGAAATTAACTTAACAGCACCAATGCAAACAGCAAGAGTGAATCTGACAAAAATTTCGCGAGATGAGTGTGTTGCTCTTTTAGAAGAGGATGGCTTTCAAATTGAAAAAAGTCCTATAATACCTGAAGCAATTAGATGTTTAAAGGGAAACTTAGCTTCCACGATTTCCTTTAAATATGGAATGTTTACCATTCAGGATGAAAGCTCCATGCTTGCTACTTACGCATTAGGGGCAGAGAAAGATGAGTTTGTCCTCGATGCTTGCGCAGCACCTGGTGGAAAAAGTACACATATTGCTGAAAAAATGAATAATACGGGTGAAGTGATCTCGGTTGATCTCCATCAGCATAAGGTACGATTAATTAACGATAACGCACGCCGTTTAGGGTTAGAAAATATTAAAACAAGTGTATCTGATTCTAGACATTTACAGGATAAGTTTAAGGATGTATTATTTGACCGCATTCTTCTCGATGCTCCATGTTCTGGCCTTGGAGTAATGAGACGAAAGCCCGATATGAAATATACAAAAACTGAAAAAGATTTAGAGCGGTTAAGTACCATACAGCAGGATTTATTGAAGTCAGTATCGCCTTTACTAAAAAAGGGTGGCATTCTTGTCTACAGTACATGTACAGTGGATAAAGAGGAGAATGAAAATACTGTATTGAAGTTCTTGGAGAATAATTCAGACTTTGAACCTGATTTAACTTTTAAAGATAGGATGCCGGAAGCTGTTCAGCCATTCATAACAGGATATGATTTGCAAGTCTTTCCACAGGATTTTGGCTCAGACGGTTTTTATATTGCAGTACTAAAAAAAGTATAAGCGCCTAGGTGCTGAAGTTAGACAATTGAAAGAAGGTGTAAACAGTTGGAACAATTAAATACAACTGAGAAGAAAACAACATTAGATAATAACCTGCCCTCCATCTATTCCTTGGAGCTTCATCAATTAAAGGAATGGTTATCAGAGAATGGAGAAAAACCATTCCGTGCAGAGCAAATCTTCGATTGGCTTTACAAAAAAAGAATTACTTCTTTTGAAGAGATGAGCAACTTAGCAAAAGGCTTAAGAGATAAGCTAGCAAATCATTTTCAAATCACTACCTTAAATACGGTCATTCAACAGACTTCAGCTGATGGAACGATTAAGTTCTTATTTGAACTTCATGATGGATATTCGATTGAAACCGTTCTAATGCGTCATGATTACGGGAACTCCGTTTGTGTTACAACTCAGGTTGGCTGTCGAATTGGCTGTACTTTTTGTGCATCGACATTAGGTGGATTGAAAAGGCATCTAGAAGCAGGCGAGATTGTTGCCCAAGTAGTTAAGGTACAACAGGCACTTGATGAAACAGAGGAACGTGTAAGCTCTGTGGTCATTATGGGTATTGGTGAACCATTTGATAACTATGATAATATGATGTCTTTTCTAAAAATAATCAATCATGATAAAGCACTAAATATCGGAGCGCGGCATATTACCGTTTCGACTAGTGGTATTGTACCTAAAATTTATCAGTTTGCTGATGAAGATTTGCAGATTAATTTTGCTATTTCACTCCATGCTCCGAATACGGAATTGCGTTCAAGGTTAATGCCAATCAATAAAGCCTATAAACTTGATGACTTAATGAAAGCAGTACGATATTATATCGATAAGACAGGTCGTCGAATTAGCTTCGAATACGGTCTTTTTGGTGGAGTGAATGATTCCACAGAGCATGCAGAGGAATTAGCAACTCTTTTAAATGGGATTAAATGCCATGTGAATCTTATTCCAGTTAATTATGTCCCTGAAAGGGATTATGTTCGTACTCCAAGGGACAAAATTTTTGATTTTGAAAAAACACTTAAAAAACGTGGTATTAATGTGACAATTCGCCGAGAGCAGGGGTCAGATATTGCTGCAGCATGTGGACAACTTCGTGCAAAGGAGCGAAAAGAGGAGACGAGGTAAATATATGAAAGCAGTTTTCATGACAGATCGAGGGAAAGTACGACTTCATAATGAGGATGCTGGAGGAGTATTTGTAAACCAGGATGGTGATCGCCTAGCCATTGTTGCTGATGGGATGGGAGGTCACCGTGCAGGTGATGTTGCCAGTGAAATGACAATCGCACAATTAAAAAGTGAATGGGAAGCCTCTAAAGGGATTTCTACTGCTGAGGAAGCCGAGCAATGGTTGAAGGAAAAAATAACAATAGTTAATCAAATACTGTTCGACCATGCGAAGAATCATCCTGAATGTGACGGAATGGGTACAACGATCGTTGCGGCTATAGCCACTGATCTCTTTGCAACTTTAGCAAATATTGGAGACAGCCGTGGCTATATTTATAATGAATCTGGATTTAAACAGGTTACAGAAGACCATTCACTTGTAAATGAACTTGTGAGGTCTGGACAAATCTCGAAAGAAGATGCCGAACACCATCCAAGAAAAAATGTGTTACTCCGAGCTTTAGGAACAGAGAAAATGGTTGAGATGGATACTAAAACCATAATGTTCGAAGAAGGGGATATTATCCTTTTATGTTCAGATGGTCTTTCAAATAAAGTAAGTGAAAAAGAAATGATGACCATTCTTTTAAATGAAGATCATTTAGAACAAAAAGCAGATTCACTTATCTCACTAGCCAACAACTACGGTGGAGAAGATAACATTACACTGGCTATTGTAGAGTTTAGTGATGTCAGCGAGGGTGATGCATAAATGATGATTGGAAAAAGATTAAGCGGCCGCTATAAAATCTTGGATATGGTTGGCGGAGGCGGAATGGCTAATGTTTATTTAGCCCACGATATGATCCTTGATCGTGATGTGGCTGTTAAAATGCTTCGCCTTGATTTTGCCAATGACGAGGAATTTATCCGGAGATTCCGTAGGGAAGCTCAATCAGCAACAAGCCTTGCACACCCTAATATTGTTAGTATTTACGATGTGGGCGAAGAAAATGATTTATATTATATTGTGATGGAATATGTGGATGGACAGACATTAAAACAATACATACAGCAGAATTCTCCATTAAAAGTCGAGGATGCCATCGGGATCATGAGGCAGTTAACTTCAGCCATTTCTCATGCTCATCAAAATCATATAATCCATCGTGATATTAAGCCTCATAATATCTTGGTTGACCATGATGGGAATGTAAAGGTGACTGATTTTGGAATTGCTATGGCACTAAGTGCAACAAGCATCACACAGACTAATTCAGTCTTAGGCTCTGTTCATTATTTATCACCCGAGCAAGCACGTGGTGGAATGGCAAATGGAAAGTCGGATATATATTCCTTAGGAATTGTTATGTTTGAATTGTTGACTGGCCGGCTCCCATTCTCAGGTGAATCAGCCGTATCCATCGCTTTAAAGCATCTCCAATCGGAAACACCTTCTGTAAGAAGGTGGAACTCAAACATTCCACAAAGTGTGGAAAACATTGTTCTTAAGGCAACTGCCAAAGATCCTTTTCATCGCTATAACAGTGTAGAAGAAATGGAAGAAGACTTACGCACGGCGCTTGACACAGAAAGGGTAAATGAAGCAAAGTTTGTTATTCCGATAGATAATGATGCGACAAAAGCGATTCCAGTTATAACAAATGATAAACCCCTTAAAAATTTGGATGAAACATTAGTTCATAGTAATGAGAAGCCATTGCCTGGTCCAAAGGATGACTTAAAGGGGAATTCCGGCAAAAAGAAACGTAAAAAGTGGCCAGTAATATTAATATCTACCTTTCTTGTATTAGCCATTCTTGGAATATTAGCAATTACCTTTTTACCTGGATTATTATCTGCGAAGGATGTAAAAATCCCAGATGTAAGCGGCCTTGAGCTGGATGAAGCAATATCCAAGCTCAAGCTAAGTGGGTTAGAAGTGGACAAAAAGATTGAGATCGAAGATGAAAACGTAGAAAAAGGAAATGTGGTAAAGACTAATCCTGAAAGCGGCACTACAGTAAAGGAAAATTCAAAAATAAACCTTTATATCAGTACGGGCAAAGAAAAATTTGAACTATCCGATTATGTGGGCCGGCAATATGAAGATGTCATTCGTTTGTTGGATAATTATAATTTCAAAGATATTAAAAAAATCGAGAAACACGATGATAGTGAGCCTGGAACCATCATAAGTCAGAATCCTTCAGGTGGCGAAAAGGTTGTACCTGAGGAAACTGAATTAGAGTTTGAAGTAAGTAAGGGGCCGGAAAAAATTGTATTAAAGGATTTAACACAATACAATTTAAAAGGAGCTCAAGATTATGCGGCTCTAGTGGGATTAACCCTTGATGCTTCACAAGAAAAATATGATGATAATATCCCGGCAGGTATGGTTATGTCCCAATCTCCTGAACCAGGAACCGAGTTGAAAAAGGGAGACAAGGTGACGGTCGTGATATCAAAAGGGAAAGAAGATAAACCACCAAAAGAGGTTATCATTGAACTAGATATTCCTTTTGAGCCAGCAGTTCCAGGAGAGCCCGGTCAGAAGCAGCTTGTTACGATCTTGATTGAGGATATGAATCATAGTATGACAGAACCTGCAGAGACCTTCTATATTACGGAAAACACAAAGAAACAAATTAAATTGATGATTCCGTACGGGAAGAAAGCCGGCTACAAGGTCATTCGTGATTCAAAAGTTATTATTGATGAAAATAAAAACTACTCAGATGTGGAATAAATGTAGCTAAATCTGCCTGTATAAAAATGAATGCGCTCGTACAGATTTTAAAGGGAAGCCTAACGATTTGTTTAGAATTAGAGGCAAGGAGTGTAGCTATGCCAGAAGGAAAAATTGTTAAAGCATTAAGTGGTTTTTATTATGTTCTTCATAATGAAAGACTGATCCAGTGTAGGGGAAGAGGCGTCTTTCGGAAAAACAAGATTACCCCACTTGTGGGAGATGAGGTCGTTTTTCAAGCGGAAAATGATTTAGAAGGATACATTTTAGAAGTGAAAGAGCGCAAAAATGAATTGGTGCGGCCACCCATTGCCAATGTTGATCAGGCTATTCTTGTGTTTTCGGCTGTTGAACCTGACTTTAGTACAGTACTATTGGATAGGTTTCTAGTTTTAGTTGAGTATAATCACATCGAACCACTAATCTGTATTACAAAAATGGATTTAACAAATGAAGCGCAAAAACAAGTGATATCTGAATTCGCAGAACACTATCGGAAAGCTGGTTATGAGGTCATTCTTACATCATCAGAAACAGAAATGGGGATTGAATTGTTAAATCCACATGTGGAGAATAAAATTTCTGTTTTTGCAGGTCAATCGGGAGTAGGAAAGTCTTCCTTATTAAATGTACTGAGACCTGATTTAGAATTAAAAACAAATGATATATCATCACATCTAGGCCGAGGGAAGCATACAACAAGACATGTTGAACTCATTCAAATTGGCCAAGGTCTCATTGCAGATACACCAGGATTTAGCTCATTAGAATTTACAAACATTGAAGCAGAAGAGTTAACTTTTTGTTTTCCGGAGATACAAAGAGCCAGTGAAAATTGTAAGTTTAGAGGATGTTTACATGTGACTGAGCCTAAATGTGGAGTAAAGTCGGGAGTTGAATCAGGTGAAATACCGGGTTACCGGTATCAACATTATGTGGACTTCCTCCAAGAAATAAAAGATAGAAAGCCGAGGTACTAACATGGTGAAAATAGCACCCTCAATTCTTTCAGCTGATTTTTCTAAATTAGGAGAAGAGGTTTTAGCTGTTGAGAAAGGAGGAGCTGACTACATTCATATTGATGTCATGGACGGTCATTTTGTACCCAATATCACAATTGGTCCACTTATAGTGGAAGCTATTCGTCCAGTCACAAAATTGCCGCTTGATGTTCATTTAATGATTGAAAATCCTGATCAGTATATAGAAGCGTTTGCTAAAGCGGGAGCTGATTATATAACTGTTCATGTGGAAGCATGTCGTCATCTCCACCGAACCATTCAGAGTATTAAATCATTTGGAATTAAGGCAGGGGTGGTCTTAAATCCAGCGACCCCAGTTGAAACCATCCAACATATTATTGGTGACATTGATATGGTGTTATTAATGTCAGTCAATCCAGGGTTTGGGGGACAAACATTCATCCCTGAGGTTCTTCCCAAAATCAAAAAAGTAAAAGCGTTAGCTGAGCAAAAAGGGGTAGATATCGAAATCGAAATTGATGGCGGTGTCAACCCTGAAACAGCAAAGGATTGCATTGAAGCAGGGGCAACTATCCTTGTTGCAGGATCAGCTGTATATAATCAACCTGACTATGCAAAAGCAATTTCATTAATAAGAGGCTAGAAAGAAGAGGTTGACACGCAGTCAGCCTCTTTCCTTATTGAAAAAGGGGAATTTTATATGATGATTATTAACATTCTTGCGGGAGGTCCAGAAGACCTGCTCCCGGACTTAACAGAATATATAGAAGAAAACAGCATTTGGATTGGAGTAGACCGCGGAGTATATCATTTATTAAGAAAAAACATCAAACCAACCATTGCATTTGGAGACTTTGATTCTGTTTCACAGGAAGAATGGAACTTCATTGAAGGACAGGTTTCTGAACTTAAGAAATTTAAACCAGAGAAAGACGAAACTGACATGGAACTTGCCCTTAACTGGGCATTAGAGCAGAAACCAGTTATTGTCCGATTATTTGGGGCAACCGGGGGAAGATTAGACCATTTATTGGCCAATGTACATCTTTTGTTAAACCCTTTAAGAGCAAAAAACCCCGCTCATGTGACCTTGATCGACCGCTTTAACACGGTTTTTTTAAGTGATCCAGGAAGCTATACCATTGAAAAAAGAAAAGGACAAAAATACATTTCATTTGTACCGTTAACCCTTGAGGTTAGTAAACTCACACTGGAAGGCTTTAAATTCCCATTGAAAAACCGGCATATTTCACTCGGGTCGACACTATGTATTAGTAATGAACTTATTAGTGATTATGGTACTTTTTCATTTTCCGAAGGCATATTAATAGTGATAAGAAGTCACGATTAATAGGCAAAACTATTAGGTACTGATTTCGTTCGTTAGAATAAACTGTTAGGGCGTACGAAAAAAGTGAGATTAAATAAGCAGGGAGATTTGTGAGGAGGGACAGTATGAAATTTTATACAATTAAACTGCCAAAATTTTTAGGCGGACTAGTCCGAGCGATGATTGGGGCATTTAAAAAGAATGAATAGAAATATATAAAAGTACAAGAATGGTATCGTTTTTAATTAATACCCTTTTTTTGGCACCCGCCTCGTCTGGGTGCTTTTTATTTTCTTAATTGGGAATAATAAAAGAATGGAGTACATTTGTACTTTTTTGTTAAATACTTAGTAAATCCTTTTTGGGCAAAAAGAAAGAGCATCCAAACATAGGATGCTCAGGTCCTTTATTATACGCGTTCTACTTTACCTGATCTTAACGCTCTTGCAGAAACCCAAACACGCTTAGGCTTTCCATCAACAAGAATACGTACTTTTTGTAGGTTAGCACCCCATGTACGCTTGTTTGCGTTCATAGCGTGTGAACGTGCGTTACCAGTTGTTGTTTTCTTTCCAGTGACTACACATTTACGTGGCATAATGATTTCCCTCCTTAACTACCAAAAGGCTTTATACAGCTATCTTTTAGATGCTCATCTGGATATAGAAAATTGACTAACCAAATTTTCTAGTCTTGAGATACCTTAATAATTTATCACACAACCCAATTGAATGCAATAGTTGTATATAAACCTTTCAAGAAAAAAACCTTGACATAGGTATAAATTAAATGCTCTTATATTATACAGGCAAGTATGACTTTCAATATTGGGTTGACTATAGTAAAATGACTGTAGTCAAGGAGCAATTTTCCAAAGGGGGAACGATTCATGTCCATCGAATTAAAAACTAAGTACGGACAAATTGATATTTCAAACGAAGTAATCGCTACCATTGCCGGAGGAGCAGCTATCGAATGCTATGGTATCGTCGGTATGGCCTCTAAAAATCAAATTAAAGATGGGATTACGGAAATACTACGAAAAGAAAACTTTACTCGAGGCGTAATTGTGCGCCAGGAAAATGAGGCATTACATATTGATATGTACATTATTGTTAGCTATGGAACGAAGATTTCCGAAATTGCCCACAACGTGCAATCAAAGGTTAAATATACCCTCGATAAGACAGTTGGACTTGCCGTTGACTCGGTAAATATTTACGTTCAGGGAGTTCGAGTAACGAATCCGTAAGTTCGTACTGCGAACCGCAAGTAGAGGAGGAAAATTTTGTGTCAATAACAGCATTAGATGGAAAACGTTTTGCCGAAATGGTAATTCAAGGTGCAAATCATTTGGCAGCAAATGCTAAAATGGTTGATGCTTTGAACGTTTTTCCTGTGCCCGACGGTGATACTGGAACAAATATGAACTTATCAATGACCTCCGGGGCGAAGGAAGTAAGAAATAATGTTCAGGAACATATTGGTAAAGTTGGAGTTTCCCTTTCAAAAGGGTTGCTAATGGGAGCACGTGGAAATTCAGGAGTTATTCTTTCCCAATTATTCCGCGGCTTTTCTAAAGCGGTTGAATCGAAAGCTGAGATTTCCGCGAAAGATTTTGCACAAGCATTAGACGCAGGCGTAGAAACAGCTTATAAAGCGGTAATGAAGCCTGTAGAAGGAACGATCCTAACAGTTGCGAAGGATTCGGCTAAGAAGGGTGTGCAAGTTGCCCAAAAATCCAATGATATTATTATGATCATGGAAGAAGTGGTGAAAGAAGCAAAGGCTTCATTAAAGCGTACGCCTGATTTACTACCCGTATTAAAAGAAGTAGGTGTGGTAGATAGTGGCGGACAAGGACTTGTTTTCGTTTACGAAGGCTTCCTTGCAGTTTTAAAGGGTGAAGAGCTTCCTGAATCTCCCATTACTCCCTCGATGAACGAAATGGTTAATGCTGAGCATCATAAAAGTGTCCAGAGTCATATGAATACAGCGGATATTGAATTTGGATATTGTACAGAATTCATGGTAAGGTTTGAAGCTGATAAGGTGACTAAGCATCCATTTGATGAAGGCGATTTCCGTAACGACCTAAGTAAGTTAGGTGATTCTTTGTTGGTGATTGCTGATGAAGATGTAGTAAAAGTGCATATTCATTCTGAGCAGCCTGGTGAAGTATTAACCTACGGACAAAAGTATGGAAATTTAATTAACATGAAAATAGAAAATATGCGTCAGCAGCATACTAATATTGTAGGTGAATCCCATACAGCAAAAGATTCCGAGCTTCCTAAAGCTCCAAAAGAACTTCAAGAATACGGAATAGTTACTGTTTCGATGGGTTCAGGAATTGCGGAATTATTTAAGAGTATTGGTGCGCATGCTGTCATTGAAGGCGGGCAGACGATGAATCCGAGCACGGAAGATATCGTTAAAGCCGTTAAAGAAGTTAATGCAAAAAAGGTATTTATCTTACCGAATAACAAAAATATTATCATGGCCGCTCAGCAGGCAGCTGATGTTTCAGACGAAGAAATTTATGTCATCCCGTCAAAAACGGTTCCTCAAGGACTATCAGCATTGTTAGCTTTCAATCCTTCAACAGATGTGAAGGCTAACGAGTCTGCAATGATGGATGCCCTACAGCATGTTAAGACGGGACAAATTACGTTCGCCGTTCGAGACACGCAAATTGATGGCTTAGAAATTGAAAAAGATGATTTCATGGGCATCTCTGAGGGGAAAATTGTTATAAAAAACAAAGACAAAGAAAACGCAGCGAAAGAACTGCTTTCTCAGATGTTAGACGAAGATTCAGAAATTCTAACCATTATCTTCGGTGAGGATGTTACAGAGGAAGAAGTAACCAGTCTTACACAATTTGTGGAAGAAAACTTTGCTGATGTTGAAATAGAAGTACATAATGGTGGTCAGCCATTATATTCTTTTATCTTTTCAATTGAATAAGGAACGGCTAAAATAGAAGGGGTTACCCTTCTATTTTTTTTGATATAAGTGTCGTTTAATAATTTTTAGAATAATGTTTAGAGATAGATTCAGGCAAAGGGAGAGAATGCATGTGAAGTATAGAAGTGTGTTCGACATTATTGGTCCGGTTATGATAGGCCCATCCAGTTCACATACGGCAGGGGCCGCGAGAATAGGTCGTGTGGCAAGAAGTTTATTTGGCAGAGAACCCAAATGGGCAAATATCTCATTGTATGGGTCCTTTGCAAAAACGTATAAGGGTCATGGAACAGATGTAGCCATAGTTGGTGGATTATTAGATTTTGACACAGATGATAAAAGAATTATAAATGCTATTGATATCGCAGAAGCTAGTGGCATGAAATTACGTTTTATAGAAGAAGATGCTGTGACAGATCATCCAAATACAGCTAGAATCTTCATTGGCGATCATGATGGGGAACTAGAGTTAGTAGGAATCTCAATAGGCGGCGGGAAAATTGAGATTACTGAGCTTAATGGCTTTGAACTAAAGTTATCAGGGAATCATCCTGCTATTCTTGTTGTTCATAACGACCGTTTTGGAGCCATAGCTGCTGTTTCCAACACTCTTGCTAAATATGAAATAAATATTGGTCACATGGAGGTATCCCGAAAAGAAAAAGGGAAACTGGCACTGATGACTATTGAAGTGGATCAAAATATGGATAATAGCATTTTACTAGAGCTTGAACAACTTCCAAATATTTTAAAAGTGACCAAAATTGTAGATTAACAACTAGAGGGAGGAAGATATGTGTTTCGTAATGTTGCTGAATTAGTTGAACTTGCCAATAGTCAAAATAAAAAAATCTCAGAAATTATGATAGAACAGGAAGTTTCCGTTACAGGCAGATCAAGAGAAGAAGTCTTTGCATTTATGGACCGAAATCTAAAAGTGATGGAAGAAGCTGTTGAAAGAGGGATAAAAGGAGTTTCCTCTCATTCTGGATTAACCGGAGGCGATGCGGTTCTTTTACAAAAGTATATTGAAAAGGGAAATTTCTTATCAGGAGAAACGATTCTTGATGCAGTAAGTAAAGCTGTCGCTACGAATGAAGTGAATGCAGCAATGGGAACCATCTGTGCTACACCAACGGCAGGTTCTGCTGGTGTAGTTCCAGGAACCTTATTTGCTGTTCAAAGGAAGCTTAAGCCAACTCGGGAGCAAATGATTTCCTTTCTATTTACTGCAGGGGCATTTGGTTTTGTTGTTGCAAATAATGCTTCTATCTCAGGTGCTGCTGGAGGCTGTCAGGCGGAAGTTGGGTCAGCTGCTGGAATGGCTGCGGCTGCGATTGTTGAACTGGCAGGCGGTACCCCGGAGCAGTGCGCAGAAGCGATGGCCATTACACTAAAGAACATGCTTGGTTTAGTTTGTGACCCAGTTGCAGGGCTTGTAGAGGTTCCGTGTGTGAAACGAAATGCGATGGGCGCTGCAAATGCGATGGTTGCAGCTGATATGGCGTTAGCAGGCATTACAAGTCGTATTCCATGTGATGAGGTCATTGACGCCATGTATAAAATTGGTCAATCGATGCCTACAGGACTAAAAGAAACCGCGCAGGGAGGGTTGGCGGCTACACCGACAGGTCGAAGACTCGAAGCGAAGATTTTCGGTATACCGCTCAAAGATAGTGAATCCAAATCTTAACCAATCAATTACAGTCTTAAAGGGAATTGGTGAAGAAACTGCAGAGATATTCTCAGAAATGAAGATTTTTACGATTCAAGATTTACTTGAGTATTTTCCATATCGTTATGAAGATTATTCGTTAAAAGAACTGACGGAAGTACAGCATGATGAGAAAGTAACGGTTGAAGGGAAGGTTCATAGCGAGCCTTCTCTTGTCTATTATGGCAGGAAGAAATCCAAATTAACGTTCCGTCTTTTTGTTGGATCGTACTTAATTAAAGTAGTTTTTTTTAATCAGCCCTATTTAAAAAATAAAATCATAATGAATGAAACCATAACTGTAACGGGAAAATGGGATGCACATCGGCAAACCATTACAGCCAATGAGATGCAGGCAGGACCAAATGCAAAATCCAAAGACTTTGAGCCCGTTTACTCATTACGAGGGAAGTTAACAATTAAGGGAATGCGGAAATTTATTCACCTGGCCTTCCATCAATACGGGGGTGATCTTGAGGAAACTCTTCCGACTGCTTTTGTAAAAAAATATCGTCTCTTGGGCAGGAAAGAAGCATTGAGAGTCATGCATTTCCCTGATAGCCCGGAGGAAGTGAAACAGGCAAGACGTCGTTTTGTTTATGAAGAGTTCCTCTTATTTCAATTAAAAATGCAGGCATTGAGGAAATTTGAGAGAGAGCATTCTCCAGGAGTAGAACAAAACTATGATTTAACTAAAGTAAAGGATTTTATTGAAGGTCTTCCTTTTCCATTAACAAATGCTCAAAAACGAGTGGTTAATGAAGTGTTGTCGGAGTTAAAATCTAAACTCCGCATGAACCGCCTTTTACAGGGAGATGTTGGGTCTGGTAAGACAGTGGTTGCTGCGATTGGTTTATATGCCAGTGTAACAGCTGGTTATCAAGGGGCGCTTATGGTCCCAACTGAAATCTTAGCTGAACAGCATGCAGAATCATTAAAGAATTTACTCGAACCGTTTAAGGTGAAATGCGAGCTATTAACAAGCTCCGTTAAAGGAAAACGCAGGAGGGAAATCCTGCAAGAATTAGCAGAAGGAAAAGTAGATATATTAATTGGTACACATGCCCTGATTCAAGATGAGGTGATCTTTAAGAAGCTTGGTTTTGTTATTACCGATGAACAGCATCGTTTCGGCGTGGAGCAGCGAAGAGTATTAAGGGAAAAAGGAGAGAATCCTGATGTACTCTTTATGACAGCCACTCCGATTCCTCGGACATTAGCGATTACGGTCTTTGGTGAAATGGATGTTTCCATTATTGATGAGATGCCAGCGGGAAGAAAGGCGATTGAAACTTACTGGGCAAAGCCAGAAATGCTAGAGCGTGTACTTTCCTTTGTCGAAAAAGAATTAAGGAAGGGACATCAAGCCTATGTTATATGCCCGTTAATTGAGGAATCGGACAAGCTTGATGTTCAAAATGCAATTGATGTGCATACTACTTTAAACCACTATTTTAAGGACCGTTATAAAGTGGGGCTTATGCATGGCCGCTTGAGTTCAGAAGAAAAGGATTCTGTTATGAAGGCTATTAGTATGAACGAAGTACAGGTACTCGTTTCAACTACTGTGGTGGAAGTAGGGGTAAATGTACCGAATGCAACGATGATGGTTATTTATGATGCAGAAAGATTTGGGTTGTCTCAGCTCCACCAGCTTCGCGGGCGTGTGGGGCGTGGTAGTGATCAATCGTATTGTATTTTACTTGCCAATCCAAAGTCAGAGGTCGGTCAAGAGAGAATGAGAATCATGACAGAGACAACTGATGGGTTTGTACTTAGTGAAAAGGATCTTGAATTAAGAGGACCTGGTGACTTCTTTGGTCGAAAACAAAGCGGTGTGCCTGAATTTAAAGTAGCTGACATGGTTCATGATTACAGAGCCCTCGAAACAGCACGAAATGATGCTGCAATGCTGATCCAATCGGAGGTATTTTGGAACGAGCCAGACTATGAATACCTAAGAAAAAAACTAGAAGAATCAGGAGTGTTAGAAGGCGAAAAGCTAGATTAAAACTTGGTATTATGTTGAGTGAATCGGTAGGCCCGAAGACTTCTGAAACAAAGAAAGCAGATATGTAGGATGAAAATTAATCTTGCAATCTGCTTTTTCAAATTTTATACTACTATTAGTACCTAGTCATAAGATCTCGGACGGTGTGAAAAATAATGAGAAAAAGTAAAAAAGAACGTCAACACTTGTTGACGACCACTATAAAAGATAATCCCTTTATTACCGATGAGGATTTAGCTGAAAATTTTCAAGTGAGTGTACAAACGATTCGTCTTGACCGTCTTGAATTGTCCATTCCCGAACTGCGTGAGCGGATTAAAACAGTCGCTGAGAAACGATTTGAAGACGAAGTGCGCTCATTACCACTTGAAGAAGTTATCGGTGAAATCATTGATATAGACTTAGATCAAAGTGCGATCTCTATTTTTGATGTAAAAGAAGAACATGTCTTCAAGCGCAATAATATTGCTCGGGGACATCACGTTTTTGCACAGGCCAATTCTCTTGCAGTTGCAGTAATTAATGATGAATTAGCGCTAACAGCAAAAGCAAATATTCAATTTAAGCGGTCGGTAAAATTAAATGAACGAGTAATAGCGAAAGCAAAAGTGACAAAAATAGATGAGAAGGTTGACAGAACTTTTGTTGAAGTAACTAGTTTTGTGAATAATGAGCTCGTATTTACTGGAGAATTTGAAATGTACCGTTCGAAAAATGGTTAAAGGATGAGAAAAATGAAATTAGCAATTGATGCTATGGGTGGCGACAATGCCCCAAAAGAGATTGTCTTAGGTGCACTGAAAGCTGTTGAAACATATTCTGATATACATATCACCCTAGTAGGGGATGAAAATAGAATAAAAGAAACCCTTACTAGTCATGACCGAATTTCAATTTTACATACGACAGAAGTGATACTTGGAACGGATGAACCAGTTAGAGCGGTTCGTCGAAAAAAGACTGCTTCCATGGTGTTAGCTGCCCAACAGGTAGCTGACGGAGCAGCCGATGCTTGCATTTCAGCAGGCAATACAGGTGCATTAATGGCAGCGGGCCTTTTTGTTGTCGGTAGAATTGAAGGTATTGACCGTCCGGCCTTAGCACCTACACTGCCAACGATTGGTGGAGAGGGCTTCCTGCTCTTAGATGTCGGGGCAAACGCAGATGCCAAGCCCGAGCATTTGCTTCAAAATGCCATCATGGGCTCTATATACAGCCAAAAAGTAAGAGGGATTGAAAAACCTAGAGTCGGTCTTTTAAATATTGGTACTGAAGAAAAGAAAGGGAATGAGCTGACTAGGCAGGCTTTTGACCTTTTAAAAAATGCAGATTTAAATTTTGTTGGCAATGTTGAAGCAAGAGATTTGCTTGAAGGTGTAGCTGATGTAGTCGTAACCGATGGATTTACGGGCAATATGGTATTAAAAACGCTTGAAGGTACTGCTCTTTCCATGTTTAAAATGTTAAAAACTGCTCTTATGAGTAGTTTTACAAGTAAACTAGCTGCTGCGGTTCTAAAGCCTAATCTTATGACTTTAAAAAATACAATGGATTATTCCGAGTATGGCGGTGCTGGATTGTTCGGATTAAAAGCACCCGTTATTAAGGCGCATGGTTCTTCTAATGCTCAATCGATTTTTAGTGCGATCCGCCAAACGAGAGAAATGGTTAGTAATGATGTCGTTGGCTTAATTAAGCACACGGTTGAAGCGGACAATACTGCAAAATAGAACGTTAAAAGGAGTGTCGATATGAGTAAGGTAGCATTTGTGTTTCCTGGACAAGGGTCACAGACAGTAGGAATGGGGAAAGAACTGGCTGAAAAATACTCCGAGGTAATGGGATATTTTGAAAAAGCAGATAAAACACTAGATACCAAACTCAGCCAGCTTATTTTTGAAGGTCCGAAAGAAGAATTGACCAAAACCTATAATACCCAGCCTGCATTGTTAACAACAAGTATGGCCATTTTAGACTTTTTTCGAAAATCTGGAATCCAAGCTGACTTTGTTGCTGGACATAGCCTAGGAGAGTACACGGCATTAGTAGCGGCAGGTGTATTAAGCTTTGAAGAGGGTGTATTTGCGGTTAGGAAACGTGGAGAGTTTATGGAACATGCTGTACCGAATGGCGAAGGTTCTATGGCTGCAGTGCTTGGCCTAGATCGTGACCCTCTTTCAGACGTAACAAAAGCAGTAAGTGAAGAGGGCTTCCCGGTTTCTTTAGCTAATTTAAACTGTCCCGGACAAATTGTCATTTCTGGTTCACGAGAAGGGGTAGAACGAGCAGGTGTGAAAGCGAAAGAAGCCGGCGCCAAAAGAGTCCTTCCTTTAGAGGTAAGCGGGCCTTTCCATTCATCATTAATGAAACCAGCTGCAGAACAGTTGCGTGAAGTGCTAGATGGGATGGAGATGAAGGATGCTGAAATACCGGTTGTCATAAATGTTACAGCTCAACCTGTTAGTAATGCTTCTGAAATAAAGGATAAGTTAATCGAGCAGTTATATTCCCCAGTACAATGGGAGGATTCTGTTACTAAAATGATTGACCTTGGAGTCGATACTTTCATCGAGATTGGTCCTGGAAAAGTTCTGTCAGGATTAATCAAAAAAATTGATAAAACAGTTAAGACATACGCAGTAACTGATGAGGAAAGTGCAATGGCAGTAATGGAAGCTTTAAAGGAGGAAAAACTATGAGTTTAGCAGGGAAGGCAGCGCTTGTTACCGGAGCATCAAGAGGAATCGGCAGGGAAATTGCTCTTGAGCTGGCAAGACAAGGAGCAAATGTTGCAGTAAATTTTTCTGGTAGCGAAGCAAAAGCAAATGAAGTAGTTGATGAGATTAAAGCCCTCGGCAGAGATGCTGTGGCGATAAAATGTGATGTTTCAAATACAGTAGAAGTGACTGAAATGGTTAAAGCATCGATTGACCGCTTTGGTAAACTAGACATCCTCATAAATAACGCAGGTATTACAAGGGACAACCTTTTAATGCGAATGAAGGAAGAAGAATGGGATGATGTAATTAATACTAACCTTAAAGGTGTATTCCTTTGTACAAAAGCGGTAACAAGACAAATGATGAAACAACGAGTGGGCCGCATCATTAATATTGCTTCCGTTGTTGGTGTAAGTGGGAATCCAGGGCAAGCTAACTATGTAGCTGCAAAAGCGGGAGTTATTGGCTTAACAAAAACAACTGCTAAGGAATTAGCGTCACGTAATATTACAGTGAATGCAGTTGCTCCAGGGTTTATTACTACTGATATGACAGATAAATTATCTGAGGAAGTAAAAGCGGAAATGTTAAAACAGATCCCGTTAGCAAGATTAGGAGAAGCTAAGGATATCGCTAAAATCACTGCTTTCATAGCTTCTGATGACTCATCGTATATTACTGGCCAAACCTTCCATGTAAATGGCGGTATGGTAATGTAATTAGAAAAGCGGAAGCGCCTTGTTCAGCCCCGACAGGCAAATGTTCTTCGGCGGGAAAAGTCCGCCTTTTGACTTTTCTTGCCGAAGGTTATTTGACCCGAGGGGCTAGGCGCTGGAGCTAGAGCTGGACAATTTTCAATGTAGAGGGTTCATATCTAAGTAGTTAAAAATCAGTAATCTAATTTTAATCAAAAACAACATTTATTATTTTATTGAAATACTCTATAATAGCTTGAGGGGAGGTGAACGAGCATGGCAGAGGTATTAGAACGTGTTACAAAAATCATCGTTGACCGCTTAGGTGTTGATGAGTCTCAAGTAAAGCTTGAAGCTTCTTTTAAAGATGATCTTGGCGCTGATTCCCTTGACGTAGTTGAACTAGTAATGGAATTGGAAGATGAGTTCGATATGGAAATTTCTGACGATGATGCTGAAAAAATCAGCACTGTTGGTGATGCTGTTAATTACATAAATAGCAGTAAGTAATCTCGTTAGATTTTATTCACAAAGCTCCGTTTTCAAACGGAGCTTTATTCTGTATGATAGAACTTGGCAGAGTAAACTATCTGCCAAGTTTCTTTGCGTTTTCAAAGAAACTTTTTTAAACTCATAATAGGCAATGTCTGTAAACTAAATGCAAGGTGGAGACTTTATGCGCAAAAACGGTAAAGAAAAAGAGTTGAACAATCGCGCAAAGGAAAATCAATTTAAGGATTTTCAAACGACAATTGGAATTACTATTGAAAATGAAAAATTACTAAAGCAAGCTTTTACTCATTCATCCTATGTGAATGAGCATCGCAGAAAGCCTTTCGAGGATAATGAAAGACTTGAATTTTTAGGAGATGCTGTACTGGAGCTAACTGTTTCCCAATTTCTTTTTAAGAAATATCCTACCATGACAGAAGGAGAATTAACGAAACTAAGAGCAGCCATTGTGTGTGAGCCATCACTCGTTTCTTTTGCTAATGAGCTTAAGTTTGGTAATCTCATTTTGTTGGGAAAAGGGGAAGAAATGACAGGCGGAAGAGAACGCCCTGCTTTATTAGCGGATGTGTTTGAGGCGTTCATAGGAGCTCTCTATTTAGATCAAGGAATTGATAAAGTCATTGAATTCCTTGAATTGGTCGTTTTTCCTAAAATAAATGCTGGTGCTTTTTCTCATGTGATGGATTTTAAAAGTCAATTACAGGAACTCATTCAAAGAGATGGAACAGGTACATTAGAATACAAAGTCTTATTAGAAAAAGGTCCAGCACATAACAAGGAGTTTGTTTCCAAAGTGTCCTTAAATGGAGATGAGCTAGGAGTAGGAACTGGGAAATCGAAAAAAGAAGCCGAACAGCATGCCGCCCAAATGGCACTGGACGTATTAAAAGCGAAAACAACCTAGAAATGTCAAAATGTTTGCAGGAGAAATCCCGGGTTGCATGGGGAGGATAATGAAATGTTTTTAAAACGGTTGGACATCATTGGATTTAAATCGTTCGCAGACCGCATTGGAGTTGATTTTGTTCCTGGGGTTACGGCTGTAGTGGGTCCCAATGGGAGTGGCAAAAGTAATATAACTGATGCGATCCGCTGGGTCCTAGGTGAACAGTCCGCTAAATCTTTACGAGGAAGTAAAATGGAAGATATCATTTTTGCCGGCAGTGATACTAGAAAAGCTCTGAATTTCGCTGAGGTATCACTGACACTGGATAATCAGGACCAAGGAATCGGGTTAGATTACAATGAAGTAAGTGTGACCAGACGTGTCTCACGTTCAGGCGAAAGTGAATTTTACATTAACAAACAGCCCTGCAGGCTGAAGGATATTATCGATTTGTTTATGGATTCAGGTCTTGGCAGAGAAGCCTTTTCCATCATTAGTCAAGGAAAAGTAGAAGAAATATTAAACAGTAAAGCTGAGGATCGCAGAACTATCTTCGAAGAAGCAGCTGGTGTTTTAAAATACAAAAACCGGAAGAAAAAAGCAGAGGTAAAATTATTTGAAACACAGGATAATTTAAACCGAGTGAATGATATTTTACACGAACTGGAAAGTCAGGTAGAGCCACTTAAAATTCAAGCATCGATGGCTAAGGATTTTCTGGAGAAAAAAGAAGAACTAGAAAAAATAGAAGTAGCATTAACTGTGTTTGAAATTGAAGACCTACACCAGAAATGGGAAAACCTTTCTAAACAACTAGAAGAACATCAGCAGGAAGAGTTAAAGCTATCATCAGATTTACAGGTCAAAGAAGCTAAAATAGTTGAAACAAGAGACCGAATTTCTGCATTAGACGAATCGATTACAGACCTGCAAAATGTTTTACTTCATGCAAGTGAAGAACTTGAAAAGCTCGAAGGCCGTAAAGAAGTATTGAAGGAACGGAAAAAGAATGCTGCTCAAAACAAAGAACAGCTGAAAATGAATATCACTGAGTTGACTGGAAAAATCAGCCAGCTTCAAAAAAATAGGGACATGCAGGCAAAGTCAGTTAATGAACTAGGTGAACAGGTTCATTCATTACAGGCCGAACTAAAGGAAAAACAAGAAAAGCTACAACTTTTCACCGAAAATATAGAAGAAAAAATTGATAGCTTAAAAAGTGAATATATTGAGCTGCTCAATCAGCAGGCTGGTGCTAAAAATGAATTGAAATATATTGACCAGCAATTGGAGCAACAAGAGAGAAAAAGCTCGCGTCTTGATTCAGAGAATACGAAATACATTCAAGAACGACAAATTGCTCAATCCAAGATGGAGCAAATTCAATCTTTATTAGCAGATTTTCAAAAACAATTAGCAGACCAAGTGGTAGCGTTTCGCGATCAACACAAAAAGCTTGAAATGGTAAAAAATAATTATGAAAAACAAGAAAAGATGCTGTATCAAGCCTATCAGCTGCTTCAACAGGCAAAATCAAGAAAAGAAATGCTCGAAGAGATGGAAGAAGATTATTCCGGGTTCTTCCAAGGGGTTAAAGAGGTTCTAAAGGCAAGGGATCATAAGCTAAAGGGAATTGAAGGCGCAGTAGCAGAATTAGTTACCGTTCCAAAAGAATATGAAACAGCACTCGAAACAGCTTTTGGGGGTGCCCTTCAGCATATTGTTGTTGATACCGAGCAAAATGCACGGACAGCGATCCAATATTTAAAACAACATTCATATGGACGAGCAACCTTCTTACCGCTTAGCGTTATTAAAGGCAGGCCTTTATCCGCTGCACAATTATCGTCCATTCAAAATCATCCATCCTTGATTGGAACAGCTGTCAGCCTTGTTAAATTTGAGTCAAGGTATGCTGAGGTAATGAATAACTTATTAGGGAATGTTGTGATTACAAAAGACCTGAAGGGTGCCAATGAATTGGCAAAAATCCTTCAGTACCGCTGCCGTTTGGTCACGCTTGAGGGGGATATTGTTAATCCTGGTGGTTCCATGACGGGTGGTGCGGTTAAACAAAAGACATCCTCTCTATTAACTAGAAAAGGTGAACTAGAAGATTTAAAAGCCAAATTGGTTATTATGGAGAAAAAAACAGCTAGTCTAGAAAAAACGGTTAAATCCTTAAAAGAAGAAGTTCAACTGACTGATCAACAGCTAGACGAAATTCGAAAGAATGGCGAAGAATTGAGACTTAACGAGCAGGCTGTAAAGGGAGAACTGCGTGAAGCTGAGCTTGGAGTAAAAAATATTAACGAGCGGTTAGCGATATATGACCTTGAAAAAGGACAGTTTTCTGATGAAAAGAACGGCTTACTAAAACGAAAAGACGAATTATTTAATGCGCTAGAAACCTATCAAGTAAATGTTACAGAACTGGATACTCAAATTGTTAAATTAACAGAACAAAAAACCAGTGATTTAACTTCAAAGGAAACTTTGACGAATGAAATAAATGATTTAAAGGTAGAGTTTGCTTCTAAAAACGAGCAATTTACGAATATAAAAGAGAGATTTACGCTTACGATTGAGGACTTAGAAGAAAGCGAAAAAAAGCTAGCGCTTTATACGGAGGACCTTAGCCTATTGTCTTCTGAAATGACAAACAGTTCATCAGGTGAGGAGCAGCTTGAGGCTGCAGCTAAGTTGAAGCAGCAAGACAAAGAAGCCACTCTACAGCTAATTACTACTAGAAGACAGGAACGATTGTCCTTAGTGGATGTTCTTGAAGACATGGAATTAGAAGCTAAAGAGTTGAAAAGGCTCCATAAAGGAATGATCGTGGTATTAAAGGATGAGGAAGTCAAAATCAATCGTCTTGATGTCGAGCTTGAAAATCGACTGACACATCTTCGAGAAGAATATTTATTGTCATTTGAAGGGGCGAAGGAACAATATCCATTAACAATTCCTGTTGAGGAAGCACGGAAAAAGGTCAAGCTCATCAAACTTGCCATTGAAGAACTAGGAAGTGTGAATCTTGGTGCAATTGAAGAATATGAGCGTGTATCTGAGCGATATGAGTTTTTAAATGAGCAAAAGTCCGATCTCCAGGAAGCAAAAGATACCCTTTACCAGGTGATTGAAGAAATGGATATAGAAATGAAGAAACGCTTCGAACAAACCTTCAATGGAATTCGTGAGCACTTCGAACCAACCTTCCGAGCTCTTTTCGGTGGAGGAAGAGCGGATTTAGTTCTAACAGTACCCGAAGATTTATTAAATACCGGGGTAGAAATCGTTGCTCAACCTCCTGGGAAGAAGCTGCAGAATTTGGGACTCCTTTCAGGTGGAGAACGTGCATTAACTGCTATAGCCTTATTATTTTCTATCTTAAAGGTACGGCCTGTTCCATTTTGTATCCTTGATGAAGTGGAAGCGGCCCTAGATGAAGCCAATGTCTACCGTTTTAGCCAATATTTAAAGCAATATAGCAAGGAAACACAATTTATCGTGATAACCCATCGGAAAGGAACCATGGAAGAAGCAGATGTCCTTTATGGAGTAACTATGAAGGAATCAGGCGTATCCAAACTTGTATCAGTCCGACTAGAAGAAACAAAGGAACTCGTAGAATCTTAATTTTAGACTAAATTAATGCATTATGTTAATTTAACACACCTGTTGATTGGAGCGGAAGGCGCGAAGACTCCTGTGGGAGTATGGTTCAGGGGAGACCCCGCAGGCGCGTGCGCCGAGGAGGCTCGCCGAAACACCCACGGAAAGCGAAGTGCCTGGAGCGGAAATCAACAGACAAGTTTAACAAAGCCTAATTAAAAAGGAAGTGGTAGAATGAGTTTTTTTAAAAAACTAAAAGAGAAAATTACGAAATCAACAGATTCCGTAACCGAGAAGTTTAAGGAAGGCTTAACGAAAACAAGAGACAATTTCTCAGGAAAAGTAAACGACCTTGTAGCAAGATATCGAAAAGTCGATGAAGACTTCTTTGAAGAATTAGAAGAGATATTAATTCAAGCAGATGTCGGCTTTGATACAGTAATGCGATTAATTGAAGAATTAAAGACGGAAGTAAAACGCAGAAATATTCAGGATCCGCAGGAAGTTCAGAGTGTTATTTCTGAAAAGCTAGTAGAGATCTATAATTCTGGAGAAGAACAATCCTCTAAATTAAATATTCAAGAGGAAGGCTTAACTGTTATTTTGTTTGTCGGGGTCAATGGTGTTGGAAAAACGACCACAATTGGCAAACTTGGACATAAATTTAAGAGTGAAGGCAAAAAGGTTTTAATGGCAGCAGGGGACACTTTCCGTGCTGGTGCGATTGAACAGTTAGAAGTATGGGGTGATAGAGTCGGAGTGGAAGTCATCAAGCAGGCAGAAGGTTCTGACCCGGCAGCCGTTATGTACGATGCCATCCAGGCGGCAAAATCCCGTCAGGCAGATATTTTACTTTGCGACACTGCAGGCCGCCTGCAAAATAAAGTGAACTTAATGAAAGAGTTAGAAAAGGTGAAGCGTGTCATTGAACGGGAAGTACCAGGTGCACCACATGAAGTCATTTTAGTTCTAGATGCAACGACTGGTCAAAATGCTCTCATCCAGGCAAAGACCTTTAAAGAAGTGACAAATGTAAGTGGAATCGTTCTTTCTAAGCTAGACGGTACGGCAAAGGGCGGTATTGTTCTTGCGATTCGTAATGAATTGAAAATTCCTGTAAAATTTGTCGGTCTGGGTGAAAAAATGGATGATCTTCAAGAGTTTGATGCAGAGAAATACGTGTATGGACTCTTTGCGGATCAGGTAGAACAAACCGAATAATGGATGTAAAGGTATTATCTTGACAGAAAGTGCCTGACTGTGTAAACTACTCATGTAAAGGCTTTTCACTTAACATGATATTGGAGGGATAGGCATGCTTGAAAAAACAACACGAATGAATTATCTTTATGATTTTTATTATTCGTTGTTAACGCCAAAGCAGCAAAGCTATATGTCTCTCTATTATTTAGATGATTATTCTCTTGGTGAAATTGCCGATGAGTATGACGTAAGCCGTCAGGCCGTTTATGATAATATTAAACGGACGGAAGCCATGCTCGAGGAGTATGAGGAAAAGCTTCTATTATTCCAAAAATTTCAAGAGCGGGCAAGTTTAATCAGACATTTGAACGAATTGCTTAATGAGGAGAACCCTTCAAAGCAAGCAATGTTAGAAACCGTTGCTGAGCTTGAGAAATTAGATTAGGAGGCGGCATACATGGCATTTGAAGGATTAGCCGACCGACTGCAGAATACAATCCAAAAGATCCGTGGAAAGGGAAAGGTCTCTGAAGCGGATGTAAAAGAAATGATGCGTGAAGTTCGTCTCGCATTATTAGAAGCAGACGTAAATTTTAAAGTCGTTAAAGATTTTGTTAAAAAAGTAAGTGAACGATCTGTTGGACAGGAAGTACTGAAAAGTTTAACTCCAGGTCAACAGATTATCAAAATCGTTAATGAAGAATTGACGGCTTTAATGGGTGGCGAGCAGAGTAAGATTGCTGCATCCAACCGCCCACCTACAGTCATAATGATGGTTGGTCTGCAGGGTGCGGGTAAGACAACTACTTCTGGAAAGCTAGCTCTTTTGCTTCGAAAGAAGTACAACCGCAAACCATTGCTCGTTGCTGCCGATATTTACAGGCCTGCGGCAATTAAGCAACTCCAAACGCTGGGTAAACAATTAGATATGCCTGTTTTTTCACTTGGCGATCAAGTAAGTCCAGTTGAAATTGCGCGACAGGCGATTGCAAAAGCGAAAGAAGAACATCATGATTACGTTCTTATTGATACTGCAGGTCGACTCCATGTTGATGAAGCATTAATGGACGAGCTGAAAGATATTAAAGAGCTAACAAAGCCTGATGAAATTTTCTTAGTAGTTGATGCCATGACAGGTCAAGATGCCGTCAATGTTGCTCAAAGCTTTAACGAACAGCTTGGTCTTACCGGAGTTGTCTTAACAAAGCTAGATGGTGACACGAGGGGTGGAGCGGCACTTTCTATTCGTGCTGTCACACAAACACCGATCAAATTTGTCGGTCTTGGCGAGAAAATGGATGCCTTAGAGCCGTTTCATCCAGAACGGATGGCTTCTAGAATTTTAGGCATGGGTGATGTACTGACGCTGATTGAAAAAGCTCAAGCAAATGTCGATGAACAAAAGGCTAAAGAGTTAGAACAAAAAATGCGTACAGCTTCGTTTACCCTTGAGGATTTCTTGGATCAGCTAGGTCAGGTTCGAAATCTAGGACCCTTGGATGAATTGCTTAAAATGATGCCTGGTGCCAATAAAATCAAAGGTTTGAATAATATTCAGATCGATGAAAAACAAATTGCCCATGTGGAAGCGATTATCCAATCAATGACTAAAGCAGAAAAGAACAATCCGGAAATACTGAATGCAAACCGCAAACGCAGGATTGCTAAAGGTAGTGGACGCCCTGTCACAGAAGTAAATCGTTTATTAAAGCAATTTGAAGATATGAAAAAAATGATGAAACAAATGACAGGCATGCAACAAAAAGGCAAGAAAAAAGGCGGATTTAAATTCCCGTTTAAGCCGTTTTAAGTTGTAGAAAATTGGTAATAATGTATGTAAAGAAAAAACACTTTACAAACTATAAAAGAATTGATATTATACTATCTTGTGTGAAACTATTCGGAGGTGCTTATTTAAAATGGCAGTTAAAATTCGTTTAAAGCGTATGGGAGCAAAGAAAACTCCTTTCTATCGTATTGTTGTAGCAGATTCTCGTTCTCCTCGTGACGGACGTTACATTGAAGTAGTAGGAACTTACAATCCGGTTGTTCAACCTGCTTCAGTTCAAATCAATGAAGAATTAGCTCTTAAATGGTTAAAAGACGGTGCGAAACCATCTGATACAGTTCGTAACCTTTTCTCAAACCAAGGCATCATGGAGAAATTCCATAATGCAAAATTAAACAAGTAATCGAAGGTTAATATGAAACAATTAATCGAATCGATTGTTAAGCCTCTTGTAGATTTTCCTGAAGATGTCCAGGTTGACGTGATGGAAGATGACAGCCGCGTAACCTATCAGCTTACTGTTAACAAAACTGATATGGGAAAAGTGATTGGAAAACAAGGGCGTGTTGCAAAGGCCATTAGGACTGTTGTATATGCAGCAGGATCATCACAACAGAAGAAAATTTTTCTAGAAATTGGTGAATAGCTTTTTGCATCTAGATAAAGGGGGGATTCATTCCTCCCTTTTTTGCTATCACGAAAAGCGGAAGCGCCTTTAAGGACATCCGAAGCTTGAAGGAGGCAATTCTATGCAAATCATTCAAACTGTTGTGGTTAAGCAGGTTTTAACAGAGAGTAGCAGGCAAAAGCTCTCAGAGAAGTATCAAGGCAAAATGCTGCAGCTGAAAAAGGAATGCGATCAGCTCCATTTTGAGCTAAAGCGACTAGAAAAAACGAAAACTTTTTCCCCGGAAGCTTTAAAAAAACATTTCCAAAAAGAAATTCAAATGCGGAAGGAAAAAATCAAGCTACTTGAGTTTCAAATGGAACAATTACATATCCTACCACTAGGTAGTGAAATAAAAGAGAAGGAAGTTCAGGCTCTCAAAGAAGTTAATGTTGGTGACTCTTGGGAAGAGGTGCTTGGACAACCTTGCATTATCATTAAAGAAGGTATCATCAAGGAAATTAGATAGAAGGTGAAACATATGGAAAAATGGTTTAATGTTGGGAAGATCGTTAATACTCAGGGCATAAAAGGCGAAGTGAGAGTAATTTCAAAAACTGACTTTCCTGAAAAGCGGTACAAGGTGGGCAATGTTTTATATTTGTTTATGCCTAATTCAAACACGCCAATTGAACTAACTGTGAAAAGCCACCGGACCCATAAAAATTTTAACCTGCTTACATTTGAAGGCTTCAATAATATCAATGAAGTGGAAAAATTCAGAGATGGGATATTAAAAGTGCCAGAATCACAGCTAGAAACGCTTGAAGAAGATGAATTTTATTATCACGAAATTATTGGCTGTCTCGTAGCAACGACTAAAGGAGAAGAAATTGGTAAAGTAACTGAAATATTATCTCCAGGTGCAAATGACGTGTGGGTGGTGAAAGGAAAAGGCGGGAAAGACGTTTTGATTCCTTATATCCATGAAGTCGTGAAGAAAGTGGATGTGAAAGAAAAAGTCATATTAATTGATCCAATGGAAGGGCTACTTTCATGATGCAAATTGATATTCTCACTTTATTTCCGGAGATGTTCACCGGGGTACTGGGACAATCCATTCTGCAAAAGGCTTCTGAAAAATCAGCTGTTAACTACAATGTAGTAAATTTTCGGGATTTCGCAGATAACAAGC
This sequence comes from Neobacillus sp. Soil_C_43, assembly GCF_057656715.1. Taxonomy (NCBI): domain Bacteria; kingdom Bacillati; phylum Bacillota; class Bacilli; order Caryophanales; family Bacillaceae; genus Neobacillus; species Neobacillus sp. Soil_C_43. The sequence goes on from NZ_JBDGJV010000009.1 coordinate 39,773, forward strand.
ACTCGACGGTTGATGATTATCCATATGGCGGCGGAGCTGGTATGGTGTTAAAGCCACAGCCCATTTTTGATGCTGTTTCAGCTCTTAAAGAAAATGCCAAAAGAAAGAGCCCAAGGGTGATTCTTCTTTGCCCGCAAGGTGAACGCTATAGCCAGCGAAAAGCAGAGGAATTGGCCTGTGAAGAGCATTTGATTTTTATTTGTGGCCATTACGAGGGCTATGATGAGAGAATCCGTGAAAATATTGTAACGGATGAAATATCTATTGGTGATTACGTTTTAACTGGGGGCGAGCTCGGGGCAATGGTCGTAGTTGATAGTGTTGTCCGACTATTACCTGAAGTATTAGGAAATCAAGAATCCCATATGAAGGATTCCTTCAGCACGGGACTACTTGAACATCCTCACTATACCAGGCCGGCTGATTTCCGTGGTTTAATGGTTCCTGAAGTACTTTTATCAGGGAATCACAAATTAATTGAAGAATGGCGAAACAAAGAAGCATTAAGACGTACGCTGTTAAGAAGACCGGATTTACTTGAGAAAATAGCCCTCACCCCTCAGCAGGAAAAATGGTTAAACGAAGTAAAAAAAGAATACGAGTAGTGTTGCGAGGTTACAATAATTATGGTATGATACTTCTTGTGACTTAAACTGATACCTATCAGATTGCGGTCTTATAACGATGTTCCGCTGCAAGCTATAAGGAAAATGATATGCATGAGCATCTGTTGGAAGGAGTTGAAAACGATGCATAAATTAATCGAAGAAATCACAAAAGAACAACTTCGTTCTGATTTACCTGCGTTCCGTCCTGGTGACACTGTACGTGTACACGTTAAAGTTATCGAGGGTACTCGCGAGCGTATTCAGTTATTCGAAGGTGTAGTGATTAAGCGTCGTGGTGGTGGAATTAGCGAAACTTTCACAGTTCGTAAAGTTTCTTACGGAGTAGGCGTTGAGCGTACTTTCCCAGTACACACACCAAAAATTGCGAAGCTTGAAGTTATTCGCCGCGGTAAAGTTCGCCGTGCTAAGCTTTACTACTTGCGTAACCTTCGCGGTAAAAAAGCAAGAATTAAAGAGATTCGATAATAAGAAAAGAAAAGAGCTTGCTTGTGAGCAAGTTCTTTTTTTATACAAATCATTAAATCGGTGCATATGGTGGTATGTAAATGATTGGGTAGATTTTCCCTTAATTGTTACTGATTTATAAACGAATTATTAAAGTTTGATAAAAATTGTGATCCCATCGTGTTAAATATGTTTAAGTTATGTAAAATAGGCTTTATAAAACATTTTTTTATTACTGATTGGTGGGGATTGTATGACAAAAAAGAAAAATGAGCTATGGGAATGGACAAAGGCCTTGTTAATTGCTGTGGCCTTAGCTGCAGTAATTAGGTATTTCCTTTTTGCTCCAATTGTAGTGGATGGTCTATCGATGATGCCTACATTGAAGGATCAGGATCGAATGATTGTTAATAAATTTAGTTATGACATTGGGGAACCCAAGCGATTTGATATCATCGTTTTTCATGCCCCAGAGAAGAAAGATTACATAAAGCGTGTAATTGGCCTACCTGGAGATACAATTGAGTATAAGAATGATACTTTATATGTAAATGGAAAAGCGTATAAAGAACCATATTTGGACGAATATAAGAAACAAGTACAGGATGGTCCATTAACGGACTCGTTCACACTTGAAGAAACTCCAGTCGGCCAAAAAACAGTTCCAAAAGGGGAATTGTTTGTTATGGGAGATAATCGACGCTTCAGTAAAGACTCAAGGCATATTGGATCGGTTCCATTAAGTAAGGTAATTGGTAAAACAAGCATTGTGTACTGGCCTTTAAATGATGCACATATTGTTACAGTGAAATAGATATAGTTTAGGGGGTGGCTGCTTTGACGATCCAATGGTTTCCTGGTCATATGGCCAAGGCTCGCAGAGAGGTCACAGAAAAGTTAAAATTAGTTGATATTATCTTTGAATTGGTAGATGCAAGGATTCCGTATTCTTCAAGAAATCCAATGATTGACGAAATCATCCAACATAAGCCGAGGCTGGTCTTACTTAATAAGGCAGACATGGCTGATCCGGTAGCGACGAAGGAATGGATAGCCTCATTCGCAGAGAAGGGAATAAAGGCTCTCGCAATTAATTCCCAAGCCGGTGAAGGGATGAAACAAATTGTCCAAGCCGCAAATGAAATCCTTAAAGAGAAATTTGACCGAATGAGGGCAAAAGGAGTAAGACCGAGAGCGATACGTGCGATGATTGTTGGTATTCCTAATGCCGGAAAATCTACACTCATCAACCGACTGGCTAAAAAAAATATAGCTAAGACAGGAAATACTCCTGGAGTGACAAAATCTCAACAGTGGATTAAAGTAGGGAAAGAATTGGAACTGCTGGATACACCAGGTATTTTATGGCCGAAATTTGAAGACCAAGAGGTTGGAATGAAATTGGCTATTACCGGTGCTATTAAAGACACTTTATTAAACCTGCAGGACTTGACGGTTTATACTCTTAGGTTCTTAGAGCGGGCGTATCCAGAACGCTTACAAGAGCGGTATAAGCTTACAGAAATACCAGAAGACCTTGTTGCATTATTTGACCATATTGGAGTGTTAAGAGGCTGTCTAATGGGCGGTGGTATGGTCGACTACGATAAAGTAGCAGAATTAGTGATTAGGGAGATAAGGTCTGAAAAATTTGGACGACTTACCCTTGAACGACCAAAGGATTTCCTAAAAGTAGAAGAAAATATAGAATAACAAAAAGGCTCTCCGTTAGGGGGCCTTAATTTTTCGAGAAAAAATAGTTTGGGTGAAGAGGATGAAAAAACAATCGATTGCCGAAATCGAGGCGTACCTTTCAACAATTGTAAATGAAGAGGATCCATTCTTTATTAAAATTCAGAAAGATGAGCGAAAAGGTGTTCATCAATGCATTCAAAAGTGGCATAGACAAAAAGAGCAGGAAAGGTTGCTCCAGGAAAAATTTATTGAAATGAATCAATTCGAGCGGAACTATCGAGAGGAAGGGTTTCAATTAATTGCAGGAATTGATGAAGTTGGAAGGGGACCGCTGGCTGGACCCGTTGTGGCTGCTGCTGTTATCCTACCAGAAAATTTCTTCTTAGCCGGAATTGATGACTCTAAAAAGCTTTCTGAAAAAAAACGTCAAGAATACGATAAAATGATTAGAAGTGAAGCGCTGGCATACAGTATTTCAATGATTAGTGCGGATGAAATTGATGAAATTAATATCTATGAAGCAACCAAAAAGGCAATGTATGTAGCGGTAGCCGGTTTAGATCCGAAGCCAGATTTTTTATTAATTGATGCTATGAAGCTAGAAACTCCATATCCTTCAGATTCAATTATAAAAGGGGATGCTCGAAGTATATCGATCGCAGCTGCATCCATCGTGGCTAAGGTAGCAAGAGATGAGTTAATGAAAGAAATTTCGTTAAGCTATCCAGCATATGGTTTTCAGCAAAATATGGGGTATGGTACGAAGGAACATATTCAAGCTATTCAACAGCATGGGATTACACCGTATCATAGAAAAAGCTTTGCGCCAGTAAAAGATTATATTGCACAACTTAAGTAAACAGGCACTTGCCTGTTTTTTTTATTGAGTTATTTTCGCAAGGCAACTTAGGACAGAGTAAACAGAAACACTGTCAGAAGACAAGGCAACTTCGGACAGAGTAGGCGGGAAAGACAAAAACACTGTCAGAAGATAAGGCAACTTCGGACAGAGTAAGTGGAAAAAACAGAAACATTGTCAGAAGGCGAGGCAACTTCGGACAGAGTAAGCAGAAAAACAGAAACACTGTCAGAAGGCAAGGCAACTTCGGACAGAGTAAGCAGAAAAAACAGAAACACTGTCAGAAGACAAGGCAACTTCGGACAGAGTAGGCGGAAAAGACAAAAACACTGTCAGAAGATAAGGCAACTTCGGACAGAGTAAGTGGAAAAAACAGAAACATTGTCAGAAGGCGAGGCAACTTCGGACAGAGTAAGCAGAAAAACAGAAACACTGTCAGAAGGCAAGGCAACTTCGGACAACATGAATTATTTTAAAGGGTACACTGTCAGAACCTGAAGTAAGTTTGGACAGGATTGCCAATGAGAACCTCAAAATTGTCCAAATCCAGCCCAATTCGAATACGATTAGCATTAAGAAACACATAGCTGTATTTTATTATTTTAAAAAATAAATATGGAAACATTTACTATTGAAATTTCTTAATGTTTACTAGAGATATTTAAATATTTTTCAGAATTTTTTAAAATGAATATAATTTTTTGCTTAATGGTGGACAAGGTATGTGTCATTATATAAAATGAAAACGGAGTCAATTTTTAGAAGAGTATGATATAGGAGGATGGGAAATGAATATCCATGAGTATCAAGGGAAAGAGATCCTCAGAAAGTACGGGGTTGCGGTTCCAAACGGTAAAGTGGCATTCACTGTTGAAGAAGCTGTGGAAGCTGCAAAAGAATTAGGCACACAGGTTTGTGTAGTTAAAGCACAAATTCATGCTGGCGGACGGGGGAAAGCTGGCGGTGTTAAAGTTGCGAAAAACCTTGATGAGGTTCGTACATATGCAAGCGAAATCCTCGGTAAAACTTTGGTAACACACCAAACAGGTCCAGAAGGTAAAGAAGTGAAACGCCTGCTTATTGAAGAAGGCTGTGATATCAAAAAAGAATATTATGTTGGACTAGTTTTAGACCGTGCTACTTCACGTGTTGTTTTAATGGCTTCTGAAGAGGGCGGAACGGAAATTGAAGAGGTTGCTGAAAAGACTCCAGAGAAAATTTTTAAAGAAGAAATTGATCCAGTGGTCGGCTTACAGCCTTACCAGGCACGTCGAATTGCATTCAATATTAATATTCCAAAAGAATTAATTAATCAGGCTGTTAAATTTATGACAGCTTTATACACTGCGTACATCGATAAAGATTGCTCAATTGCAGAAATTAACCCGCTAGTTGTTACAGGTGATGGTAAAGTAATGGCACTTGATGCTAAATTAAACTTTGATTCAAATGCCTTATATCGTCAGAAAGACATTTTAGAGTACCGTGATCTTGAAGAAGAAGATGCAAAGGAAATCGAAGCATCTAAATACGATTTAAGCTATGTTGCATTAGATGGTAACATCGGCTGTATGGTTAACGGTGCCGGACTTGCAATGTCCACGATGGATATCATTAAACATTACAGCGGCGATCCTGCTAACTTCCTTGATGTTGGGGGCGGCGCGACAGCTGAAAAGGTTACAGAAGCATTCAAAATTATCCTTTCTGATCCAAACGTAAAAGGTATTTTCGTCAATATCTTTGGTGGAATCATGAAGTGTGATGTTATTGCTGAGGGTGTAGTAGAAGCAGCTAAGCAGGTTGGGCTAAGTGTTCCACTTGTTGTTCGCTTAGAAGGAACAAATGTTGAATTAGGTAAGAAAATCTTAGCTGAGTCAAGCGTAGAAATTATTGCTGCTGAATCCATGGCTGATGGCGCACAAAAAATCGTTTCATTAGTGAAATAGGATTAAAGAAAGGGGAATTAACGTGAGCGTTTTTATTAATAAAGATACAAAAGTTATTGTTCAAGGGATTACTGGTTCAACGGCCCTTTTTCATACAAAACAAATGCTTGAATATGGTACACAGATTGTCGGTGGTACATCTCCAGGAAAAGGCGGAATGGAAGTAGAAGGCGTGCCTGTTTTTAACACAGTTAAAGATGCTGTTGATGCTACAGGGGCTACTGCATCTGTTATTTACGTACCAGCACCATTTGCAGCCGATGCGATTATCGAAGCAGTTGATGCTGATTTAGATCTTGCTATTTGTATTACGGAACATATTCCGGTTTTGGATATGGTAAAAGTAAAACGTTATATGGAAGGCAAAAAGACCCGCTTAGTAGGTCCAAACTGTCCGGGTGTTATCACTCCTGATGAATGTAAAATTGGTATCATGCCTGGTTACATTCATACTAAAGGACATGTAGGGGTTGTTTCACGTTCTGGAACATTAACTTACGAGGCTGTTCATCAATTAACGCAAGCAGGAATCGGTCAAACAACTGCTGTGGGTATTGGTGGCGACCCTGTAAACGGAACAGACTTCATCGATGTATTAAAGGCATTTAATGAAGATTCTGAAACATATGCAGTAATTATGATTGGTGAAATCGGTGGTACGGCAGAAGAAGAAGCGGCTGAATGGGTTAAGGCTAACATGACAAAACCTGTGGTTGGCTTCATTGGCGGACGTACTGCACCTCCTGGAAAGCGTATGGGCCATGCTGGTGCGATTATTTCAGGTGGAAAAGGTACAGCTGACGAAAAAATCCGTGTTATGAACGAATGTGGCATTAAAGTAGCTGACACACCATCCGTAATGGGCGAAACTCTAATCGAAGTATTAAAAGAACAAGGCTTATACGAAAAGTGTAAGACCCATTAAAAACTAATCTTCACATCATCAGATTAAACAGAAATAGTCTCTCACTCATGAGGGACTATTTCTTCTTTTAATAAAAAATTTATTGGAGGTATGTATTAAATGGACGACTTTAAAGAGAAATTGATTCATTTGCTTCACTATCCAAATCTCTCGTGGAATACAATTTTACAAATCTTAAAAAAAGATCCCACCCTAAACACCCTCACTCGAATACCAACTTACTCAACACAGCAAAGCTTCAATATTCCATCCCTTACCCGCGAAGATTCCGCTCCTAAATCAACCATTCTTCCACTTCCATTCGAAGTCATTCATGACCAAATCCGCCAATACGAAACCAATGAGATTGCCGTTATCACTATTTTTGATAAAGAATATCCACATTATTTAAAAGAAATTTATCAGCCTCCATGGGCACTATTTGCTAAAGGTGATGTGTCCTTATTAAATCATGAACCTAAACTTGCAGTAGTGGGTTCGCGTCAGGCTACTCAATATGGTAGAAATGCAATTAAATCTATCTTCCCCCAACTTATTGAAAATGGCGTACTTATTGTAAGTGGCTTAGCAAAAGGAATTGATGCATTAGCACATGAATTTGCTATAAAAAATGGAGGGAAAACAATAGCTGTTATTGCTGGGGGCATCTATCATATATACCCTAAAGAAAATATGAACCTAGCTTTAGAGATGATGAAAACACAGTTGATTGTCTCAGAATATCCCCCAGATACAAAACCACTTCGATGGCATTTTCCATTTCGAAATCGAATTATTAGCGGTCTATCTAGAGGTACCTTTATTATAGAAGCAAAAAGAAAAAGCGGATCACTCATCACAGCGAATTATGCCGTAAATGAAGGTAGAGATGTATTTTCATTGCCTGGCAGTATTTATAATCCATGTTCTGCAGGGGCTAACGAGCTAATTCAACAAGGGGCAAAACTTGTGACATGTGCAGGGGATATTTTAGAGGAAATAAGATAAAACTCTAGGTTAAAAGGGAATATTGGGAATAAAAGTAGCGTTTTTGCAGGTTTTTTTCGATTAAATGGAGAAATTAGCTAAAAAAGGTTGCAATAATTTCTAATATGTTATACATTTTCCAACAGAAGTTCGAAAAAATGGCTAAACATAAAATACTATTAAAATTAACTTATAAATTGATCATTATTGGGATAGGGCAGTTTTGTAAAGTATTTTCTCCGGTTCTAGTTTTTACTCGAATTTAGGAAAACTTCTCAAATAGTAAGCACTGTAGAAACAGGCATATGCCATTTTCAAGGCGCTTTCACACTTTCCCTCTTAAGGAGGATATTGGATGGCAGACTTTCTAGTAATTGTAGAATCACCTGCAAAAGCGAAAACGATTGAACGTTATTTAGGAAATAAATATAAAGTAAAAGCATCAATGGGACATGTGAGAGACTTACCGAGAAGCCAAATGGGAGTCGGCCCAGAGAATGGATTTGAACCTAAGTATATTACCATCCGAGGCAAGGGTCCTGTATTGAAAGAATTAAAAACAGCAGCCAAAAAAGTGAAAAAAGTCTTTCTCGCAGCCGACCCCGATCGCGAAGGGGAAGCAATTGCTTGGCATTTGGCTCACAGTCTGGATGTAGATATTCATTCAGATTGTCGGGTGGTTTTTAATGAAATTACAAAAGAAGCAATCAAGGAATCTTTTAAACATCCACGTCCGATTAATATGGACCTCGTTGATGCACAGCAGGCACGAAGGGTTTTAGACCGGCTTGTAGGCTACAATATCAGTCCACTTTTATGGAAGAAAGTAAAAAAAGGATTGAGTGCAGGACGTGTTCAATCAGTTGCAGTCCGCCTGATTATTGATAGGGAAAATGAAATTAAAGCGTTTACTCCTGAGGAATATTGGACAATTGAAGGAGAATTTTTAAAGGGTAAAGACCATTTTAGTGCGTCATTTCATTCTCTTGTTGGAAATTCCCTTGTTGGAAGAGAAAAAACGGGGCTAGCCTCAGAGCAGGATGTTCAAGCGGTATTGAAGCAATTAGATGATAATAAGTTTAAAGTTGTCTCAGTCACTAAAAAGGAAAGAAGAAGAAATCCGGCACCACCTTTCATTACTTCTTCCTTACAACAAGAAGCAGCGAGGAAACTTAATTTTCGTGCGAAGAAAACCATGATGCTTGCACAGCAGCTGTATGAAGGTATTGAGCTTGGGAAAGAAGGAACAGTTGGACTCATTACCTATATGAGAACAGATTCAACAAGAATTTCCGAAGTAGCTCAAACAGAAGCCGCTACTTATATAAAAGCGGAGTTCGGTGAAAGCTTTTTAAAAGAAGAACAAAGAAAAGAGAAAAAGCAGTCGAATGCTCAAGATGCCCACGAAGCTATACGTCCGACAAGTACATTAAGGGATCCGAACAGCATGAAGGAATTTCTTTCTCGAGATCAATTCCGCCTCTATAAATTAATTTGGGAGCGCTTCTTAGCAAGCCAAATGGCACAAGGTGTAATGGATACGATGAGTGTAGATTTGCAAAATGGAAATGTGATATTCCGTGCAACTGGATCGAAGATCAAGTTTCCTGGTTTCATGAAGGTGTATGTAGAAGGATCGGACGATCAGGTAGATGGCCCAGATAGAATGCTACCGGATTTAAAAGAAGGAGATGAGGTCATTAAAAAAGACATCGAACCTAAGCAGCATTTCACACAGCCACCACCAAGATACACCGAGGCGAGATTGGTGAAAACGCTAGAAGAACGGGGTATTGGCCGCCCGTCTACCTATGCACCAACTCTTGATACGATTCAAAAGCGCGGCTATGTTGCCTTGGACAATAAGCGATTTGTGCCAACGGAACTTGGTGAAATTGTTCATGAGTTAATGGTCGAGTTTTTCCCAGATATATTAAATGTGGAATTTACTGCTAAGATGGAAAAAGGCTTAGATAATATAGAAGATGGTAAGGTTCGTTGGGTTCAAATAATTGATGAGTTTTACCAAGACTTTGAAACGCATTTAAAAATAGCCGAAAAAGAGATGCAGTCTGTAGAAATCAAAGATGAGCCTGCAGGCGAAGACTGTGAAAACTGTGGAAGTCCAATGGTGTATAAAATGGGACGCTATGGAAAATTTATGGCATGCAGTAATTTTCCAGATTGTCGAAACACCAAGCCAATAGTAAAAGAAATTGGTATGACTTGTCCTAGTTGTAAGGAAGGTCAGGTTGTTGAACGAAAGAGTAAGAAAAAGAGACTTTTTTACGGTTGTACCAAATACCCAGAATGTGAATTCATCTCTTGGGATAAGCCGCTACCAAGACCTTGTCCAAAATGTGAGGGCTTGCTGGTAGAAAAGAAATTGAAAAAAGGTGTACAGGTACAATGTACGGAATGTGACTATAAGGAAGAGCAACAGAGTTAAAAGGGTGGGAAATCTCCGCTCTTTTTTTTATTTGTGAAATAAAAAACTTTTTTGTTTTTAATTCGTATAGTACAATGCAAGATGGACTTAAATGAGGGAAAGCTAATTGTATATGCTATTTCTCTTTAAAAATTGGGTATAAATGTAATAGGAAGTACATCAGGAGGTATATTGATGAAGGATGTAACAATAAATGTTGTCGGTGCTGGCTTAGCAGGAAGTGAAGCAGCATGGCAAATAGCTAAACGTGGTGTAAAGGTCCGTCTTTACGAAATGCGTCCTGTGAAACAGACTCCTGCCCACCATACAGATAAATTTGCTGAATTGGTTTGTAGTAATTCACTGCGAGCAAATACATTAACCAATGCAGTAGGTGTGCTTAAAGAAGAAATGCGAAAGCTGGATTCTGTCATCATGGCAGCAGCAGATGCTTGTTCCGTTCCAGCTGGTGGAGCTTTAGCGGTTGATCGCCATGAATTTGCTGCTAAGGTAACGGAGTTAGTCAAGAATCATGAAAATGTAACGGTAGTAAATGAAGAGGTAACCAAAATCCCTGAAGGTCCAACGGTTATTGCTACTGGTCCTCTAACGAGTGCAGACCTCTCTGCAGAATTAAAGAACCTTACTGGTGAGGAATATCTTTATTTTTATGATGCAGCAGCGCCTATTCTTGAAAAAGAAAGCATTGACATGGACAAGGTTTACTTGAAGTCACGCTATGATAAGGGTGAAGCAGCCTATCTTAATTGTCCTATGACGGAAGAAGAGTTTAATCGCTTTTATGAAGCACTTATTTCTGCGGAAACAGTTCCGTTAAAGGAATTTGAAAAGGAAATCTTCTTTGAAGGTTGTATGCCAATTGAAGTAATGGGTTCAAGAGGAAAAAAGACAATGCTGTTCGGTCCATTAAAGCCAGTTGGATTAGAAGATCCAAAAACAGGGAAAAGACCATTTGCAGTCGTACAGCTTCGTCAAGATGATGCAGCCGGAACATTGTTTAATATTGTCGGTTTTCAGACACATTTAAAGTGGGGAGCACAAAAAGAGGTAATTCAGTTAATACCGGGTCTTGAAAATGCTGAAATTATCCGTTATGGTGTTATGCATCGCAACACCTTTATAAACTCTCCAAAAGTACTTAAGGCAACTTATCAATTCCGGAATAGAGAAGATTTATTTTTTGCTGGCCAAATGACTGGTGTGGAAGGTTATGTGGAATCTGCAGCAAGTGGTCTGATTGCTGGGATTAATGCTGCAAGGTTAGTTCAGGGGATGGAAACCGTTGAATTTCCAGCTGAAACAGCTATAGGGAGTATGGCTCGTTATATTACTACCGCTAATGCAAAAAACTTCCAGCCTATGAATGCTAATTTTGGCTTATTCCCTGAACTCCCAGTTAAAATTAAGGGTAAACAGGAAAGAAATTTAGAGCATGCAAATCGAGCACTAGACACAATTCAGAACTTTGTGAAAGTTTTGTAAAATTTATTGCAAGGGCTTTAGAAGTATGTTACGATTTAGTAGCCCTTGTGAGGTGAATTTTGTGACAAATGTGAATGTTTTCTTAAAGTTATTTCTGGAGTATTTACAAATGGAACGTAATTACTCAAAATATACAATTGAACATTATCAACATGATATCAGTGATTTCTTTGTGTTCATGGCTGAGCAAGCCGTAAATCAAGTCGAAATGGTGCAATATCATGATGCAAGACTCTATCTTACCAGATTATTTGAAAAAAAACTTGCAAGAAAAACGGTTGCCAAAAAAATATCTGCATTAAGAAGTTTCTATAAATTTTTGCTTCGGGAAAAGTATGTAGAAAGTAATCCATTTTTGCTTCTAACAATACCAAAGCTTGAAAAACGGTTACCGCAATTCTTTTATGAAAATGAACTTACACTGCTATTTGATTCATGTGAAACTAATACACCCTTGGGTCAACGGAACAAAGCACTACTTGAACTTTTATATGGGACAGGGATACGAGTAAGTGAGTGCTGTCAAATCAGCTTAAAAGATCTTGATTTTTACCTTTTAACAATACTGATTCATGGAAAAGGGAACAAAGAACGTTATGTACCTTTCGGAAGCCAAGCAAAAGCTGCATTAGATTTATACATAAACGATGGCAGGAAAAAGCTAATAGCCGATAAGCAATCCATTGAGACTTTATTTGTTAATAACCGTGGCGGTCCATTAACAACTAGGGGTACGAGAAAAATATTGAATCGAATGATTGAAAAATCTGCTTTGGATTCAAGTATTCATCCACATAAGCTGCGGCATTCCTTTGCCACCCACTTACTCAATAATGGTGCAGATCTACGTTCAGTCCAAGAATTGTTAGGGCATGCTTATTTATCTTCCACCCAGGTGTATACACATGTAACCAATGATCACTTAAGGAAAACGTATATGGCCCATCATCCAAGGGCATAAATGTATAATATTTTTCATATGGATTTTTAATGGTTACTTACAATTTACTCTTTGTCTGTAAACGGAAAATACTCCTATAGGAGGTCAATTAAATGAACCAATTTCATGCAACAACGATTTTTGCTGTTCACCATAATGGTCAGTGCTCTATGTCAGGTGATGGTCAAGTTACGTTTGGTAATGCAGTAGTGATGAAGCACACTGCAAAAAAAGTTAGAAAGATATTTAATGGTAGAGTGTTAGCCGGTTTTGCTGGGTCTGTTGCTGATGCTTTCACCTTGTTTGAGTTATTTGAAGGCAAATTAGAGGAATATAACGGCAACCTACAAAGAGCGTCAGTTGAACTGGCTAAAGAGTGGAGAAGTGACAAAATTCTTAGAAAACTTGAAGCCATGCTGATTGTTATGGACCGGGAAAATTTATTATTAGTATCCGGTACCGGTGAAGTCATCGAACCAGACGATGGCATACTTGCGATTGGTTCAGGTGGGAATTATGCACTTGCGGCAGGTCGTTCCCTGAAAAAATATGCTGGTGATCATTTGACGGCGAAAGAAATAGCGAAAGCTTCTTTAGAAATAGCTGCGGAAATATGTGTGTATACGAACCACAATATTATTGTTGAAGAGCTATAACGGAAAGGAGACTGAAGAATGGGAAAAACTAATACCAATAATTTAACCCCTCGCCAAATCGTCGAAAGACTTGATCAATATATTATTGGACAGAAAGATGCTAAGAAAGCAGTTGCTGTCGCCCTTAGAAACCGCTATAGAAGAGGTTTATTGAATGACAAGATTCGGGATGAGGTCATTCCTAAAAATATTTTAATGATCGGACCTACGGGTGTTGGGAAAACAGAGATTGCCCGGAGGATTGCAAAGCTTGTTGGTGCACCGTTTATTAAGGTTGAAGCGACTAAATTCACTGAAGTTGGTTATGTTGGCCGTGACGTTGAATCAATGGTAAGAGATTTGGCTGAAACGTCTGTTCGTTTAGTTAAAGAAGATCGAATGCAAAGTGTGAAAGAGCGTGCCGAGGAAAATGCTAACAGCAGGCTGGTTGATTTACTCGTTCCTTCAGCAAAAAAATCAACCAACTATAAAAACCCGCTTGAAATGTTATTTGGTGGAGGAAATTCCTCTTCTGAACCGGAGGCACCTCAAGAAGATTATTCCGTTCAGGAAAAACGGAAAATCGTCAAAGAGAAATTGGCATTAGGTCAATTAGAGGATGAAATGGTTACGGTAGAAGTTGAGGAACAAGCGCCTTCAATGTTTGATATGCTTCAAGGTTCAGGCATTGAACAAATGGGTATGAATATGCAAGATGCACTTAGCAGCTTTATGCCTAAAAAACGCAAGAAAAGGAAACTAACTGTTCGGGAAGCCAGGAAGGTTTTAACCAATGAAGAAGCCTCCAAGCTAATAGATATGGATGAAGTAACATCTGAAGCTATTTATCGTGCTGAACAGACTGGTATTATTTTCATTGATGAAATTGATAAAATTGCCAGCAAGAATTCAGGTGGTTCTTCAGCAGATGTATCAAGAGAAGGGGTTCAACGAGATATTCTTCCAGTGGTTGAAGGTTCTACAGTTGTAACCAAATATGGTTCCATTAAAACCGACCATATTTTATTCATTGCTGCAGGGGCATTTCACATGGCTAAGCCGTCCGATTTAATTCCTGAACTTCAAGGACGTTTTCCAATTCGTGTGGAACTCACAAAGCTTACTGTAGATGACTTCTTTAGGATTTTAATCGAACCTGATAATGCTTTAATTAAGCAATATCAAGCTTTATTGGAAACAGAAGGTATACAAATTGAATTTTCTGACGATGCTATTCGTAGAATTGCAGAAGTAGCCTTTGATGTGAATCAAAATACCGACAATATTGGTGCGAGACGACTTCATACAATCTTAGAAAAGCTTTTAGAAGATTTATCTTTTGAAGCGCCAGATATCACGATGGACAAAATCACCATCACTCCACAATATGTAGACGAGAAACTTGGAGCAATCTCCAAAAACAAAGACTTAAGTCAATTTATCCTATAGGAATGTCTAGTTTGTCGATTGGCAAAATTCTCATTCTTTATATACCTATTACGTCAAAATAGTTACATTTAAAAATTTTATAATGGTTGTAGTCAATTAGGAGGAAGAAACAGATGGATTTACTTACAAAAACTAGACGGATTAACGTATTATTACAAAAAGCAGCAGGAAAACCGGTAAACTTTAAGGAAATGTCTGAGACATTAAGTGAAACGATTGAAGCGAATGTTTACATTGTAAGCCGTCGTGGAAAACTTCTTGGATTTTCAATTTATCAACAAATTGAAAACGAGAGAATGAAGAAAATGTTCGAAGATCGTCAATTTCCTGAGGAGTATACAAAAGGCTTATTCAATATTCAAGAAACTTCTTCAAACTTGGATATTGAAAGTCAATATACAGCTTTCCCTGTAGAAAATAGAGATTTATTCCGTGAAGGTTTAACAACAATCGTTCCAATTATCGGTGGGGGAGAACGTCTTGGTACATTAATCCTTGCAAGATTGCAAGAGAAGTTCCATGATGATGACCTAATCCTTGGTGAATATGGTGCGACTGTAGTAGGTATGGAGATTTTACGTGAAAAATCAGAAGAGATTGAAGAAGAGGCTAGAAGCAAAGCTGTCGTTCAAATGGCTATTAGTTCATTATCGTATAGTGAACTTGAAGCAATTGAACATATTTTTGAAGAACTTAATGGTTCTGAAGGCTTGCTTGTTGCATCAAAAATTGCTGACCGCGTTGGTATTACTCGTTCTGTTATCGTAAACGCTCTAAGAAAGCTTGAAAGTGCAGGGGTAATTGAATCTCGTTCCCTTGGAATGAAAGGTACGTATATCAAAGTCTTAAATGATAAGTTCCTTGTAGAACTTGATAAATTAAGATCTAACTAAAAAGTAAATCTCCAGGTGCGCCTGGAGATTTTTTTTTAAAAGTATACTTGATTGTTATTTATACATGTGCTATATTATTTCATGGTGTTAATACACACGCTCGTTGATTTAAACAGATGGTGCTGTTGATTACAGTTTCTGTTTAAAGATGATAGGAGCGGAGGAAATCAAACCATTAGGAGGAAACAAAACATGTCAGTTATTTCAATGAAACAATTGCTTGAAGCTGGTGTACACTTCGGACACCAAACTCGCCGTTGGAACCCTAAAATGAAGAAATATATCTTCACAGAGCGTAACGGTATCTACATCATCGACCTTCAAAAGACAGTTAAGAAGGTAGAAGAAGCTTACAATTGGGTTAAGGACCTTGCTGGTAACGGTGGTACTATCCTTTTTGTTGGTACAAAGAAACAAGCTCAAGATTCTGTTAAAGAAGAAGCAGCTCGTTCTGGTATGTACTATGTTAACCAACGTTGGTTAGGTGGTACACTAACAAACTTTGAAACAATCCAAAAGCGTATTGGCCGCTTAAAAGATATTGAAAGAATGTCTGAAGACGGCACTTTCGAAGTATTACCTAAAAAAGAAGTTGTTCAATTAAAGAAAGAACAAGAACGTCTTGAGAAGTTCTTAGGCGGAATTAAAGATATGAAGCAACTTCCTGATGCACTATTCATCATCGACCCTCGTAAAGAGCGTATCGCAGTTGCTGAAGCTAAAAAATTAAACATTCCTATCGTAGGTATTGTTGATACAAACTGTGATCCAGACGAAATCGACGTTGTCATTCCTGCAAACGACGATGCAATTCGTGCGGTTAAGCTTTTAACTGGTAAAATGGCTGATGCTATCCTAGAAGCTAAACAAGGTGAAGAAGTTACTGCTTAATTAATTTAAGTGCTTAACAATAAAAAGGTGATAAGAGGGAGCACCCTTTATCACCTTTTTTTAAAGAAAACCCGCTATTCTTGTACTTAACAAAAGTACAGTAGTGAAAGAATGTTTATCTTAGCTAACAATGGCTAAGATATGAATATAGTACATAGTATTTAAAGGAGGAAGTTAATTATGGCAGTTACTGCTCAAATGGTAAAAGAACTTCGTGAAAAAACTGGCGCAGGTATGATGGATTGTAAAAAAGCGTTAACAGAAACAGATGGTGATATGGAAAAAGCAATTGATTTCTTACGTGAAAAAGGAATTGCAAAAGCTGCAAACAAAGCTGACCGTA
The DNA here is from genome assembly GCF_057656715.1 of Neobacillus sp. Soil_C_43. Classification (NCBI taxonomy): domain Bacteria; kingdom Bacillati; phylum Bacillota; class Bacilli; order Caryophanales; family Bacillaceae; genus Neobacillus; species Neobacillus sp. Soil_C_43. The sequence goes on from NZ_JBDGJV010000009.1 coordinate 56,322, forward strand.
TTGCTGCAGAAGGTTTAACTTCTATCGTTGTAGATGGTAATGAGGCTGTAATTCTTGAAGTAAACTCTGAAACAGACTTCGTTGCAAAAAATGAAGCATTCCAAGCACTTGTTAAGGAAATTGCTGAACACCTTCTTAAAAACAAACCAGCAACTGTTGAAGAAGCAGCTGCTCAAACAATGGAAAACGGTGCAACTGTAGCAGATCACATCAATGCTTCAATCGCTAAAATTGGTGAAAAACTTTCTCTTCGTCGCTTTGCAGTAGTTTCTAAAACTGATAACGATGCGTTTGGTGCTTACCTACACATGGGTGGACGTATCAGCGTATTAACAGTTCTTGAAGGTACTACTGATGCAGATTCTGCAAAAGATATTTCTATGCACATCGCTGCATTAAAACCAAAATACGTATCACGTGACCAAGTATCACAAGAAGAAGTTGAGCGTGAGCGTCAAGTATTAACTCAACAAGCTCTTAACGAAGGTAAGCCTGAAAATATCGTTGCGAAAATGGTTGAAGGCCGTCTTGGAAAGTACTTTGAAGATGTTTGTGTACTTGACCAAACTTTCGTTAAAAACCCTGACCAAAAAGTTCGTCAATTTGTTGAATCTAAGGGTGCAACTCTTCGTGAATTCGTTCGTTACGAAGTTGGAGAAGGTATCGAGAAGCGTGAAGATAACTTCGCTGAAGAAGTTATGAACCAAGTAAATAAACAATAGTCAAATATTCTCTTGTTTAAAAACATAAGCTTTAAGGGAATGTTACTGAAATAAGTTTTTGAATAGGGGACACGATGTGTTCCCTATTTTTCAAGAAAAATATTGTTTAGCAAAGCGCTGAAATGTAGCGCTAGTGCTTTCAAATTTACATACGGAGGTTTATATGAGCGGTCCTAAGTACAAACGCGTAGTTTTAAAATTGAGCGGAGAAGCACTTGCTGGTGAATCTAGCTTTGGTATAAAACCTTCTGTAATCAAATCGATTGCCATCCAAGTAAAAGAAATAGCTGAACTTGGAGTGGAGGTAGCAGTAGTCGTAGGTGGCGGTAACATTTGGCGTGGGAAAATCGGCAGTGAAATGGGTATGGATCGAGCTAATGCTGATTATATGGGTATGCTTGCAACAGTGATGAATTCTTTGGCACTTCAAGATAGTTTGGAGAACTTAGGAATAGAATCACGGGTTCAAACCTCGATTGAAATGCGTCAGGTTGCAGAACCATACATTAGACGTCGTGCAATTAGACATTTAGAAAAGAAACGTGTAGTTATTTTTGCAGCAGGAACAGGGAACCCATATTTCTCAACAGATACTACTGCAGCGTTAAGAGCAGCAGAAATCGATGCTGAAGTAATTTTAATGGCAAAAAATAATGTGGATGGTGTGTACTCAGCAGATCCACGTATTGATGCAAATGCTACTAAATATGAAGATCTTTCATTCCTAGATGTATTAAAAGAAGGATTAGCAGTAATGGATTCAACTGCATCTTCTTTATGTATGGATAATGATATTCCACTTATCGTTTTCTCAATTATGGAACAAGGCAATATTAAAAAAGCCGTTATGGGTGAAAAAATAGGAACTGTTGTTAGGGGGAAAAATTAAATGCCGAAACAAGTTATTGCTGGTACAAAGGATCGTATGACAAAAGCAATTCAATCTTATACACGTGAGCTTGCTAGTATCCGTGCTGGGAGAGCAAGTGCATCCTTGCTCGATCGCATTACTGTTGATTATTATGGTGCGCCAACACCTGTCAATCAAGTGGCTGGTATTTCTACTCCAGAAGCTAGACTACTTGTTATTCAACCCTATGATAAATCTATTCTCGGTGATATTGAAAAAGCAATCCTTAAATCTGACTTAGGTTTAAATCCATCAAACGATGGGTCAATTATTCGTATTGCTATCCCACAGTTGACTGAAGAGCGCCGTAAAGAGCTTGTAAAAGTAGTGAAAAAAGAATCAGAAGAAGCAAAAGTTGCCATTCGTAACATCCGTCGTGATGGAAACGATGACTTGAAGAAGCTTGAAAAGAATGGAGAAATAACTGAAGATGCGCTTCGCGGCTATTCCGACGATATGCAAAAACTTACAGATGAATTCATTCAAAAAATCGATCAAATCACGAAAGATAAAGAAAAAGAAATCCTAGAAGTGTAATTGAGTGTGAAGACCCTCTATTTAGGGGGTTTTTTCACTATTTTAGGGGTATTTTTATTTAATAAGATTACCCGAGAATGTTTTCTGAACATTATTCTTAATTCCTTTTATTTTACATAAGTTATTTATTAGAGATATCTTCTTGCTTTTTTGGTATGATAAAAGCATGTAACCTTGTTTACCCTTTACATAAACAATCGGAGGCAATGATTAATTAATTGAGGAGCAATGCTATGTTTAATAAATTTAGGCTTGGGAAGAAGCAAGAACACTCTTCCACACTCCGAGATAAAATTGAAGAATTAAAAAAACAACCGATACCTGAGCATGTTGCAATTATCATGGATGGTAATGGACGCTGGGCTAAGAAGAGGGCCTTGCCACGTGTTGCTGGTCATCATGAAGGGATGAAAGTGGTTCGTAAAACTACTATGCTGGCAAATAAACTTGGAATTAAGGCACTTACATTATATGCATTTTCAACTGAAAACTGGAAACGCCCTAAAAATGAAGTAGAATATATCATGCGTCTGCCAGAAGAATTTTTAGGTACGTTTCTCCCGGAACTTGTTGAAAATAATGTTCAAGTGAAAATGATTGGATATAAAAATCAGCTTCCTGTACATACACTGCATGCAATTGAAAAAGCTATAGAAGAAACGAAAGATAATAATGGACTAGTATTAAACTTTGCGCTGAACTATGGCAGCCGAGCTGAGATTATTGATGCAGTCAAACAGGTCTTAAATGATAGTAAAAATGGAATACTGAATGAGACCGATCTAAATGAAGATATTTTTTCTTCCTACCTTATGACCTCTGAATTTAAAGATCCGGACCTATTAATTAGAACGAGTGGAGAAATTCGTTTAAGTAATTTTATGCTTTGGCAATTGGCCTACTCGGAGTTTTGGTTCACGGATGTTTTATGGCCTGATTTTAGTGAGAATCATTTACTTGAGGCAATCGAAGTCTTTCAAAAGAGACAGCGTAGGTTTGGCGGAATATTATGAGGTGAACTATTAGATGAAGCAAAGAATTATTACAGGAGTCATTGCTGCGGCATTATTTTTGCCTATTGTTTATTATGGTGGGTTTCCACTTGTATTATTAACCTATTTTTTAGCGACGATTGGTTTATACGAGCTGTTAAAAATGAAGAATTTAACGATTTTTTCTGTTCATGGATTTCTTTCCGTCTTATTTCTTTGGGTTCTTCTCTTTCCAGAGGAATATTCCGAAGTGATACAATCCTTTTATTACTCAAAAACAGAAATAGGCATTGCGTTAATTTTTTTACTGTTAACCTATACTGTGATTACGAAAAATCGGTTTACATTTGAGGATGTATCCTTCTCTATACTCTCTGCTCTCTATGTAGGAATTGGTTTTTACTTCTTCTTTGAGACTAGACAAGAGGGTGGCCTTGTTTTTATTTTGTATTCCTTATTTATGATATGGGCAACTGATTCAGGTGCCTACTTTATAGGGAAATCTTTGGGTAAGAGGAAGCTATGGCCTGAAATTAGCCCTAACAAAACGATTGAAGGCTCAATTGGCGGTGTACTATGTGCAGTCATCGTATCTGTACTGTTTGTTCTATTTACTGATATACATGCTTCTTTAATAGGAATAACTGTCGCCCTGTCAGTTTTTGGACAAATAGGCGATTTGGTTGAATCTGCATTTAAGCGTCATTTTAATGTGAAAGACTCGGGAAATATATTACCTGGTCATGGCGGTATTCTTGACCGGTTTGATAGCCTACTATTTGTTTGGCCGTTATTGCACTTTTTCCATCTTTGGTCTTAGGCGCATGCGTTTTATCTTTAGGAGTTGACATTATTGAAAACAATTAGCTTATTGGGAGCTACAGGGTCGATAGGCACTCAAACCCTTGATGTGATTCGTGAGCACCCAACAGAATTTAAACTAACTGCCTTATCTATAGGAAAAAATATTGAACTAGCAAGAAAAATGATAAGTGAATTTCAGCCAGAGCTTGTTTCTGTACAAAACAAAAGTGATTATATAACATTAAAAACAGAATTCCCACAGGTCAAGTTTGCGTTTGGTCCTGAGGGCTTAATTGAAACAGCAGTTTATGAAAAGGCGGATATTCTAGTGAATGCCGTTCTGGGAAGTGTTGGTTTAAATCCAACATTACAAGCGATTGAATGTGGAAAAACCATTGCAATTGCAAATAAAGAAACTCTTGTTACGGCGGGGCATTTAGTGATGGATGCAGCCAAACGAAATAGTGTAACACTTCTTCCAGTTGACAGTGAACACTCCGCAATTTTCCAAGCACTCCAGGGGGAAAAGGCGAAAAATATTGAAAGATTGATTCTTACTGCATCAGGTGGCAGTTTCCGTGACCGTTCAAGAAATGAGTTAGAAAATGTGACGGTTCAAGAGGCATTAAACCATCCGAATTGGTCAATGGGAGCAAAAATTACAATTGATTCTGCTACCATGATGAATAAAGGGTTGGAAGTCATTGAGGCACACTGGCTGTTTGATATTCCTTATGAAAGAATAGATGTTCTCCTTCATAAGGAAAGTATCATCCATTCAATGGTGGAATTCCATGATTCAAGTATTATTGCACAGCTAGGAACACCAGATATGAGAGTACCTATTCAATATGCACTCACATATCCTGACCGCTTGCCTCTAGCATCGGCAAATCGCTTGAATCTAGCTCAAATTGGGAGATTACATTTTCAGGAAATGGATGTTGAGAGATTTCGCTGTCTGAACTTTGCTTATATAGCTGGTAAAGAAGGCGGAACAATGCCAACAGTCTTAAATGCCGCTAATGAAGCTGCAGTAGCGGCCTTTTTAGAAGGAAAGATTCGTTTCCTGCAAATTGAAGACTTAATTGAAAAGGCATTAAGCACTCATCAAACCATCCAACATCCTAGCCTGAGCGTAATACAAGAGGTAGATCAAGAAACTAGACAGTATGTACAATCTCTTCTGTAAGGAAAGCGGATTGACAGTAATCAAAGTTAAGTGATTCACCCCCTATCCTTAAAAAAGGTGGTTTTAAAATTTGAGTACAGTTATTGCCTTTATTGTAATTTTTGGTGCACTTGTCTTCTTTCATGAATTAGGTCATTTTATTTTTGCAAAAAGGGCAGGTATCCTCTGTCGCGAATTTGCCATTGGTATGGGTCCAAAGGTGTTCTCCCATAAAAAAGGAGAGACTACTTATACGATTCGTCTTCTTCCAATAGGCGGTTTTGTTCGAATGGCTGGAGAAGACCCTGAAGTAGTAGAAATTAAGCCTGGATATCGTATTGGTCTTTTGTTTGATAAACAGGATCATGTGACAAAAATTATTTTAAATAATAAAGAAAAATTCCCTAATTGCCGAATTGTAGAGGTCGAGTATGCCGATATTGAGCAGGAGCTTGTCATAAAGGGATTTCCGGAAGATGAAGATGAAAGCTTGCACGCTTTTAAAGTACTTCCTAATGCAGTAATTGTAGAAAATGGAGTCGAATCACAAATCGCTCCGGTTGACCGCCAATTTGGTTCAAAAACATTAGGTCAAAGGTTTATGGCTATATTTGCTGGTCCGATGATGAACTTTGTTCTCGCATTTATACTATTTATTGTTATTGCATTGCTTCAGGGTGTTCCTTCCAATGAGGCAAAATTGGGTGAAATTACTCCAGATGGGGCAGCCAAGATGGCTGGTCTAAAAAAAGGTGATATAGTTCAGAGTATCAATGGCTCGGAAATTTCTAGCTGGACCGATGTCGTTGAAATCATTCGAAAGAATCCGAATGAAGAGCTTGATTTTTCAATTGTTCGTGCTGGAAATGAAAAGGAGATTCAAGTAACTCCTCTTGAAAAAACCGTTGAGGGCAAGAAAATGGGGATTATAGGTGTTTATAGTCCTGTGGAAAAATCACCTGTTCAAGCCGTGAAGTCTGGTTTCACTGAAACTTATTTCTGGACAAAGCAAATTTTTGTTATGCTCGGCAAATTGATTACAGGCCAATTCTCTATTGATGCCCTTTCAGGTCCAGTAGGAATATATAATTCCACCGCTGAAGTAGCTAAGTCAGGAATTTATTACTTAATGAAATGGGCTGGAATTTTAAGCATTAACTTAGGGATTATGAATTTATTACCAATTCCTGCACTCGATGGTGGAAGATTGATGTTCTTTGCAGTCGAAGCAGTGAGAGGAAAACCGATAGATCGACAAAAAGAAGGAATGGTTCATTTTATCGGATTCGCCCTCCTCATGCTGTTAATGCTCGTAGTCACATGGAACGACATACAGAGATTTTTCTTGAAATAAAAAATTGGGATCGCGAATTGCGGTCCTTATTTTTTTCGGATACATTTTTCCCGAAATGGATGAAGTTTTCTGTCGAAAATCGACGAATCATCATGTATCATATGATATAATTACTATTCAATAATAAAAGAGACAGAGAGATTTTAATATAGATGGGAGAGAGAACGATGAGCGAACATGCCCTAGGCAATAAAGAGCGATTCCAACTCTTGCTCCAGCAGCTGCAATTAATAGAGGATGCTGTTGTAGTGCATTTTACAAATGCGCAAATTGAAAGACTATTGGTCGAAAAGAAAGCGAGAAAGTGGCATTTTCAATTCTTATTTGAAAAAATCCTTCCTTTTAATGTCTATATGAGGTTCACCACACAGCTGGAACGAACCTTTTCCAATATTGCTACTATTTCCTATGATATCAAAGTGTCAAATCCAAACAGTACGCCCGAACTTTTACTAGAGTATTGGAGTCATTGTATCCAACAAATTGATGGAATTTCTCCCCCTCTCTTAAAACTTTTAAATGAACAAATGCCTATCGTTAGCGGAAATAAATTAGCGATTACGGTAAGAAATGAGGCGGAGGGTCTAGCCTTAAAACGAAAATATGGTTCAGTAATTGGAGATATTTTGCAATCGTTTGGTTTTCCGCTGTTTTCAATTGAAACAGATTTAAAAGTCGAAGAAAAAAATGAAGAATACGAAAAATTTCTACTGGCAAAACAAAAAGAAGATCAGGAACGTGCCCTTCTGGCAATGGTTGAAATGCAAAAGAGTGATGCAGAAAGAGACCAAGCTTCAGGAGATGTGCCTGATGGACCGCTTTCCATTGGTCTAACCATAAAGGATGATAATGATCTTCGCAGCATGATTGATATCGTTGATGAAGAACGACGAGTAGCTGTTGAAGGTTATATTTTTGATGCGGAAATAAGAGAATTACGAAGTGGGCGTTCATTATTAACCTTTAAGATTACCGATTATACAAGTTCGTTAATGGTAAAAATGTTTTCTCGAGATAAAGAAGATGCTGCCTTGTTCCAGCGTGTGAAAAAGGGAATGTGGGTTAAGGTTCGTGGAAGCATTCAAAACGATACATTTGTACGTGACCTTGTCATGATTGGAAATGATATAAATGAATTTAAACCCGCTGGGCGGAAAGATACTGCACCGGACGATGAGAAACGGGTAGAATTACATCTGCATACCCCTATGAGTTCAATGGATGCTGTCACACCTGTAAGTGCTTTAGTTGCTCAAGCAAAGAAATGGGGACATAAAGCAATTGCTGTCACCGATCATGCAGTGGCTCAATCTTTCCCAGAAGCATATGGTGCTGGTAAGAAAAACGATATCAAGATCCTATATGGTGTGGAAGTCAATTTGGTCGATGACGGGGTACCGATTGCTTATAATGATGCACATCGTCTCCTTTTAGAGGATACGTTTGTTGTGTTTGACGTAGAAACAACAGGACTTTCAGCTGTGTATGATACGATTATTGAATTAGCAGCTGTAAAAGTGAAGGACGGAGAAATTATTGACCGTTTTGAGTCATTTGCAAATCCGCACCATCGACTTTCAGCAACAACGATTAATTTAACAGGAATAACAGATGATATGGTGCAAAATGCACCTGAGGTAGAAGAAGTATTGCGAAATTTCCATGACTGGGTAGAGGATGCTGTTCTTGTCGCCCACAATGCATCCTTTGATATGGGATTCCTAAATGTAGGGTATAAACAAATAGGGTTAGAAAAGGCCAAAAATCCTGTTATCGATACACTTGAGCTTGGACGTTTTCTTTATCCTGAGCTGAAAAACCACCGATTAAATACCTTGACGAAAAAGTTTGATATTGAATTAACCCAGCATCACCGCGCGATTTATGATGCAGAAGCAACGGGCTACTTATTATTAAAAATGTTAAAGGATGCACTAGAAAAGGGAATCCACTACCATGATGAATTTAACAATAACATGGGTAAGGGGAATGCCTATCAACGTGCTCGTCCATATCATTGCACACTTTTAGCACAGACCGAGGCGGGGTTAAAGAACCTATTTAAGCTCGTTTCCATTGCACATATAGAATACTTTTATCGAGTACCGCGGCTTCCTCGATCGGTTCTGCAAAAATATAGAGAAGGAATTCTTGTTGGCTCTGGCTGTAATAAAGGTGAAGTGTTTGAAGGGATGATGCAAAAATCTCCGGAAGAAGTCGAAGCTTTCGCGGGATTCTATGATTATCTCGAAGTAATGCCAAAAGAAGTAAATGCACCATTGATCGAAATGGAATTGGTTCGTGATGAAAAATCAATGGAAGATATTATTGGCAAGATCGTTACACTAGGTGATAAGTTAGGGATCCCTGTTGTGGCAACGGGAAATGTTCATTATCTCAATGAAAACGATAAAATCTACCGTAAAATTTTAGTTAACTCACAAGGTGGAGCGAATCCGCTAAACCGTCATGAGTTGCCTGACGTTCACTTTAGAACAACCAATGAGATGCTCGATGCTTTTTCCTTTTTGGGTAAAGAGAAGGCAAAGGAAATCGTTGTTACTAACACGAATAAAATTGCCGATATGATTGACAACATAAAGCCGATTAAAGATGATCTCTATACACCAAAAATTGAAGGTGCCGATGAAGAGATGCGTGAAATGAGCTATTCAATGGCTCGTAAAATATATGGTGACAATCTTCCAGAGATTGTTGAAGCCAGATTAGAGAAAGAATTGAAAAGTATTATCGGCCATGGATTCGCCGTAATTTACTTGATTTCACATAAGCTAGTAAAAAAATCACTGGATGATGGTTATCTAGTTGGTTCCCGTGGATCAGTTGGTTCCTCCTTAGTCGCCACGATGACTGAGATAACGGAAGTGAACCCATTGCCGCCACATTATGTTTGTCCAACCTGTAAGCATTCAGAATTCTTTAATGATGGTTCAGTTGGATCAGGATTTGATTTGCCAGATAAAGATTGTCCACATTGCGGCGCTAAATACAAAAAGGATGGACACGATATTCCGTTTGAAACCTTCCTTGGCTTCAAAGGGGACAAGGTTCCCGATATCGACTTGAACTTCTCCGGAGAATATCAACCACGTGCTCATAACTATACGAAGGTTCTGTTTGGTGAGGAGTATGTCTATCGTGCAGGAACCATTGGTACGGTTGCAGATAAAACAGCATTTGGATATGTAAAAGCCTATCAGCAGGATAACAACCTTCAACTGCGTGGTGCAGAAGTGGAGAGGCTCGCATCTGGTTGTACAGGTGTGAAAAGAACAACAGGACAGCATCCTGGTGGTATTATCGTAATTCCTGATTATATGGATGTTTATGATTTCACACCGATTCAATTCCCGGCGGACGATAGAAATTCCGAATGGAAAACAACTCATTTTGATTTCCATTCCATCCATGATAATGTCTTAAAGCTTGATATACTCGGACACGATGATCCAACTGTTATCAGAATGCTGCAAGATCTAAGTGGGATGGATCCTAAAACCATTCCGACGGATGACCCTGAAGTAATGAAAATCTTTAGTGGAACAGAATCGTTGGGTGTAACAGAACAACAAATTATGTGTAAAACGGGTACGCTAGGGATTCCTGAGTTTGGGACTCGATTTGTCCGACAAATGCTAGAAGATACAAAGCCAACAACATTTTCAGAACTCGTCCAGATTTCAGGACTATCCCATGGAACGGACGTATGGCTAGGGAATGCACAGGAGTTAATTCACAACCAAACGTGTAATTTAAGTGAAGTAATTGGCTGTCGTGATGATATCATGGTCTACTTGATTTATCAGGGGCTAGAACCTTCATTTGCTTTTAAAATTATGGAATCTGTCCGTAAAGGTAAGGGCTTAAGTGAAGAAATGGAAGCCGAAATGCGGAGAAACGAAGTACCAGAATGGTACATTGACTCTTGTAAAAAGATCAAATACATGTTCCCAAAAGCACACGCGGCAGCCTATGTATTAATGGCGGTACGGATTGCGTACTTTAAGGTGCATCTGCCACTTCTTTACTATGCTGCTTATTTCACGGTTCGTGCAGAAGACTTTGACATTGAAGCAATGTCTCGTGGGCCTGAAGCAATCCGGGCAAAAATCGAGGAAATCAACGCAAAAGGACTGGAAGCATCCAATAAAGAGAAAAACCTCCTAACTGTTCTAGAGCTAGCGCTTGAAATGACAGAAAGAGGATTTTCATTTCAAAATTATGATTTATATAAATCAGATGCATCAGATTTTATTATTGAAGGGAATACACTCATTCCACCATTTAATTCGATTCCTGGGTTAGGAACTAATGCAGCTTTTAATATCCTAAAAGCAAGACAAGATGGAGAGTTCTTATCAAAAGAAGACCTTCAACAACGAGGAAAGGTTTCTAAGACCATTCTTGAATATTTAGACAAACAAGGTTGTCTAAATGCACTACCTGAGCAAAACCAGCTATCTTTGTTCTAAATAGGGATAATCCTGATAAACCTCCGTTGTGTTTGCATAAAAACAATGGTTATGGTATAGTTTTATTGGAAATACTAAGAAATACTCTCGTGTTCAAGAGTGGGGAAACCCACTCTTTCGTTATGTAATCGAGGTGCTTACACTTAACAGTTGTACGCATCTTGGTTTTGTTTACAAATGTTTTTTAGTGTTATTTGATAAAACTTACCGTGAACTACATAGAATATGGGTGATATATTTTAGAAAAGGAGGTAAAGCATGAGCAAAGTAACGGAAGTTGTAGAAGAGCTGGCTGCACCAATTTTTCAAGAACTTAGCTTAGAATTAGTGGATATTGAATATGTGAAGGAAGGCAAAAATTGGTATCTTCGCGTATATATCGATAAGGACACAGGAGTTGATATTGAGGATTGTGGTCTAGTTAGTGAGCGACTAAGTGAAAAACTCGACGAAGTGGATCCAATTCCCCATAACTACTTTCTTGAAGTATCCTCTCCGGGTGCAGAGCGTCCATTGAAAAAAGAAAAAGATTTTGAAAAGGCTATTGGTAAAAATGTCTTTATTAAAACTTATGAACCGATTGATGGAGAAAAAGGTTTTGAAGGGAAATTACTTGAGTTTGATGGCCAACACATAAAAATTGAAGTGAAAATCAAAACTCGTAAAAAGTCTATTGACATTCCATATGAAAAAGTAGCAAGTGCAAGACTGGCTGTTGTTTTTTCATAAATGAAAAAATTGAATATGAGTAGGGGGATACAAGCAAATGAGCAGCGAATTATTAGATGCTCTTACAATACTGGAAAGAGAGAAAGGTATTTCCAGAGATATACTAATTGATGCGATAGAGGCGGCATTGGTATCAGCTTACCGTCGTAATTTCAATCAGGCACAAAATGTCCGAATTGATTTGAACTTACAATCTGGTTCTATGCGCGTTTTTGCAAGAAAAGAAGTGGTTGATGAAGTATTCGATCCACGGCTTGAAATTTCTCTTGCAGATGCCCAACACATTAATCCTAATTACCAGGTAGAAGATGTTGTCGAAATGGAAGTAACTCCAAAAGACTTCGGAAGAATCGCTGCACAAACAGCGAAACAAGTGGTAACTCAGCGTGTTAGAGAAGCTGAAAGAGGTATTATTTATTCTGAATTTATTGACCGTGAAGAAGACATCATGACAGGTATCGTTCAAAGACTTGATTCTAAATTTATTTATGTCAGTCTTGGTAAAATAGAAGCGCTATTACCTTTAAATGAGCAAATGCCAAATGAACGTTACAAACCGCATGATCGAATCAAAGTTTTTATTACTAAAGTAGAAAAAACTACTAAGGGTCCACAAATTTTTGTTTCTAGAACTCATCCTGGGTTACTGAAACGTCTATTTGAAATTGAAGTTCCTGAAATTTACGACGGTACAGTTGAAATTAAATCTGTTGCCCGTGAAGCAGGAGACCGCTCGAAAATTTCCGTTCATTCTGATAATCCTGAGGTTGATCCTGTTGGTTCTTGTGTTGGACCAAAAGGAACAAGGGTGCAAGCGGTAGTTAATGAGTTAAAAGGTGAAAAAATTGATATCGTTAAATGGTCTGATGATCCAGTTGTTTTTGTCGCTAATTCTTTAAGCCCTTCAAAAGTGCTAGATGTTATGGTGAACGAAAATGAAAAAGCTACAACAGTTGTTGTACCTGATTATCAGCTTTCATTAGCAATCGGTAAACGCGGTCAAAATGCTCGACTAGCAGCAAAATTAACTGGCTGGAAAATTGATATCAAAGCTGAAACTGAAGCACGTGAGCTTGGAATTTACCCACGTGAAGAAACAATTAGACTTTTTGATGATCAAGTGGATACAGATTTTGATTATGAAGATGATGATTTGGACTAATTAGGAGGTGAATGATCGTGAACACAAGAAAAAAAGTTCCTATGCGCAAATGTGTGGCAACCGGTGAAATGAAGCCGAAAAAAGAACTCGTTCGCATCGTTCGCTCAAAAGAAGGGGATGTAACCATTGATTTAACTGGAAAAAAATCCGGTAGAGGTGCATACCTTTCAAGAGACAAAGAAGCTATCCTATTAGCCAAGAAGAAAAATACTTTAGCTAACCATTTAGAGGTTTCTATAAATGATTCGATATACGAAGAACTACTTGAGCTAATTGAGAAGGAGAACTGACAATCCAAATGAAACAAAATCAATGGATGTCATTGCTTGGCTTGGCCAATCGAGCGCGTAAAATCATATCGGGTGAAGAGCTTGCCTTAAAGGAAATTAGAAACGGTAAAGCAAAGCTCGTTTTATTAGCCGCGGATGCATCTGCAAATACGACTAAAAAAATAACAGATAAATGTAATTCCTATCATGTTCCGTTGAAAATGGTGGAAGACCGTCATCTTCTAGGTCAAGCAATTGGCAAGGAAGCACGTGTTGTTGTAGCTGTTTTAGATGTAGGATTTGCAAAAAAACTGGTAACGTTGCTCGATTAAATCTAGCGGGGGTGAAAATATGAGTAAAATCCGTGTTTATGAATACGCAAAAAAACACAATATTTCAAGTAAAGAAATCATTACAAAATTAAAAGAAATGAATATAGAGGTTTCTAACCATATGGCAACAATAGAAGATTCAGACGTAAAAAAACTTGATGCAACATTCAACAAAAAAGAAAGCAATACACAACAGAGTAAACAAATGGGCGGCGGGCAGCAACAACGCTCAAATGGACGTCCTGCTCAGCAGCAACAACAACAACGTCCAAATCAAAGACCGGCACAGTCTGGTCAAAAACCGCAAGTACAGTCTAAAAATGCACCTAAAGCGTTTGAGGAAGCTGCAGATAAATCTCCTACTCCTAAGAAGGTAAAAGTTGTCTCTCCTCCAAAAGCGGCTGAAGGCAAAAAACAGAGCCAAGAAACTCAATCAAAAGAAAATAAAGTCTTCAGTAGTGCAGATAAAGCTAAGGCTAAGCCTTATAATAATAACCAAAATCGTAATAATCGTAATAATAATAATAACAAGAAGAAGACTCATACACCAGTTCAGCAAGCACAGCCTCAGAAGAAAAAAGAAAAAGAGCTTCCTGCTAAAATTACTTTTAGTGAGTCACTCACTGTTGGTGAACTTGCGAAAAAAATCTATCGTGAACCGTCAGAGATCATTAAAAAGCTCTTTTTACTTGGTGTGATGGCTACCATTAACCAAGTGCTTGATAAAGATGCTATTGAATTGATTGCTGGGGAATATGGAGTAGAGGTTGAAGAAGAAATCAAGATTGACACAACTGATCTTGAAGTTTACTTTACCGAAGATGGAACTGAAGACTTAGTAGAAAGACCTTCTGTTGTAACGATTATGGGTCACGTTGACCATGGTAAAACAACCCTTCTTGATTCTATTCGTAATACAAAGGTAACTGAAGGTGAAGCTGGCGGAATTACGCAGCATATTGGTGCCTATCAAGTAGTTGAAAATGGAAAGAAGATTACTTTCCTTGATACACCGGGACACGCTGCATTTACAACCATGCGTGCTCGTGGAGCGAAAATTACTGACATTACCATTCTTGTGGTAGCGGCAGATGATGGTGTAATGCCACAAACAGTTGAAGCGATTAACCATGCAAAGGCTGCTGAAGTTCCAATCATTGTAGCTGTAAACAAAATGGATAAAGAAGCAGCAAATGCAGACCGAGTTATGCAGGAATTAACTGAACATGGATTAGTATCTGAAGCATGGGGTGGGGATACTATCTTTGTACCACTTTCTGCAAAAACCGGAGAAGGAATTGACACTCTTCTTGAAATGATCTTACTTGTAAGTGAAGTAGAAGAATATAAGGCAAATCCTAACCGAAAAGCTGTTGGTACGGTTATCGAGGCACAATTAGATAAAGGCCGTGGATCTGTTGCGACATTATTAGTTCAAAACGGTACTTTGAAAATTGGTGATCCGATTGTTGTTGGAACTACATTCGGACGGGTTCGTGCGATGGTGAATGATAAAGGACGCCGAGTAAAAGAAGCGGGTCCTTCTACTCCAGTAGAAATTACAGGACTAAATGATGTTCCGCAGGCAGGAGATCGTTTTGTTGTATTTGAAGACGAAAAAACAGCCCGCCAGGTTGGGGAAGCACGTGAGCAAACTGCTTTAGTAGCTCAACGTGGTGAAAAATCCGTTGTCAGTCTTGAAACACTATTTGACCAATTGAAGCAAGGTGAAATGAAGGACTTAAACATCATCCTAAAAGCAGATGTTCAAGGTTCTGCTGAAGCCGTTGCTGCATCATTGCAAAAAATAGATGTAGAAGGCGTAAACATTAAAATTATTCATAGTGGTGCCGGTGCTATTAATGAGTCAGATATCACTCTTGCAGCCGCTTCAAATGCAATTGTCATCGGATTTAACGTTCGTCCAGATGTAAATGCTAAGCGTGCTGCGGAAGCTGAAAAGGTTGATGTTCGTCTACACCGCATTATTTATAAAGTAATTGAAGAAATCGAAGCAGCCATGAAGGGAATGCTTGATCCTGAATTCCAAGAAAAGATTATTGGTCAAGCTGAAGTTCGTCAAACTTTCAAGGTTTCAAAGGTTGGTACCATTGCTGGTTCATTTGTTACTGAAGGTAAAATTACCCGTGATAGCGGAATCCGTTTAGTTCGTAACGGAGTTGTTATCTTTGAAGGACAAATTGATGCGCTAAAACGTTTCAAAGATGATGCTAAAGAGGTTGCTAAAGGTTATGAATGTGGTGTCACGATTAAAAACTTTAATGATGTTAAAGAAGGAGACATCATTGAAGCTTATGTAATGGAAGAGATCGAACGTAAATGATCATCGGTGTTGCCGAATGTGAATGTATCATCTATGATGCACATTCATTAAAAGAGAAACGAGCCGTTTTGCAGAGAATTCTAACTCGTCTAAAACAGAAATTTAATGTATCCGTTGCCGAGGTTGACTTTCAAGATGTATGGCAAAGAACGAAAATTGCCATTGCGGTTGTTACCTCTAATCGGGTATCTACAGAGATTGAATTGCAGAACTCACTAAAATTTATTGACTCGTTTCCAGAGATAGAACGAACAATCACCGAGATTGATTGGCTTTAAATTAAGAGGTGAATATGATGAGCCACAGAGCAAATCGTGTTGGAGAGCAAATGAAAAAAGAACTTAGTGACATCATCGGCCGGAAAATAAAAGATCCTCGGATCGGCTTTGTGACAGTTACTGATGTTCAGGTTACAGGAGATTTACAGCAAGCAAAAGTATTTATTTCTGTGTTAGGTGATGACGAGCAAAAGGAGAATACATTAAAAGGCTTAGCGAAAGCAAAAGGCTTTATTAGAACCGAAATTGGCCACCGTATTCGCCTTCGTAAAACACCTGAAATTATTTTTGAGTGGGATGAATCAATCGATTATGGTAATCGAATTAATACCCTTCTACATCAATTGCATACGGATGACGATAAACCGATGGAAAAGAATGACGAAGAATAAGTTCAAAAATAAGCAGAAATTTACAGTGGAAATGGATAGACAATCGTCTATCCATTTTTTTCGAATATTACTGAGATCGGAGTGAATATGGTGGAAGGTATATTACCGTTATTCAAACCAGCAGGGCTAACTTCCCATGATTGTGTATTTAAGCTAAGAAAAATTTTAAAAACTAAAAAAGTCGGACATACAGGAACACTTGATCCGGATGTAACGGGTGTCCTCCCTATTTGTATTGGAAAAGCAACAAAGGTTGCAGAGTATATTACGGACGCAGGAAAAGCATACGAAGGTGAAGTAACCATAGGCTTCTCCACCACGACGGAAGATGCATCTGGTGAAGTGGTTGAAAAGAAAGATGTTGATCGAAACCTTCTACGCGAAGAAATTCAAAAAGTCCTTGATTCGTTGACGGGAGAAATTGAGCAAACCCCACCGATGTTTTCAGCAGTGAAGGTGGGAGGGGTTCGGCTGTACGAGTATGCTCGAAAAGGCATTGAAGTAGAGCGCCCCACTAGGAGGGTAACCATCTATTCAATTGAATTACTGGATGATCGGACAGAATTTTCAGGAGAAACGATTCGATTCCGTTTTAGGGTCAGTTGCAGTAAAGGGACCTATATACGAACATTAGCTGTAATGATTGGGGAGAAACTAGGGTACCCTGCACACATGTCCAAACTAATAAGAATCCAGTCGGCAGCCTTCACATTAGAGGATTGTCTGACCTTTGAGGAAGTAGAAAAACTGATGGAAACTGGTGAAATTTCTACTGTTTTACGACCATTAGAATCAGCACTTTCTTATTTGCCGAAATTACAGATTAATGATAAAGTAGCAGAGAAAGTGAAAAATGGTGCGGTGTTACCAATACCAGAACACTTAAAAACAACTAACGGACCGATTATCGCTGAAAATGCAGAAGGACTGGCTCTCGCCATTTACGCAAAACACCCAAGCAAGCCAGACCTGCTTAAACCAGTAAAAGTATTGCGAAATGAATAATAAGGTTTCGGTATAGAAAAGGTGAGTTTCATTTGGAAGTCAAAAGACTTAATTTTCCACATAAATTAGATAGAAACGATTTTCCGCCTTTAGCAATGGCCTTGGGCTATTTTGATGGTGTTCATATGGGACATCAACAAGTAATCCTAGAGGCAAAAAAACAAGCAGAAGAACAAGATTTCCGAAGTGCAGTAATGACTTTTGATCCGCATCCCTCTGTTGTATTGGGAAAGAGCAAAAAGCACGTACAATATATTACGCCCTTATCAGATAAGATAAAGATAATTGAAGAGTTAGGTATAGATTATTTATTTATTGTTCATTTTACACCTGAGTTTGCTAACTTACTCCCACAGGAGTTCATTGATCAATATGTGATAGGTCTGAATGTGAAGCATGTAGTAGCTGGCTTTGATTATTCTTATGGGCGGATGGGAAAAGGAACGATGGAAACACTGCCTTTCCATTCTAGGGATCAATTCTCTTACTCTGTTGTCCCAAAATTAGCTCAAGGTGAGGAAAAGGTTAGTTCTACAAGAATTCGTCACTTGCTTAACGAAGCAAAAGTAAATGAACTTCCTGATCTTCTTGGCAGATATTATAGGACATCGGGCACTGTCATTCACGGGGACAAGCGTGGGAGAACGATAGGTTTCCCGACAGCAAATATAGACCTGAATGAAGAGTATATGATCCCTCCGTTGGGTGTATATGCTGTAAAAATGAAGGTAAAGGATCATTGGTATAATGGTGTTTGTAATGTTGGCTATAAACCAACCTTTAATAAAGAAACATTAAAGCTAACTGTTGAAGTTCACATATTTGAATTTGAACAAGAGATTTATGGAGAAGAAGTGGTAGTCGAATGGCATCTGTACTTGCGCAAAGAACAGAAGTTCTCCGGAATTGAAGAATTGGTTAGTCAGATAGAAAGAGATAAGCAAAAGGCAATAGATTATTTTGAAAAGAATCGACAATCTTCATGCTAAAGCCGCTTTTATCAAAGTTTTTCTTACATTTAAATAAGGTTTCGACTTGCTTTTTGACGTAAAAAGATGTATTCTTATATACGTATTAAAAACAACCTTTGCTTGGCAAGTCGAGTCACCGACGCTTGCTCGGTAACTGGGGATAGAAAAATTAGGAGGTGAACCTGGATGGCAATCACTCAAGAACGTAAAAATGAACTTATCAATGAGTATAAAACTCATGAGAGCGACACTGGATCTGCAGAAGTTCAAATCGCTGTCCTTACTGAATCAATCAATAACTTGAACGAGCACTTACGTACTCACAAGAAAGATCACCACTCACGTCGCGGTCTTTTGAAAATGGTTGGTAAACGTCGTAATCTTTTAACATTCCTACGTAACAAAGACGTTCAACGTTACCGTGTGTTAATCAATAAGCTTGGTCTACGTCGTTAGTCTACAGAAGCGGGATTTATCCCGCTTTTTTATTAGCCTAAAAAGGCAAAAATTAAAGTAGTAAAGAAATTTTTATACATAATTTTAAGTCAAGACTTTTATGTGCATACTAATACTAATTTGAAATTAATAACATAAGCATTTATGGCTTTTTTTATATTAGGAAGATTTAGAAAGAGGATTTCAGCGAGGAAGTATCCTCGCATTATCCTCCTAAAGTGATTTAGATAGAGAGGGGTACAAATATGGAACAAACGAAACATGTATATTCTATGGATTGGGCAGGACGTAATTTAACCGTGGAAATTGGACAGTTAGCTAAACAGGCTAATGGTGCTGTAATGGTCCGCTATGGAGATACAGCTGTATTAAGTACAGCTACTGCTTCAAAAGAGCCAAAAAATCTCGATTTCTTTCCATTAACAGTAAACTATGAAGAACGGTTATATGCAGTTGGTAAAATTCCAGGTGGATTTATTAAACGTGAAGGTCGTCCAAGTGAAAAAGCAATACTTGCCAGCCGTCTAATTGATAGACCTATCCGTCCACTTTTTGCTGATGGCTTCCGTAACGATGTGCAGGTAATCAGTATTGTCATGAGTGTGGATCAAAACTGTTCTTCCGAAATGGCTGCAATGTTTGGGTCATCACTAGCACTAAGTACTTCAGATATTCCGTTTGAAGGACCAATTGCGGGTGTAATTGTAGGCAGAGTAAATAATGAATTTGTCATCAATCCAACGGTTGAACAAGCTGAAAAAAGTGATATTCACTTAACGGTTGCTGGCACGAAGGATGCCATTAACATGGTCGAGGCAGGCGCACTTGAAGTGCCTGAAGAAACGATGCTTGAGGCAATTATGTTTGGTCATAACCATATTAAACAATTAATTGAATTCCAAGAAAAAATTGTTGCGGAAATTGGTAAGCCAAAAAGAGAAATCAATCTTTATGAAATTGATAAAGAACTTGAAGCAGAAGTAAGAGAAATTTGTGAAGCTGATATGCTTAAAGCTATTCAAGTTCAAGAAAAGCATGCACGTGAAGATGCGATTAAAGAAATAAAAAATCAAGTGATTGCTAAATATGAGGAACAAGAAGCAACAGCTGAAGATTTAAAACAAGTTAAGCAAATCTTGGACAAGATCGTAAAAGGTGAAGTACGCCGCCTAATTACAGTAGAAAAAGTACGTCCAGACGGTCGCAAAATCGATGAAATCCGCCCATTGTCATCACAGGTAGGTATTTTACCTCGTACTCACGGTTCAGGATTGTTTACACGTGGCCAAACTCAAGCTTTAAGTATTTGTACACTAGGAGCAATGGGTGATGTACAGATTCTCGATGGTTTAGGAATTGAGGAAGAAAAACGCTTTATGCACCATTATAACTTCCCATCCTTTAGTGTTGGGGAAACAGGTCCAATTCGTGGACCGGGTCGACGTGAAATTGGACATGGTGCACTTGGTGAACGTGCGCTCGAGCCTATTATACCGTCTGAAAAAGATTTCCCTTATACAATCCGCCTTGTATCTGAAGTGCTTGAATCTAATGGTTCTACTTCCCAGGCTAGTATTTGTGCTTCTACTTTAGCGATGATGGATGCTGGTGTTCCTATTAAAGCGCCTGTAGCAGGAATTGCAATGGGTCTTGTCAAATCAGGAGAGTATTATACAGTTCTATCTGACATTCAAGGGATGGAAGATCACCTTGGAGATATGGATTTTAAAGTTGCAGGTACCGCTAAAGGGGTAACCGCACTTCAAATGGATATTAAGATTGAAGGTCTTTCTCGCGACATTTTAGAGGAAGCATTGCAACAAGCAAAAATAGGAAGAATGCACATCTTGGATTCGATGTTAGCTACCATTACAGAGCCAAGAACAGAGCTTTCCCAATTTGCACCTAAGATTTTAACAATGAATATCAATCCGGATAAGATTCGCGATGTGATTGGGCCTAGTGGTAAACAGATCAATAAGATTATTGAAGAAACTGGCGTTAAAATCGATATCGAGCAGGATGGAACGGTATTTATTGCTTCGACCGATCAAGCAATGAATCAAAAAGCGAAAAAAATCATCGAAGATATCGTTCGAGAAGTTCAAGTTGGTGAATTGTACCTCGGTAAGGTTAAGCGAATTGAAAAATTCGGTGCTTTCCTTGAAATCTTTGCAGGAAAAGATGGTCTTGTTCATATTTCCGAACTGGCTGAAGAGCGGGTAGGAAAAGTCGAGGATGTTCTTAAAATCGGAGATGAGCTTTTAGTTAAAGTAACCGAAATCGACAAACAAGGCAGAGTCAACTTGTCTCGAAAAGCCGTGTTAAAAGAGCAGCGTGAAAAGGCTGAGAATAAAGAATAATTAATAAAGAAACTCAGGCTAAATCAAGGCTGTGATTAATTTATAAGAGTCAGGGGCTTCCCTGACTCTTTCTTTATATGGCAAGATTCGCTCTCTGAGTTCTACCTTGTCCCCCCTATACATAATCTTTATGGAAGGGGGAAAGGTAAATGAAAAAGGTTAGCTTATTTTTAATTATTTGTTTGAGTGCATGGATTTCAGTAAATAATCCTGTTGTGAACAATTATGTATCCTCTTTAAGGGATTCGGCACTTCCGGCAGCGAAACAGTCAGATCCCCTATATCAGAGTATAATAAAAAACGCTTCTACATATGAAATACCACCTTCCGATGCCAAGGTTGACAGGGTTTGGAAGGCTATTCCAGGATATAATGGACTTAAGGTAGATATTGGCGCTTCATATAAAAACATGAAAAGTAAAGGCGTCTTTGATGAAAAGAAATTAGAATTTACCCAAGTGAAACCAAAAATTCATCTAAAGGATTTACCACCAACCCCCATTTATAAAGGGCACCCAGACAAACCTATGGTATCCTTTATTATTAATGTGGCTTGGGGAAATGAATATTTACCTGAAATGCTAGCAACATTAAAAAGACACAATGTATCCGTTAGCTTTTTCCTTGAAGGAAATTGGGTTAAAAGAAACCCAGATGTTGCGAAAATGATCGTAAGCGCTGGGCATGAAGTAGGTAATCATTCCTATTCTCATCCAGATATGCAAAAGCTTACTGCAGCTCAGACAAGAGAACAAATACTAAAGACGAACAACATTATTGAAGCGGCTACAGGAGAAAAGCCAGTTTGGTTTGCACCTCCAAGTGGCAGCTATCGGGATGAGACGATAAAAATAGCAGATGAACTGAATATGTTAACGGTTATGTGGACGGTTGATACGGTTGATTGGCAAAAACCATCACCTGATGTCTTAATTAATCGAGTGATGTCTAAAATTGATAAGGGCTCCATGGTTCTCATGCATCCAACAGAATCAACTGCAAAATCACTTGACAGGCTCATTACTCTTATCGAGAAAAAGGATTTAGAGATCGGTACGGTCTCAGAATTAATGAGTGAGGAAAGAATGATAAAATAATTTGTGAGAATCTATCAGAAAATTGGAGAAAATATCTATAAAAACGTATAATAAATAATTGGAGTAGTAGCATCTGCTGTTTAATGACAGGAGGAAGTCGATGATTAATAAGTACACTTGCCAAAATGGAGTAAGAATTGTATTAGAAAATATACCAACTGTAAGGTCTGTCGCGATTGGTGTATGGATTGGAACTGGTTCAAGAAACGAAGATCCACAGACAAATGGAATTTCACATTTCCTAGAGCACATGTTTTTTAAAGGGACAACGACACGTTCAGCAAAGGAAATTGCTGAATCCTTTGACAGCATTGGCGGTCAAGTTAACGCTTTTACCTCTAAGGAGTATACTTGCTATTATGCAAAGGTTTTGGATACACATTCCAAGTATGCATTAGATGTTTTAGCTGATATGTTCTTTAATTCTACTTTTGTGGAAGAAGAATTGAAAAAGGAAAAGAATGTAGTCCTCGAAGAAATTAAAATGTATGAAGATACACCGGATGATATTGTTCATGATTTACTAAGTAGAGCCGTTTATGAAAACCATCCACTTGGTTATCCAATTTTAGGGACTGAGGAAACACTAAATACATTTACAGGAGATTCCCTGAAGGAGTACATCCATGAACGATATACACCTGAAAATGTGGTCATCTCAATAGCTGGGAATATATCGGAATCCTTTATTAAAGAGGTTGAAAATTATTTTGGATCTTACCAGGGTGGGTCAAAGGAAACACCTGAAAATCTTCCTACTTTCCATGCTAATCGTTTGTCACGCAAGAAGGAAACTGAACAGGCTCATTTATGTATTGGATTTGAAGGATTGAAGGTTGGTCATGAGGATATCTATAGCTTAATTACTTTAAATAATATTTTGGGCGGTAGTATGAGTTCCAGACTATTTCAAGAAGTTCGTGAGCAAAGAGGCTTGGCGTACTCAGTATTCTCTTATCATTCTGCTTATCAGGATAGTGGGGTGGTTACTGTTTATGGAGGAACAGGCGCGAAGCAGCTTGATGTTTTATTTGAAACCATTCAAGAAACACTTGATAAATTAAAACAAACGGGCATTACTGAAAAGGAATTGACCAATAGTAAAGAGCAGCTGAAAGGTAGCTTGATGCTAAGTTTGGAAAGTACAAACAGTCGAATGAGCCGGAATGGTAAAAATGAATTACTGTTAAAACGCCACCGTTCACTTGATGAGATTATTGAACAAATTGACCAGGTGACTAAAAATAGTGTGGATGATATGGCAAGAGCTATTTTTACGGATAAATATTCCGTCACATTAATTAGTCCTAATGGGGAATTCCCATCTAAATTATAATCCCAAAACAGTTCGAGTTTTCGAACTGTTTTTTCTTTAGTCTAAATATAATCTTCCTTCTATAAAATAATAGAAAAGGGGAAGAAGGGGGTTTTTGGGAATATGAGGTTAAGTGAATTAAGTGGGAAAGAGATTGTTGATGTAAAAAAGGCAGAACGCCTTGGTGTACTCGGACAAACTGACTTAGAAATCAATGAAAGCACGGGACAAATACAGGCGTTGCTTATTCCTTCATTAAAATGGTTTGGCTTTAGGAAACAAGGTGAAGAAATAAGAGTACCCTGGCAACATATCAAAAAAATCGGATCGGATATGATTATTATTGATGTTCCCGAAGAAGAATAGATCCACCGATGCGAATGAAAAGCCCAAGCAGAACATTTTCTGCTTGGGCTTTTTCTTTTACATGTTTGGAAAACTCACCGAATGAAGGGAACTTACATAAGATGGTGAAGTGATAAGAAGAAAAGGAATACCTAGAATGATTTTTAAAAAAAAGAAGGTGAATGTTTTCATGCTGACAGGGATGCAGATAGCCGTGATTGGCGGTGATGCCAGACAGCTGGAAATCATCCGCAAGTTAACCGAATTGGACGCGAAATTATCGCTTATTGGTTTTGAACAGCTTGACCATGCCTTTACAGGAGCGGTCAAGGAAAAGTTGGATGAGGTCGATTTTTCTAATATGGACGCACTGATCTTACCGGTGCCAGGTACAAATTTGGAGGGACAGGTAGAAACCATCTTCTCCAATGAAAAGGTTGTTATAACTGGAGAATTACTTAGTAAAACACCTGAACATTGTTCCATTTACTCAGGAATAAGTAACTCCTATTTAAATGGAATAACAAAAGAAAACAAAAGAACACTCATCCAATTATTCGAAAGAGATGATGTAGCTATCTATAATTCCATTCCAACGGTAGAAGGAACAATTATGATGGCAATCCAGCATACTGATTTCACGATACACGGATCAAATATTACTGTATTGGGCCTGGGCCGAGTAGGGATGAGTGTAGCACGTACGTTTGCTGCACTTGGAGCTAAGGTGAAGGTTGGAGCAAGGAAAAGTGAACATTTAGCAAGAATCACAGAGATGGGTTTAACGCCATTCCATTTAAACAATCTTGTGAATGAAGTAAAGGATACTGATATTTTGATAAATACAGCACCACATTTAATTGTTACGGCAATGGTTATCTCTAAATTACCTTCACATACTCTCATCATTGATCTAGCTTCGAAGCCTGGTGGAACAGATTTCCGATATGCAGAAAAAAGAGGGATTAAGGCGTTACTTGCTCCCGGTTTACCAGGCATAGTTGCACCGAAAACAGCAGGTCAAATTTTGGCAAATGTTCTTGCCCAACTGCTTCAAGAAGATTTACGAAAGCGAAAGGGGAAAGTGAAATGAGTTTAAAAGGTAAAAGAATAGGCTTTGGTCTAACTGGATCCCATTGTACCTATGATGCCGTATTTCCAGAAATAGAAAAGCTTGTTCAAGCAGGAGCGGAGGTTGTTCCAGTAGTAACCGCTACTGTTCAAAATACAGATACACGCTTTGGCAAGGGGATGGATTGGATTCAACGTATTGAGGACTTAACGGGAAACAAGGTAATTGATTCAATTGTAAAAGCAGAACCACTTGGTCCTAAATTCCCACTTGATTGTATGGTCATTGCCCCTCTAACAGGTGTTTCCATGAGTAAATTTGCCAATGCCATGAATGATAGCCCGGTGTTAATGGCAGCTAAAGCAACACTTAGAAACTTAAAGCCGGTTGTCCTTGGTATTTCAACAAATGATGCACTCGGTTTAAATGGAGTAAACTTAATGCGTCTAATGGCTACTAAACATATATTCTTTATTCCTTATGGTCAGGATGATCCAATAAAAAAACCAAACTCAATGGTTGCTAGAATGACGATGCTTTCAGAAACAATAGAAGCAGCGATTGAAGGAAAACAGATTCAACCCGTTTTAATTGAAAGATATAAAGATGCTGAATAACTCTCTCTCTCTTTCATCATCAAAAAAGGTTATTTCTTCTGAGGAATATGTTAAAATAAATTAATCTTTTAACAGTGGAGCTTCTTAATAACTGCTCCACTGTTAGGGTTATAAACTATACATGACATGCTGGCATAAGAGTGCCATTTCCTTTAAGACCTTCAAAATACCAGCCATGTTCAGGATGAAAGATTGAAAGGGGAACATGTAATGAGAGAGCATAATGGATTTCACGTTGCAGTAGTCGGAGCAACAGGAGCGGTTGGACAACAAATGATCCAAACATTAGTGAAAGAGAATTTTCCAATCAGAGAACTAACCCTACTATCCTCAGCACGGTCGGCAGGGAAAAAAATAGTGGTTAATGGTCAGGAATATACCGTCCAAGAAGCCAAGCCTGAGAGCTTTGAGGGTGTAGAAATAGCACTGTTCAGTGCAGGTGGAAGCGTATCTAAAGAACTTGCTCCAGAAGCTGCTAAGCGTGGTGCCATTGTCGTGGACAACACTAGTGCGTTTAGAATGGATGAAAATATACCGTTGGTTGTACCAGAAGTAAATGAAGGGGATTTGCATAACCATAATGGAATTATTGCGAATCCTAATTGTTCGACCATTCAAATGGTTGTTGCTTTAGAGCCTATTCGTCAAAAATATGGTTTAAAAAAAATCATTGTGTCTACCTACCAAGCAGTTTCTGGTGCAGGTGCTGCAGCAGTGGAAGAATTGATGGAACAAACGAGGTCAATTCTTAATGGAGAAACCTATGAACCAAATATTCTTCCGGTAAAATCAGACAAAAATCATTATCAAATTGCATTTAATGCCATTCCACAAATTGATAAGTTTCAAGATAACGGCTATACGTATGAAGAAATGAAAATGATTAATGAAACAAAGAAAATTATGCACTTACCAGAGCTGCAGGTCTCTGCTACATGTGTTCGCTTACCTGTGGCTGTAGGGCACTCTGAATCGGTATACTTTGAGATTGAGGAAGGAAATGTTAGCGCAAGTGAGATTAAAGCATTATTAAAAGATGCACCTGGCGTAGTCCTTCAGGATGATCCTGAAAATCAAGTATACCCAATGCCGGCTGATTGTGTAGGCAAAAATGATGTATTCGTAGGACGTATTAGAAAAGATATTGATGAAGACCGTGGGTTCCATATGTGGGTCGTTTCTGACAATCTGCTAAAGGGTGCTGCATGGAATTCAGTACAAATTGCGGAAAGCTTAGTTAAATTAGGTTTAGTAAAATAAAAGTTACAACCAAAGGCAGGTTTTGGTGTCACTATGAAAATAATTGTTCAAAAATTTGGCGGGACATCTGTAAAGGATGAAAAGAGTAGAAAGCATGCCCAAGGCCATATTGAAAAAGCATTAGCAGATGGATATAAAGTAGTGGTTGTTGTTTCTGCAATGGGTAGAAAAGGTGACCCATATGCAACGGATACACTTTTATCGCTAATTGGCGGGAATCTAAGCAAGATCTCAAGAAGAGAACATGATTTATTATTGTCCTGTGGGGAGATTATATCTAGTGTTGTGTTTGCAAATATGTTATTAGACAGTGGTATTAATGCTGTTGCTTTAACAGGTGCACAAGCAGGATTCCGTACAAATAATGACCATACAAATGCAAAGATTACTGAAATGAAGTGTGAGCGATTGCTCAGGGAACTTGAGAATACTGATGTAGTTGTTGTGGCTGGATTCCAAGGAGCGGCAAAGAACGGTGATATAACCACCATTGGACGCGGGGGAAGTGATACATCCGCTGCCGCATTAGGTGCTGCTCTCAATGCGGAATGGATCGATATTTTTACTGATGTCGAAGGAATTATGACTGCAGACCCACGTATTGCTGAAAATGCACGTCCGCTATCAGTGGTTACATACACTGAAGTGTGTAACATGGCCTATCAGGGGGCTAAGGTCATCCATCCAAGAGCAGTAGAAATTGCTATGCAGGCAAAGGTACCAATCCGTATTCGTTCCACTTATTCCGATAATTTAGGAACGTTAGTTACAACCCTAAATAAAAATAATCGGGGGAGTGATATTAAGGAGCGTGTGGTAACGGGAATTGCTCATGTTTCTAATGTTACTCAAATAAAGGTTTTTGCTAAAAAAGATCAATATTATTTGCAGGCTGAAGTTTTTAAGGCTATGGCAAATGAAAAGATCAGTGTTGATTTTATCAATATATCGCCCAATGGTGTAATTTATACGGTAACAGATGAGATGACAGACCGGGCAATAAAAGTATTAAATGAACTAGGGCATGAACCTGTTGTAGAGCGACATTGTGCAAAGGTTTCTGTAGTTGGTGCAGGAATTGCGGGTGTCCCTGGTGTTACCTCAAAGATTGTAACCGCACTATCAGATCAAGGGATTCGTATTTTACAATCAGCGGATAGTCATACAACTATATGGGTACTTGTAAAACAAGATGACTTAGTTAAATCCGTCAACGCACTTCATGACGCGTTTCAATTAGAAGATGAGTCAGTAGAATTCAATCTTTTAGATTTGTAATGGTGTTTAATGAAGTGATATAAGAAAAGTAGAAACATCTCCGTTTTTCACTAGTGGCACGTAACGAAAGGAGTAGAACAATGATTCATTTCGGACGGGTGTCTACAGCAATGGTAACCCCTTTTGATAAAAAAGGGCATATAGATTTTGCTAAGACAACTCAATTGATAAATTTCCTCATAGAGAATGGAACAGATTCACTGGTTATAGCTGGGACGACAGGGGAATCACCAACTTTAACAAAAGAAGAAAAACTTGCGTTATTTAGTCATGTAGTAAAGGTTGTTAACAAAAGAGTACCAGTTATTGCGGGTACCGGAAGTAACAATACGTATGCCTCTATTGAATTGACAAAAAAGGCAGAGCAGCTTGGTGTTGATGCCATTATGGTTGTGGCACCTTACTACAATAAACCAAATCAAGAAGGCTTATATCAGCATTTTAAAGCTGTGGCAGAAGCAACTTCTCTGCCAGTTATGGTGTATAACATTCCAGGTAGGTCGGTTGTAAATATACTTCCTGAAACGATTATTCGTCTTTCAAAAATTGCGAATATCGTTGCGGTGAAGGAAGCTAGTGGAGATTTAAATGCAATGACACAGATTATTGCAAATACGGATGATGAGTTTGTTTTATACAGCGGGGATGATAGCTTAACATTGCCTGTCCTATCTATAGGTGGTGCCGGTGTGGTATCAGTGGCATCGCATGTGATAGGCAATAGCATGCAGGAAATGGTTAAAGCCTTTTTTGATGGAGATAACAAAAAGGCGGCACTGTTACATCAACAGCTTCTGCCAACGATGCAGGGATTATTTGCTGCTCCAAGTCCTGCACCTGTTAAAACAGCTTTACAGATAGCTGGATTAGATGTTGGTTCAGTCAGATTGCCGCTTGTGGGCCTCACTGAACAGGAACGTGCAACATTACAATCAATTCTTAATAAATAGTAAATTTTCTAAGGGCTGACCTATATGGGTCAGCCTCTTTCTTTTTCTTGAAGGCACTCATAGAGGTAAATTAGCTTTTTTAAGTTGTAAACATTTTCTTTTTTCAAGTATAATAATGATAACTGATTTCGAACGGAATAAAAAAGTTCAAGAAATTAAATTGCTACTACATAGGAGGATTCAAACTTGATAAAGAGAAAAAATAAAACCATTAAGTTTATTGCACTTGGTGGCGTAGGAGAAATCGGAAAAAATATGTACCTAATAGAAGTAGATGGAGACATATTGATCGTAGACGCCGGCTTAATGTTCCCCGAGGAAGAAATGCTAGGCATCGATATGGTCATTCCAGATTTAACCTACTTAAGAGATAATAAGGATCGTGTAAAGGCTGTTTTTTTAACACATGGACATGAAGATCATATTGGTGCACTTTCTTATGTATTAAGGCAAGTAAATGTACCTGTTTATGGGACAAAATTAACCCTTGCCCTTGCGGCTGCAAAGCTTAAAGAACAGGAATTTAACGGAAATGCTAATTTTATTGAAGTAAACTCAGATACAGTCGTAGAATTAGATTCAGTAAATGTCAGCTTTTTTAAGACAAATCATAGTATTCCTGATTCTGTAGGGGTGTGCATACATACGTCTGAAGGAATTATCGTATATACAGGTGACTTTAAATTTGATCAGGCAGCAACGAAGCTTTATAAACCCGAAATTGGTAAAATGGCAGCTATAGGTGATCAAGGTGTGTTATGTTTACTATCAGATAGTACCGAAGCAGAAAAACCTGGTTACACAACTTCGGAAGCGATTGTTGAAAGAGAATTGTCTAATGCTTTCTATAATGCACCAGGCCGAATCATAGCCGCGTGCTTTGCATCAGATATTAACCGGATCCAGCATATTTTTGATGTGGCGAAGGATAACGGTCGTAAAGTAGCAGTGGTAGGAAAAAGTTTAGAGCGTATTTATCACATAGCACTTGATATGGGCTATTTAGAAGTAGCTGAAGATCTAATTATCCCAATTCATGAGCTTAAAAATTACCAAGATCGAGAAATTGTCGTCCTTGCTACCGGAACTCAAGGAGAACCAATTGAAGCTCTTCAAAAGATGGCAAAGCAAACACATAAACAACTGAATATTCAGGCAGGAGATACTGTTCTAATTGCCGCCTCACCTTTAAAAGGTAGTGAAGTTTTCTTATTTAAAACAGTAGATATGTTATTTAGAGCAGGTGCCAATGTTATATCTGGCAAACGGACAATCCATGTATCTAGCCATGGAAGTCAGGAAGAATTAAAATTTATGATTAACTTAATGCAACCAAAATTTTTCATTCCTGTTCATGGTGAGTATCGGATGTTAAAAGCCCATCGGAAAGTGGCACTTGAATGCGGTCTTCCAGATGAAAAAATTATGATTCCTGACCGTGGTGATGTGGTGGAATGGAAAGACGGAAAGCTAGCATTGGCAGGTAAAGTTCCTTCTGGTAATGTCCTCATTGATGGAATTGGTGTAGGGGATGTTGGGAATATTGTATTGCGGGATCGTAGGCTTTTATCACAGGATGGAATCCTTATTGTTGTTGTAACCTTGACGAAACAAGACAAGAAAATTGCAGCAGGTCCAGAAATCATTTCAAGAGGATTTGTATATGTTCGTGAATCTGAAAAATTAATGGATGATTCCACTAAATTGGTGCGTGATATTGTTGAGCGTACGATCGCTAAGGGTTCATTTGAATGGGCGAGCCTAAAGCAAGAAATTCGAGATGAATTAAATCGCTATTTATTTGAAAAAACAAAAAGAAGACCAATGATTCTACCAATCATAATGGAAGTATAAGTATAAAGGTACTGGACAATGTCCAGTACCTTATTTATATGGATTGGTAGAATGAAATCAAATCATAGGTTAATACTAAAATATATCATGCTTTGAAGGGAGTATTTGGATGAATAACGATATACAAAAAAACGATACTGGTAATCAGGATGGCGGCGAGCCACAAAAAGAGGAAAAGCCTGCTTCAGGTTTATTAGAAAAAATTCAGCAGCTTGGCCAAACCAATGTTCCACAGCTATCTGCAGATTCAAGAATTCATTGTTTAACAATCATAGGACAAATAGAGGGGCATATGGCACTTCCTCCTCAAAATAAAACCACTAAGTATGAGCATTTATTGCCACAGCTCGTAGCTATTGAGCAAAATCCCAAGATTGAAGGAGTGCTCATAATTTTAAATACAGTTGGAGGGGACGTTGAAGCGGGGCTTGCCATTTCTGAAATGATAGCCTCTTTATCGAAACCAACTGTTTCCATTGTTTTAGGTGGCGGACATTCAATCGGTGTCCCAATTGCTGTATCCTGTGATTATTCATTTATTGCAGAAACAGCGACTATGACGATACATCCCATTCGATTAACTGGCCTCGTCATTGGTGTTCCTGCAACCTTTGAATACTTAGATAAAATGCAAGAAAGGGTAGTTAATTTCGTTACGAAGCATTCGAAAATTACCGAGGATACATTTAAAGACTTAATGTTTGCAAAGGGTAATTTGACAAGAGATATTGGAACAAATGTAATTGGTGTTGACGCCGTGAAGTCTGGATTAATTGATGAAGTAGGCGGTTTGGGACCGGCTATGAAGAAGCTAAATGAAATGATCGATCTTCGGCAGGAAAAAAATGAGGGGCTGATTCAATGATTTTATATACGATGATGCCAAATGAACTGATCTTTCCAACTGAACAAGAATCTTTTCAGCAGCAAAAAATGATAACCTATCAAGGAGTTCCACTCCTAGTAGAGCAAATGGATCCGCAAAATGTTCAAGTAATCCGTATTCTAAGCAGCGATCCGCAGCACTATCTAGACGCACGGATATGCCCTGGTGCTAAAATTTCTTTTGGTGTCCAAGAGGGTTTGTCCGCTTTGCAGTAGTAGATTATGGTATAATCAGGATACAAAGAAAAGAGCAGCCATTCCGGCTGCTTTCTTCCATTTCTATATATTTATTAAGTTATACATACTAACTTATAGTAATATTGTGGAATAATATACCATAACTAACATATAAGGTGATTAGATGGCCAAAAAAAAGAGAAGACAACCAAAAAAGAGAGATAACCATTTAAAACGAACGATCCAATTTGAATTAACTGCACTTGCTATTTTAGCAATAGCCATTATTTCCATTGCCAAGCTTGGGGCAGTAGGAAAAGCAACTGTCCTTTTCTTTAGATTTTGGATGGGTGAATGGTATATGCTGGGTTTGCTAGGGCTAGTAGTATTAAGCGTATACTTAATGTGGAAGCGAGAAATACCATTTTTCTTTCATATTAAATTAGTCGGAAGCTATTTTATTGTTTCTGCTATCCTTTTATTAAGCCATGTTACATTGTTCCACTTACTTACGAATGATGGGAAATTTAAAGATCCAAGTGTCATTAGTAATACATGGGAATTATTCATGATGGAACTTCGAGGGGAAACAAGTACAACCGACCTTGGCGGTGGTATCCTTGGAGCTATTTTGTTTGCACTATTTCATTACCTATTCGCAGAAACAGGTACTAAGATTATTGCATTTATTTTTATTATTATAGGTATAGTTTTACTTACAGGCAAATCCTTCGGGGACTTCATTGGCAAGATTATGCTGACGCTGTTCGACTTCTTTAAAAATCAATGGGAAGCATTTAAAACGGATATGTCAGAATGGAAGCAAAAACAAGAAGAACGGAAAAATATGAAAAAGGAACAAAAAGCAAGACAACAGGAACCCTCTGCACAGGAAAGTGGACCTGTGATCAACGTTCAACAGCCATCCTTGCAGGAGGAAACAATTGTTCCAGAACCGATAATTTCCAGTTTTGCTGACAAGGCTTATACGGAAGAATCAGTAGACATACCTTCCCAGAATAAAACTGAACAACAAAAAGGAAAAAAAGGAAACATGGAAGAGGAAGTTGAAGTACCTCCAATCACGTTTACCGAAGTAGAAAATGTTGCATACGAATTGCCTCCTCTTAGATTATTAAAGCATCCGAAGAAAACTGATCAAAGTGGTGAATATGAACTGATTCATGCAAATGCTGCAAAGCTTGAGCGAACTTTTCAAAGCTTCGGTGTTAAGGCGAGAGTCACACAGGTTCATTTAGGACCAGCTGTAACAAAATATGAGGTACACCCAGATGTGGGTGTAAAAGTTAGTAAGATTGTTAGCTTAAGTGATGACTTAGCCTTAGCACTTGCTGCCAAGGATATACGAATTGAGGCACCTATTCCAGGAAAATCCGCTATTGGAATTGAAGTTCCTAATTCAGAGGTAGCCATGGTCTCGCTTCGTGAAGTATTAGATGCTACTCAGAATGATAAACCGGATGCCAAATTACTAATTGGACTCGGCAGAGATATAACGGGTGAGGCTGTGCTGGCCGAATTAAATAAGATGCCCCATCTACTTGTGGCAGGTGCTACTGGGAGCGGGAAAAGTGTATGTATTAATGGAATCATAACAAGTATCCTGATGAGGGCAAAGCCTCATGAAGTAAAGTTGATGATGATTGATCCGAAAATGGTTGAACTAAATGTTTATAATGGAATTCCACATTTACTTGCACCAGTTGTGACAGATGCGAAAAAAGCTTCACAGGCATTGAAAAAGGTTGTTAGTGAAATGGAAAGACGTTATGAACTCTTTTCATACACAGGAACACGTAATATTGAGGGCTATAATGAGCATGTGAGAAGACATAATTTAGAAGAAAATGACAAGCAGCCATTATTGCCATACATTGTCGTTATTGTTGATGAGTTAGCTGATTTAATGATGGTTGCCTCTTCAGATGTAGAAGATTCAATCACACGACTCGCACAAATGGCGCGTGCAGCCGGCATTCACCTAATTATTGCTACTCAAAGGCCATCTGTGGATGTTATTACAGGTGTCATAAAAGCAAATATTCCTTCCCGAATTGCCTTTGCTGTTTCAAGTGCAACGGATTCAAGAACAATTTTGGATATGGGTGGAGCAGAAAAGTTACTGGGGCGTGGGGATATGCTATTCCTGCCAGTGGGAGCATCAAAGCCTGTTCGTGTCCAAGGTGCATTCCTTTCTGATCAAGAGGTGGAGGATACCGTTGAATTTGTTATTTCACAGCAAAAAGCTCAATACCAAGAAGAAATGATCCCAGATGATATTCCGGAAGTAACAGGAGCAGTTGAGGATGATTTGTATGATGAAGCCGTTGATTTAATTGTTGAAATGCAAACAGCATCAGTTTCCATGCTGCAACGCCGTTTCCGAATTGGTTACACTAGAGCGGCCCGCCTTATTGATGAAATGGAAGCACGTGGAGTAGTGGGACCATACGAAGGAAGTAAGCCACGTGTGGTTTTACAGACAAAACCAAAAGAAGAGCAAAGTTCATAATAAAAGGCTGTGTTAAAGAACAGTGTTGGTTTTTATACCCTGTTGATTGGAGCGGAAGGCTCGAAGACTCCTGTGGGAGTATGGTTCAGGGGAGACCCCGCAGGCGCAAGCGCCGAGGAGGCTCGCCGAAACACCCACGGAAAGCGAAGAGCCTGGAGCGGAAATCAACAGGCAATTTTAATAGAACCTAATAAAAAAAGAGCCAATGGCTCTTTTTTTTATACTAAATTCCCACATGTCCCATACTATAGTAGTAAGTGTGCACTTAAAAAAGATGATGAAAAAGACCTATGTTCCACTGTGAAATACCTATGTTTTTAATAGAAAGATTATATTATAACAGATTTCAAAGCAATAATATCAACAACTTTAAGACATTTTTGAAGAATGAACCTTTTTTCGACAAAATTTTGAATACCTATTTATTTATCACTAAAAAAATGTTACTATAATCTCGGTTAGTAGGAATGATATCAGATGTCTGATGTCTTAGGAAAAAGCCTGGAGGATAAAGCATGTCAATTAAGTCAGATAACCGGCATTTATACTTACAAGTAATCGATCGGTTAAAGCAGGATATTGAAAATGGAATATATAAAGAAAAAGAAAAATTACCTTCCGAATTCGATCTTGCTAAACAGCTTGGTGTGAGCAGGGCAACACTTCGAGAGGCTTTACGTATTCTTGAAGAAGAAAACGTTATCATTAGGCGCCATGGTGTTGGCACCTTCGTTAATGCAAAGCCACTGTTTACTTCAGGGATTGAACAACTTAATAGTGTCACTGATATGATTAAACAAGCTGGTATGAAACCAGGAACCATTTTCTTAAGCTCATCAACACTGGGGCCTACCGAAGAGGATATTCGCCGTTTCTCATGTTCTACAAGTGAGGAGATTTTCGTGATGGAGAGGGTTAGGACCGCAAATGGTGAACCAGTTGTCTACTGTATTGACAAGGTTCCCGAACGGATTTTGCCTAAAACTTTTTCCTATGAGGAAGGTTTCTTCCGCATATTGGACGAAGAAGCAAACCGAAGAATTACATACGCGGTAGCTCAAATCGAGCCGATAGGCTATCATGAGAAAATTTCCCCAATTCTAGAATGTGATCCTGAAACTGCATTGTTAGTTTTAAAACAAATGCATTTCGATGAAATGGATGAACCTGTCCTATATTCGGTAAACTATTTTAAAGCGGACAAGTTTAGTTTTCATGTATTAAGGAAACGTATTTAATTTTTTTAATACGAGATGAAAACGCACCCAGTTCTGCGAAAATTTCTACTATATCAAACATATCATAGGGGGTACAATACCTTGCAAAAGCGTAAAATTGGAATGGCGCTATCTTTAGTTCTTGCTGCTGGAACACTTTTAGGTGCTTGTGGAAAAAGCGATGACACAAGCAAAAACGAAACATCTAAGGGTGGAGAAGAAAAAGGAAAAGCATTCTCTGTTGCGATGGTTACTGACGTCGGTGGTGTTGATGACAAATCATTCAACCAATCAGCATGGGAAGGTCTTCAAAAATTTGGTGCTGACAATGGAATGAAAAAAGGTAAAGGCGGATTTGATTACCTACAATCTAAATCTGATGCAGATTACTCTACAAACTTAAATACTCTTGCTCGTCAAGACTTTGATTTAGTATACGGAATCGGTTTCTTAATGCAAGCTGCAGTAGAAGAAATCGCGAAACAACAAAAAGATTCAAACTTTGCTATCATTGATGCTGAAGTTAAACAACCAAACGTAGCAAGCGTTCTTTTCAAAGAGCAAGAAGCTGCATTCCTTGCTGGTGTTGCTGCAGCTCTTACAACAAAATCTAACCACATCGGTTTCATCGGTGGTATGGAAATTCCTGTTATCGAGCGTTTCGAATCTGGTTTCTTAGCTGGTGTTAAAGCTGCTAAGCCAGAAGTAAAAGTTGACGTACAATATTCTGGAGCATTTGACAAAGCAGAACTTGGTCAAAATATCGCTTCTAAAATGTACTCTTCAGGCGCAGACGTAATCTTCCACGCAGCTGGTGGTACTGGTAACGGTCTATTCAAAGAAGCTACAGACAGAAAAGCGAAAGACCCTAGCAAAGAAATTTGGGCAATCGGTGTAGACCGTGACCAAAACGACATGGGTCCAGATGTTGTTCTTACATCTGCTCTAAAGCGTGTTGACGTAGCAGTACAAGATTTATCTAAAAAAGCTATGGATGGAAACTTCCCTGGTGGAGAATCAATCCTTTACGGCTTAGCTGAAGATGGCGTTGGCTTAGCACCAATTAACAGCAAAGCTGCTAATAAAGATGCAATCGAAACAGCTGTTAAAGAGTGGGTCGAAAAAATTAAATCAGGTGCTGTAAAAGTCCCTGGAACTCGTGATGAATTAAAAACTTTTAGCGCAAAATAATTTTTGTGAGGAAAAAAGCGGGTTGGAGAAACCCTTCCCGCTTTTACCTTATTCAAGAGTCTTAACTGAAGTGTAGAAGTGTAATTCTACTTTTCATTTAAGATTTTATAGTGGGGAGGAAATCCCTGTTTTTTTAAAATTCGGAAAGGTCTGACCTCTTACTACTTCTGGTCAATTTTTCCATTATCATGTCACAGGGAGTGAGAAGAGATGGAATATGTAATTGAAATGCTTAACATCCGTAAAGAGTTTAATGGCTTTGTTGCGAATGATAACATAACTCTTCAATTAAAAAAGGGTGAGATTCACGCATTACTTGGTGAAAATGGTGCCGGGAAATCCACCTTAATGAATGTTCTATTTGGTTTATATCAACCAGAGCAGGGTGAAATCCGTGTTAAAGGGAAGCCTGTTAACATTTCTAACCCGAACATCGCAAATGATTTAGGAATCGGAATGGTTCACCAGCACTTTATGTTGGTCGATACGTTTACCGTAACTGAAAACATCATTTTAGGTAGAGAAATAACCTCTGGTGGCCGAATTGATATTAAAAAGGCAGAACAACAAGTGCGTGAGATTTCAGAGCGCTATGGTTTAGCGGTTGACCCTCAAGCAAAAATTTCCGATATTACTGTAGGTATGCAGCAAAGGGTAGAAATTCTAAAAACTCTTTATCGTGGTGCGGAAATTCTTATTTTTGACGAACCAACAGCTGTACTTACACCGCAGGAAATCAAAGAATTAATCCAAATAATGAAAACGCTTATTAAAGAAGGTAAATCTATTATTCTAATTACCCATAAATTGAAAGAGATTATGGAAGTTTCCGATCGGTGTACGGTTATTCGAAAAGGTAAAGGAATTGGAACGGTTACTGTTAGTGAAACCAATCCTAATGAACTTGCAAGCTTAATGGTTGGTCGTGAGGTTGTTTTCAAAACAGAAAAGAAAGATGCATCTCCTAAACAGGAGGTACTTGAAATTAATAACTTGGTAGTTAAAGATCCTCGTGGCGTGACAGTTGTTAATGGATTGGATCTTACTGTCCGTGCTGGGGAGATTGTTGGTATTGCCGGGGTTGATGGTAATGGTCAGTCAGAATTTATTGAGGCAATTACTGGCTTGCGTAAAGCTGAAACTGGAAGCGTGAAATTAAACGGTAAAGAATTGATTAACCAAACGCCAAGACATATTACAGAATCAGGTGTTGGTCATATTCCTCAAGACCGTCATAAGCATGGACTAGTTTTAAACTTCCCAATCGGAGAAAACATGGTATTACAGACTTATAATAAAAAACCATATTCAAAGAACGGAATTTTAAACTTTAAGGAAATTTATAAAAAAGCAAAATCACTAATTAATGAATTTGATGTTCGTACGCCTAGTGAGTACACGTTAGCACGTGCACTATCCGGTGGTAACCAACAAAAGGCGATAATTGGACGTGAAGTTGACCGCAATCCAGACCTACTGATCGCAGCACAGCCTACTCGAGGCTTGGATGTTGGTGCAATTGAATTCATTCATAAACGCTTAATAGAGCAACGCGATAATGGAAAGGCAGTCCTGCTAGTATCCTTTGAATTAGAAGAAATTATGAACGTTAGTGACCGTATCGCGGTTATATATGAGGGGAAAATCGTAGCTATCGTGAATCCGAAGGAAACAAATGAGCAGGAGCTTGGATTATTGATGGCTGGCTCGAATAGAAAGGAAGCGGGTGAAGTAACAAATGTCTAAACGGTTGAGAAGTATTTTAACACCAGTTATTGCCGTCCTATTAGGTATCCTTGTAGGAACAATTATCATGATTGTCAGTGGTTACGATCCAATTGCAGCTTTTACAGCACTTTGGAATGGTGCATTTGGAGATATTTATTATATCGGGGAAGTAGTTAGACAATTTACACCATATATTTTAGCAGGTTTAGCCGTGGCCTTTGCCTTCCGAGTTGGTTTGTTTAATATTGGGGTTGAAGGACAGTTCTTAGTTGGTTGGCTTGCAGCAGTTTGGGTGGGGGTTGCTTTTGATCTACCACGTGTAATTCATTTACCACTTGCTATTTTAGCAGCAATTGTAGCTGGTGCACTTTGGGCATTTATTCCTGGTTTATTAAAAGCACGTTTCCGTGTCCATGAAGTAATTGTAACAATTATGATGAACTATGTTGCACTTCATTTGTCAAACTATATTATTCGTAACGTAATATCACATAAAGGTGATAATACAGGTCCAATTCATAAATCAGCAACCTTACGTTCTGAGTGGTTAGAAAGTCTAACTGATTATTCACGTCTTCACTGGGGAATTATTCTTGCTATCCTTTCTTGCTTTGTTATGTGGTTCTTATTAGAAAGAACAACAAGAGGTTTCGAATTAAGATCTGTAGGATTTAACCAACATGCTGCACACTACGCTGGTATGAATGTTAATAAGAATATTATCCTTTCCATGTTAATTTCAGGAGCCTTTGCTGGATTAGCTGGAGCAATGGAAGGTCTTGGTACTTTCGAATATGCAGCGGTTAAAGGTGGATTCTCAGGAGTAGGGTTTGACGGTATTGCCGTAGCCTTACTAGGTGGAAATACAGCATTAGGTGTTTTCTTCTCGGCTATTCTGTTTGGTGTTCTAAAAGTGGGAGCATTAAACATGCCTCTTGAAGCAGGCGTTCCTAATGAATTAGTTGATATCATCATTGCTTTAATTGTATTCTTTGTTGCATCAAGCTATATCATCAGAGTATTTCTTGACAGAATCAGTAAGAAGGAGGTGAAGTAAGTTGAGTTTAATGGACATTTTAATGATTCTTGTTCCTTCCACATTATTATGGGCAGCTCCACTTGTCTTCACTGCATTAGGCGGTATTTTCTCAGAGCGTTCTGGGGTAGTAAATATTGGGCTTGAAGGTTTAATGGTAATTGGTGCATTTACAGCCATTGTGTTCAACTTAACTACTTATGATACATTTGGTAGTGCTACACCGTGGATTGCTTTATTAGTAGCTATGGCTGCTGGAGCATTCTTCTCACTATTCCATGCGGTTGCGTCTATTACATTCCGTGCTGACCATACCGTATCTGGTGTTGCGATTAACTTATTAGCAACAGGACTAACCTTGTTCCTTGTCAAACTTATTTATGATAAAGGTGAAACTGGGATTATTTCTAAAGGCTTTAGCAAAGTTGATATTCCTGTGTTAAAAGACATTCCAGTTATTGGAAAAATCTTTTTCCAAGACACCTATTGGACTTCTTTCCTAGCAATTCTTGTTGCTATTATTGTATGGTATGTTGTTTTCAAAACTCCATTTGGTCTTCGTCTTCGTTCTGTTGGTGAACACCCAATGGCAGCTGACACAATGGGTATTAATGTAACAAAAATGCGTTACCTAGGTGTTCTCCTTTCTGGAGCACTTGGTGGTCTAGGCGGTGGAGTGTACGCACAATCCATCACTTCTAACTTCAGCCACTCTACTATCAGTGGGCAAGGTTTCATGGCGTTAGCAGCCATGATTTTCGGTAAATGGCATCCACTTGGCGCATTAGGGGCAGCAATCTTTTTTGGTTTCGCTCAAAGTATCAGTATCATTGGATCAAGTTTACCTTTCTTAAAAGAAATTCCAAGCGTATACTTGCTAATCGCACCTTACGTATTAACAATCTTAGCTTTAACTGGATTCATCGGTCGTGCCGATGCACCAAAAGCAGTTGGTACTCACTATATCAAAGGTAGCCGTTAATAATCATAGAAAAAGCTCTCAGTCACCCACTGAGAGCTTTTTTTGTTTTTAGCTGTGTTAAAGAACATTGTTGATTTACACACCCTGTTGATTGGAGCGGAAGGCGCGAAGACTCCTGTGGGAGTACGGTTCAGGGGAGACCCCGCAGGCGCAAGCGCCGAGGAGGCTCGCCGAAACGCCCACGGAAAGCGAAGTGCCTGGGGCGGAAATCAACAGGCAAGTTAAAAGATTTGTTTTTAATAAACGCATTTACTTGTATAAAACAAGCTTGTCAAATTATAGTAATAAGTATAGGTTTTATTACAAAGGAAAAGATATAAAGAAAAATGTTTACATATTGTAATATATGACCCTTTACCGATAAGGAGGATATAAATGGACGCTACTGCAGAAAAAATATTGGAAATGCAAGGGTATAAACTCCATGTCATTCAAACGGATAAATACAAAACGAATACCTTCGTTTGGAAGATGAAAGCACCATTAACAAAAGAAGATGTGACGAAAAGAGCCCTTCTTCCACAGGTATTACAAAGTAGTTCTGCAAAATACGCTTCAACCACTGCACTTCGCTCTTACCTAGATGAATTATATGGGGCAACTCTATTTGTGGATTTATCTAAAAAAGGTGAATACCATGTAATCAGTTTTTCCATTGAGATTGCAAATGAAAAGTTTCTTAGTGACCCAAGCCCATTATTAAAGAAGGGCTTTGAACTGCTTGCAGAGA
Organism: Neobacillus sp. Soil_C_43; assembly: GCF_057656715.1. NCBI lineage: Bacteria > Bacillati > Bacillota > Bacilli > Caryophanales > Bacillaceae > Neobacillus > Neobacillus sp. Soil_C_43. The sequence goes on from NZ_JBDGJV010000009.1 coordinate 97,873, forward strand.
TCTTAACTAAACCAAATGTTACTGGTAATGCGTTTGACAATGAAACAGTAGAAAAAGAAAAGCGAGCCCTCAAGCAGCGAATTCAATCGGTATTTGACGATAAAATGCGCTATTCGAATGTTCGCTTGTTACAGGAAATGTGTAAGGAAGAGCCATACGCTTTAGAAGTTAACGGAGATGCGGCAGATGTGGATGGCATTACAGCGGAAAATTTATATGAATACTTTAAAAGAGCCTTTTTAGAAGATGAGATGGACCTGTATGTGATTGGTGATGTAAATGAAGAAGATGTAAAAAAACTTTCTTCTGAGCTGCTCCAATTTGAAAGCCGCACACCAAAAAGGGTGGAACAACAAAGTATTAACAAAAGATCGGATGTAAATGAGGTCAAAGAAGAGCAGGATGTAAAACAAGGAAAGTTAAATATGGGTTACCGCACAAATATTGTGTACGGCGATTCAGATTATTTCGCTCTTCAGGTCTTTAATGGAATTTTTGGTGGCTTTTCACATTCTAAGTTATTTATCAATGTTCGCGAAAAGGCAAGCTTAGCCTACTACGCTGCCAGCCGATTAGAAAGTCATAAAGGCTTAATGATGGTCATGTCAGGAATCGATCTAAAAAACTATGATCAAGCAATAGGAATTATTAACGAGCAAATGGGGGCAATGAAAAAGGGAGATTTCACTGAACAAGAATTAGAGCAAACCAAAGCGGTCATTAGAAATCAAATCTTAGAAACCATTGATACCTCTCGTGGTTTAACGGAAATCCTTTATCATAATGTTGTGGCACATACAGATATTAAGCTAGATACATGGCTGACGGAAATGGATAAAACGACCAAGGAAGAAATTGTGGCAGTTGCAAACAAAATCGATTTAGATACTATTTATTTCTTAACCGGAACGGAGGGGGGCAAATAATGGAGAAGATTAATTTTGACCAACTTCAAGAAGAGCTGTACCATGAAAAAATGTCCAATGGCCTCAACGTCTATATTTTACCGAAGAATGGCTTTAATAAAACGTATGCGACCTTTACCACAAAATATGGTTCTGTAGATAATACCTTTATTCCATTGGGAAAAGACGAATACGTAAAAGTACCAGATGGAATTGCTCACTTTTTAGAGCATAAACTTTTTGAGAAAGAGGATGGAGACGTATTTCAGCAATTTAGCCGTCAAGGTGCTTCTGCAAATGCGTTTACCTCTTTTACAAGGACCGCCTATTTGTTTTCTAGCACATCAGATGTGGAAAAGAATCTAGAAACATTGATTGATTTCGTTCAAGAACCTTATTTTTCTGAGAAAACAGTTGAAAAAGAAAAAGGGATTATTGGTCAGGAAATTACGATGTATGATGACAATCCCGATTGGCGCCTATACTTTGGTTTGATTCAAAATCTGTACCAAAATCATCCGGTAAAAATTGATATAGCCGGAACAATTGAATCCATTTCCCATATTACAAAGGATTGGTTATACGAGTGTTATAATACTTTTTATCATCCAAGTAATATGCTGTTATTTATTGTTGGACCTGTCGACCCTGAAAAGATAATGAATCAAGTAAGGGAAAATCAGGCGAAGAAGGATTATAAAGATCAGCGGGAAATCAAACGTAAATTTGAATCAGAACCAACTCAAGCAGCTGAAAAAAAGCAAGTGCTTGAAATGAATGTACAAACATCAAAAGCATTAGTAGGAATTAAAGCCCTTCATGTGGATCAAATGGGAGCGGAAATGCTAAAAAATGAACTAACGATGAATGTTCTGCTTGATCTGTTGTTTGGAAAAAGCTCTGAAAACTATAATCAGCTCTACAGTGAGGGTTTGATTGATGAAACGTTCTCATTCGACTATACACAAGAACAAGGTTTTGGCTTTGCGATGGTAGGTGGGGACACAAGAGAACCAGATCAATTAGCTGAGAGATTAGAAAAGATGCTTTTGGATGCAAAAAAGAATAGTTCTATTACTGAGGAGCAGCTTGCAAGGGCAAAGAAGAAAAAAATTGGAGCCTTTCTACGTGCTGTCAACTCGCCTGAATATATTGCCAATCAATTCACGAGGTATGCATTTAATGATATGAATTTATTTGATGTCGTTCCTACATTAGAAAATATTACGCTTCAGGATGTTCAATCATTAGCAGCAGAAGTGATCTCGGAAGAACGCTTTTCAGTATGCCAAGTCATTCCAAAGAAAAAATAAAGGAAGAAGCGTCGTTTACGCGGCGCTTTTTCTCCTGTTATTACATAGAGAGAGTGATCTTAAAATGAAAAAATACGCACTCATTACGGGAGCAAGTGGTGGAATAGGACAAGCGGTTGCATGTAGGTTAGCAGCAGATGGGTATCATTTGTATCTACATTATAATAAGAATAGCGATTCTATAAGTGAGTTAATGAAGAAGCTTGAACAATTTGGAGGGGAGTACTTCCCCATACAGGCTGACTTATCAAATTCGAAGGGCTATGAGACAATCTCTTCACAAATTTTTTCCTTAGATGCCATCATTCATTGTAGCGGGAATAGTCATTATGGGCTTCTCATGGATATGGAGCTGGAAGATGCACAAGAATTGATGAATGTGCACGTGCTAAATCCAATAATGCTTACCAAGGAAATGTTGCCGAAATTACTACATAAAAAGTCTGGAAATATTGTTTTTATTTCATCCATTTGGGGTCAAACGGGTGCTGCGTGTGAAGTGGTTTATTCCGCTGCGAAGGGTGCACAAATTGCCTTTGTGAAAGCCCTTAGTAAAGAAGTGGCCTTAAATGGGATTCGAGTGAATGCGATTGCTCCTGGAGCAGTGGCCACGCCCATGATGAAAGGCTTTAATGCGGAAGAAATAGAGGAGTTGTGTGAAGAAATCCCTATGGGAAGACTGGGGTTGCCTGAAGAAATAGCAGGAACAGTCAAATTCTTGCTATCCAAAGATTCCTCTTATATCACTGGACAAGTACTTTCCGTAAATGGCGGCTGGTATACATAAATATACATTGTTTATTGTAATCGGAATTAAAATTCACAACTTATTCATGTATAGGACACACCTCTTCTTCGCAAAATAACCTTGTACTATTTTAAAGGAGGTAATGTCATGTCAGTGTTAGAAAACTGGAAACAATGGGAAGACTTTTTAGCTGATCGTCTTCATCATGCACAAAATGAAGGTATGAGTGAAGGGGCTATTGGTAACTTAGCGTTTCAAATTGGTGATTACTTATCAAAGCAAGTTGAACCAAAAAATGAGCAAGAAAGAATGCTTGCAGACCTTTGGTCAGTTGCTGATAAAGATGAACAGCAGGCTATTGCCAATATGATGGTTAAACTTATTCAAAATAACGGAAGCCGCTAGAAGAGAGGAGAGTTATCCTCTCTTTTTTTGTTGATAAATAAATTTTTCCTTTGTTACATATAAATATGCCATAATCTTTGTTTTTTCTTTCATCTTCATTCAAAATCATTTATTATAAGGTTTAGATGATGAGTTGTGAAAAAAATGTCGAAACTTCTTAGTAGGGGGTTTTTTATAATGAAAAAAGAATGGTATTTAGAGTATGAGATTCAAAAAAACCGCCCTGGCCTTTTGGGTGATATTTCATCCTTATTGGGTATGCTCTCAATAAATATTGTAACTATTAATGGTGTGGATGAAGGAAGACGCGGGCTTCTTATACTTGCAAAAGATGACGATCAAATTAAACGACTTGAGTCAATTTTACATACAATGGACACAATAAAATTGATTAAACTAAGAGAACCAAAACTAAGAGACAGATTAGCTGTTAGACATGGCAGGTATATCCAAAGAGATGCAGACGATAAAAAAACCTTTCGCTTTGTAAGAGATGAGCTTGGATTATTAGTTGATTTTATGGCAGAATTATTTAAGCAGGAAGGACATAAGCTAATTGGAATTAGAGGAATGCCGAGAGTAGGCAAAACGGAATCACTGGTAGCAGCAAGCGTCTGTGCAAATAAACGCTGGTTATTTGTCTCATCTACTCTACTAAAACAAACCATTCGAAATCAACTAATTGAAGACGAGTACAATGAAAACAACCTATTCATTCTTGATGGAATTGTTTCAACTAGACGTGCAAATGAGCGGCACTGGCAGCTTGTCCGTGAAATCATGCGTTTACCTTCTGTTAAAGTAATAGAGCATCCGGATATTTTTGTACAAAATTCTGAGTATACCCTCGATGATTTTGACTATATTATCGAACTTAGGAACGATGCAGAAGAAGAGATTACTTACGAGGTTGTTGATCAACATAATATGTTCTCCGGATCAGATTTTGGAGATTTTGATTTTTAATAAATTGGAAGGTGTTAACAGTTGACTGAATTAGGGAATCGACTAAAAGAAGCTCGATTAGCCAAAGGATTTAGCTTGGATGATGTACAATCCATGACAAAAATTCAAAAGCGTTATTTAATTGGTATAGAAGAAGGTAATTATGCAAGCATGCCCGGAAATTTTTATGTTCGTGCATTCATAAAGCAATACTCTGAGGCGCTAGGCCTTAATCCGGATGAAATATTTGAGACCTATAAAAGTGAAATTCCGGCTGCTTATCATGATGAGTTACCTCAACAGTTATCGAGAGTAACGACCCACAAATCAATTAATGATGGGAATTCGAAAATTTTGAATCTACTTCCTAAAATATTAATTGGGGTGTTTGTGGTTGGGCTGGCTAGTCTCATTTATGTACTTGTAACAAATCATGCTGGTAATGATTCAAATGAATCACTCAGTAAAGAAAATGATCCAGTAAAATACGTCAAGTCCGAAAACCTTGAAAAAGCAAAAGAAGCTGAGAAGAAAGAAAAAGAGAAAGTGAAAGAGGAGGAGACCGCTAAGCAAAAAGAGGAAGAAAAAACTCCTGAAGTGGTCACTCCGACTCAAGAAATATCTGTCGTGCAAAGTGCTGGTCGTGATACGACCTATGAACTGAAAAATGCTGATAAATTTGTTGTGAAGTTAGTTGCTAAAGGCGGAGATGCCTGGGTTAGTGTTAAAAACGGGAAGGGGAAAACCTTCATTTCGGACACGCTTAGAATCAATGGTACCTCAAGTCAAACAGTGGATTTATCAGCAGAAACTTTGGCGACCATCAGGGTCGGCAATGCAGCTAACACTGAAATTTATATTAATGATCAAAAGCTTGAGTACGCCATTCCAGCAACAGCAAATGTTCAGAACATCAAGATTCAATATGTTCTGAAAAGCGAATAGTCATCAATCGATGACTATTTTCGCTTTCAATAACTACGCGGAGGAAAATTATGAATATTCCAAACAGAATTACAGTATCGAGAATATTATTAATTCCACTATTCTTGATTATTATGCTTGCACCTTTTGATTGGGGGGACATGCACCTATTCGGTGTAGAATTGCCAGTTACTCACTTTGTAGGAGCACTAATTTTCATTTTAGCTTCAACAACAGATTGGGTGGATGGTCATTATGCTCGTAAGTATAACATGGTAACAAATATGGGGAAATTTCTTGACCCGCTAGCAGATAAATTACTAGTTTCAGCTGCTTTAATTGTTCTTGTTGAACTGAATGGTGTTTATGCTCCTTCATGGATTGTTATCATCATTATCAGTAGGGAATTTGCCGTTACAGGGCTACGACTTTTACTTGCAGGTGAAGGTGAGGTAGTTGCAGCAAATATGCTCGGCAAAATTAAAACGTGGGCACAAATCGTGGCTATTTCAAGTATCCTACTACATAATACTATTTTTGAATTGATCTCCTTCCGATTTGATATAGTATCCTTATGGGTAGCACTTATTTTCACTATTTGGTCTGGTTGGGACTATTTTGCAAAAAATAGTCATGTCTTAAAAAATTCAAAATAGGTAACAAACTACTGGTAAAGAGGGCGAGAGTATGTTGAATGCTGAAATTATAGCAGTTGGTTCAGAGTTGTTACTCGGTCAGATAGTGAATACGAATGCCCGCTTTATATCGCAACAGTTGGCGGGGCTGGGTATTAATGTTTTTTATCATACAGTAGTTGGTGATAACCCTGACAGATTGAAGTCGGCGATTGAAATTGCTGAAAATCGTTCTAAAATCATTATCTTTACTGGTGGTTTAGGACCAACAAAGGATGATTTAACGAAGGAAACCATTGCTTGTCATCTTGGTAAACAATTAGTTATGGATGAAGCGGCGTTGGAATCGATTGAGCTTTTCTTTAAGCGGACTAACCGTGTGATGACAGAAAATAATCGTAAGCAAGCACTTGTACTGGAAGGGTCCCAAGTCCTGCCGAATGATCATGGGATGGCTCCAGGAATGGTTGTAAGTGGTGAAAATCATACATATATGCTTCTGCCGGGTCCTCCTAAGGAAATGGAACCGATGTTTCTTCATTATGGGGCAAAGGCACTTTCATCGAAAGCTCAGTCGAATGAGAAAATTGTTTCAAGAGTGCTGCGCTTTTTCGGTATTGGGGAAGCCGCATTGGAAACAGAGATTATGGATTTGATCGATGCCCAAAGCAATCCAACGATTGCACCACTTGCAGGGGATGGAGAGGTTACGTTACGGCTTACTGCAAAGCATACGGATGAGAATATTGCTCTTACTATGCTTGATGATGTAGAAGCTAAAATCTCACAGCGTGTCGGAGAGTTTCTGTATGGCTATGATCATACTTCATTATTGGCTGAACTGACAAAAATGTTGAAAGATAGAAAACTTACGATTACAGTTGCAGAGAGCTTAACGGGAGGAATGTTCCAGCAGGAGCTAACGTCTATCTCAGGTGCGAGTACAGTGTTTAATGGCGGATTGGTTTGTTATTCAAATGAGGTAAAACATCAGGTCTTACAAGTGAAGCTGGAAACGCTAGATAAGCATGGAGCTGTAAGTGAGCAATGTGCGCATGAATTAGCCGAAAATGCTGCAAAGATTTTTGGTACGGATATTGGGATTAGTTTTACGGGTGTTGCCGGCCCCTCTGAGGTGGAAGGAAAGCCCGTAGGTACCGTTTATATTGGAATGGCAATGAAAGGGATGCCGACGAGGGTTGAAAAGCTTACGCTTGGCGGAACGAGGGAAGCGATTCGAAACCGTGCGGTGAAATACGGCAGCTACTTTATATTACGTAATTTAAAAGAGTCACAGAATACTAAATAGTGTTCTGTGATTTTTTATTTAAATTATGCTCCTTCTAGTCTATACGAATAGAAGGAGCGAGTGACGGTGGAGTTGATTTGGTAGAAGCAGTCTACGAGCCCGAACAGTAGGGGAAAAAGAGGGAACGGTCGCGTAGAAACCGTCTACGAGCCCAAGTAGAGGAAAAGAAAGAAGAACCGGTCGCGTAGAAGCAGTCTATAATCCCGAACAGAGGGGAAAAAAGAGGAACCGGTCGCGTAGAAGCAGTCTATGAGCCCAAGCATAGGGAAAAGAAAGAAGACCGGTCATATAGAACAACCATCTAACAATTATTCTCAAAAAATATTTCCGACAATTAACCCAAATTCCATTTAAAAGCTGAGATTTATGCCTATTTATACAAAAAGTAGGGGGATATGCAATTTATTACATAAATAGCACAAAGAAAACAATCGAATAAATGTTCGTTTTTTTACTCGACAAATACCTAAAAAGAAGGTATATTATTAATAGGTTTTAAATCGATAGATTTTAAGTATGTGTTTATATATAAGGGAGGAAAAGATTCGTGAGTGATCGTAAAGCGGCATTAGAAATGGCGTTAAAACAAATTGAAAAGCAATTTGGTAAAGGTTCCATCATGAAGATGGGAGAGAAAACTGATACAAGGATTCTTACGAGTCCGAGTGGGTCATTAGCACTTGATGCTGCACTTGGAGTTGGTGGATATCCAAGAGGCCGTATAATTGAAGTTTATGGCCCTGAGAGCTCAGGTAAAACAACTGTTGCTTTGCATGCAATTGCAGAAGTACAAGCAAAAGGTGGACAAGCAGCATTTATTGACGCTGAGCATGCATTAGACCCCGCATATGCACAAAAATTGGGTGTTAATATTGATGAGTTATTGTTATCGCAGCCTGATACGGGTGAACAAGCACTTGAAATCGCAGAGGCACTTGTTCGAAGCGGTGCAATTGATATTCTTGTAGTTGACTCAGTAGCAGCATTAGTACCAAAGGCTGAAATTGAAGGTGAAATGGGAGATTCTCACGTTGGTTTACAAGCTCGCTTGATGTCTCAAGCGCTGCGAAAACTATCTGGTTCCATTAACAAATCAAAGACGATTGCTATCTTTATTAACCAAATTCGTGAAAAAATTGGAATCATGTTTGGTAATCCCGAGACAACACCTGGTGGACGCGCATTAAAATTCTATTCTACTGTCCGTATTGAAGTGCGTCGTGCAGAGGCGTTAAAGCAGGGAAATGATATCGTTGGTAATAAGACAAAGATAAAGATTGTTAAGAATAAAGTTGCTCCTCCTTTCCGTACGGCAGAAGTAGACATTATGTATGGAGAAGGTATTTCTAAAGAGGGCGAAATCATCGATTTAGGCTCCGAACTAGATATCGTCCAGAAGAGCGGTTCATGGTATTCCTATAATGATGAAAGACTAGGTCAGGGCCGTGAAAATGCCAAGCTTTTCTTAAAAGAAAACCCTGATGTCCGTCTTGAAATTCAACAAAAAATCCGTGAGCACTACGGATTAGATGGTGAAAAGTTCGTGACGGAAGTTGAAGAAGAAGAGGAATTTAATTTACTAGATAATTAAAAAAGCAAAGCCCCTTTTGGGTTTTGCTTTTTTAATAACATCTGTATTTTTATGAAAATAAGTTAATAATAATTCACTTAGTACACTGTTCATTCTAGAAATAGTTGATGACGAATTCTAAATATTTAAAAAAGCCTAGTGGACTAAGCCTTGACAATGAATATTCACAGCTTTACAATTAACATGTATATTTTACATTTTTGGTAATATTACAATTTGAAAAGCCCTGGTGCTTGCTGTATGTTGAGTCTAAACAATGTACATGCCGACACTTAAAAAAATGTAACAAAAGTTCATAGCAAGAGGAGGTGTAACGATGGACCTAATTACTATCATCTCCATTTTGCTTGGCCTTATCGTCGGTGCCGTTGTTGGCTATTTTGTTCATAAATCCATTGCTGAAGCAAAAGTAGCTGGTGCAAAGAATGCTGCTGAGCAGATTCTTGAAGATGCTAAACGTGATGCTGATTCATTGAAAAAAGAAGCTTTGCTGGAAGCAAAGGATGAAATTCACAAGCTTCGAACAGAAGCAGAGCGTGAGGTTCGTGAACGAAGAAATGAAATGCAAAAACAAGAAAACCGTTTACTGCAAAGAGAAGAGAATTTAGATCGAAAAGAGGAAACGTTAAACAAGCGTGAAAATCTTTTAGAAAAGAAGGATGATTCTCTAAACCAAAGACAACAGCATATTGAAGAGATGGAAAGCAAAGTGGACGAGTTGGTAAGAACACAAAAAACTGAACTCGAACGGATTTCGAGCTTAACTCGTGAGGAAGCTAAAGCGATCATTATTGACAAGATGGAGCAGGAACTTGTCTACGACACTGCAATAATGATTAAGGAAAGCGAAAATCGTGCAAAAGAGGAAGCTGATAAGAAAGCGAAGGAAATTCTTTCGCTAGCAATCCAACGTTGCGCTGCTGACCATGTTGCGGAGACGACTGTATCAGTCGTTAACCTTCCAAATGACGAAATGAAGGGCCGAATTATTGGCCGTGAAGGACGAAATATCCGTACACTTGAAACATTAACGGGAATTGATTTGATTATTGATGATACTCCTGAAGCTGTTATTCTATCAGGCTTTGATCCTATTCGTCGAGAGACAGCCCGCTTAGCACTAGAAAAACTAGTTCAAGATGGCCGAATCCACCCTGCACGTATTGAGGAAATGGTAGAAAAATCTCGTCGCGAAGTGGATGAGTATATTCGCGAAGTCGGTGAGCAGACCACTTTTGAAGTGGGTGTGCATGGACTCCATCCAGATCTTATTAAAATTCTTGGTCGCTTAAAGTTCCGTACAAGTTATGGTCAAAACGTATTAAAGCATTCAATGGAAGTGGCACAGCTTTCTGGGCTACTTGCTGCTGAGCTTGGACAAGATGAAACTCTAGCTCGTCGTGCAGGATTGCTACACGATATTGGTAAAGCAATTGACCATGAAGTGGAAGGTAGCCATGTAGAAATTGGGGTTGAACTGGCAACCAAATACAAAGAACATCCAGTTGTTATTAATAGTATTGCGTCACACCATGGTGATACAGAGCCAACATCCATTATCGCCGTACTGGTTGCCGCTGCTGATGCATTGTCAGCTGCTAGACCAGGTGCTCGTAGTGAAACTCTTGAAAACTATATCCGCCGCCTAGAGAAGCTAGAGGAGATTTCTGAATCCTATGAGGGAGTTGAGAAATCCTTTGCGATACAGGCTGGTCGTGAAGTACGTATTATTGTAAGACCAGATGCAGTTGATGATCTTGCTGCTCATCGATTAGCACGAGATATTCGTAAGCGAATTGAAGAAGAGCTAGATTACCCTGGACATATTAAAGTCACAGTTATTCGTGAAACACGAGCTGTTGAATACGCAAAATAAAGCGGTGCATTTGCACCGCTTTATTTATTGGGTAAAAACTGGTGATTAAATTATTTTTGATTGTGATACAATTGAATCAACTACAATTTCTTATTGACGAAAGGAAAAATAATGAATTTACTTTTTATCGGAGACGTGGTCGGCTCACCAGGCCGGGACATGGTTAAGGAATATTTACCAAAACTAAAAGAGAAATTCCGGCCTACCTTTACCATTATCAATGGGGAAAATGCTGCTGCAGGCAAGGGGATTACAGAAAAGATCTATCGTGAATTTTTAGGGTATGGTGCACAGGCAGTTACGCTTGGTAACCATGCTTGGGATAATAGAGATATTTTTGAGTTTATCGGTTCAGCAAAAAATATGGTAAGGCCAGCGAATTTTCCAGAAGGTACACCGGGGCAAGGGATGGCATTTTTTAAAGTTAATGAGTTTGAAATTGCAGTCATTAACCTCCAAGGAAGAACCTTTATGGCACCATTAGATTGTCCCTTTAAAAAAGCTGATGAGTTAGTTGAAAAAGCAAGTGAAAGAACCCCATTTATCTTTGTTGATTTCCATGCAGAAGTGACGAGCGAAAAACAAGCCATGGGGTGGTACTTAGATGGAAGAGTATCAGCAGTTGTTGGAACACACACACACGTCCAAACAGCTGATAACCGGATTCTACCTGCTGGGACTGGGTATCTATCAGATGTGGGCATGACAGGCCCGTACGATGGCATATTAGGTGTTGAAAGAGATGCTGTCCTTAAAAGGTTCCTTACCAGCCTCCCAGTCCGTTTTGAAGTTCCTACGGCAGGTAGAAATCAATTAAGCGCTGTTTATATCGAACTAGATCGTAAAACAGGGATGACGAAAAAAATCAGTCCTATTTTAATAAACGATGACCATCCGTTTTATTCGTAAGAGCAAAAGAACCCCTTTTGCTCTTTTTTAATGGCAATGTATCAAACGGACCAAAGGGAATCATCTCTTTTTTTGTCCAAGCCGGAATATGTCTATTGCAGGCTGAATATAGTAGCAGTGGAAAGTTATAACCTGATTTGTACATGAAACTGCTCATGCGGGATCGGGATTTTTTAAGGAGGAGCTAGGAATGGAAATATTAAAAGTTTCAGCAAAATCTAATCCTAATTCTGTAGCTGGTGCACTTGCCGGAGTTCTGCGTGAAAGAGGTGCAGCAGAAATACAGGCGATTGGTGCGGGTGCATTGAACCAAGCCGTAAAGGCAGTAGCAATTGCACGAGGATTTGTAGCACCTAGCGGAGTTGATTTAATCTGTATCCCTGCGTTTACTGATATTTTAATTGATGGGGAAGAACGCACAGCTATCAAACTAATCGTTGAACCACGGTGAAAGAGATAGACTATTTTCCGGAGGGCAAAAAAAGGTACTTCTTATTTTTCCTGCTTGTTTGACACAAGCGGGTTTTTTTATTGGCTAGGAAATTATAAAAAAGTCAGAGTGTGGATAACAGAACTAGTAGTCTGAATCCAGCTCCAGCGCCTAGCCCCTCGGGTCAAATAACCTTCGGCAAGAAAAGTCAAAAGGCGGACTTTTCCCGCCGAAGAACATTTGCCTGTCGGGGCTGGACGAGGCGCTTCTGCCTTTTGTTCTTTCGATGGTAGCCATAGTTGCATATAAAAATATTATTCTAATATACAAGAAAAATTTAAGAAACAACAGTTGTGTTTAGTGATAAATCGTCCAAAACCGCATAAGAATAACAGTTTTCATCTGCTATTTATCTATTTTTCGCTTTAAAGGAACACAGTTAATTTTAAATAATAAAAAAATATTCATATTTTAGACAATATTTCGTGTGAAAGGGTTGCAATTTTTAGTGCATAGGTCTAGAATTGTAAGCGTTTAGTACATATCCTTGATTCTATTTTTTAGTCTGCAACGTATTTAAATGGGCTAATCTCTAGTGAATTACTCGGAAAAGTGCTACACTTAGTATGTTCAATCAACTTATTTTTTACATATCCAAAGGGGTGTAAGTCATGATCAATCAACTTTCGTGGAAAGTTGGCGGACAACAAGGGGAAGGTATTGAAAGCACTGGGGAAATCTTTGCAATCGCATTGAATCGCCTGGGATATTACTTGTATGGTTATCGTCACTTTTCATCTCGTATTAAAGGCGGTCATACAAACAATAAAATCAGAGTAAGTACGACTGAAGTTCGTTCTATTTCTGATGATCTAGATATCCTTGTAGCGTTTGACCAAGAAACCGTTGATGTAAATTACAAAGAGCTTCATAGCAAAGGTGTCATTCTAGCTGACTCCAAATTTGATCCAAAGAAACCTGAAGATACACAAGCTTCCATGTATGCGGTTCCATTTACAGAAATTGCTACTGGACTAGGAACTTCTTTAATGAAAAACATGGTAGCTATCGGTGCAACATCTGCTGTGTTAGATTTGGATATTCAAGTTTTTGAAGAAGTAGTTCATGAAATTTTCGGTAAAAAAGGCGAACAAGTTGTTGCGAAAAACATGGATGCAATTAAAGCCGGCTATGATTATATGAAAGAAAAACTTGAAGCTGGTGTCCAAACAATGCAGCTTGAAAAAGCTGATGGTAAGAAGCGTATGTTTATGATTGGGAACGATGCGATTGCATTAGGTGCGATTGCTGGTGGATGCCGATTTATGGCTGCATACCCAATTACACCAGCTTCTGAGATTATGGAATATTTAATTAAAAAGCTTCCTGCTCTAGGCGGAACTGTCATTCAAACAGAAGATGAGATCGCAGCATGTACAATGGCTATTGGTGCTAACTATGGTGGTGTCCGTGCAATTACAGCTTCTGCTGGTCCAGGATTATCCTTGAAAATGGAAGCAATTGGCCTTTCTGGTATTACAGAAACTCCACTTGTTATCGTTGACACTCAACGTGGCGGTCCATCTACTGGATTACCAACAAAACAAGAACAATCTGACTTAATGGCTATGATTTATGGAACTCACGGTGAAATTCCAAAGATCGTTATGGCTCCAAGTACAGTTCAAGAGGCATTCTATGATGCGGCTGAAGCATTTAATCTAGCAGAAGAATATCAGTGCCCAGTTATTTTACTTACTGATCTTCAACTATCTTTAGGTAAACAAACAGTTGAACCTTTAGATTTTAGTAAAGTTGAAATTAGACGAGGTAAGTTAGTTTCAGGAGACATTCCTGCAAACGAAAACAATGGCTATTTCAAGCGTTATGAAGTGACAGAAGATGGCGTATCTCCACGTGTTATTCCTGGTATGAAAAATGGTATCCACCATGTAACAGGTGTAGAACACGATGAAACTGGTAAACCATCAGAATCAGCTCCTAACCGAATTGCTCAGATGGATAAGCGTTTCCGTAAAGTCGAGAATATCCGCTTTGATACACCAGTTTATAAAAATGTAAAGCATGAAGATGCTGATGTTTTATTTGTTGGTTTTAACTCAACACGTGGTGTAATTGAAGAAGCAATGACTCGTCTTGAGAAGGACGGATTAAAAGTGAACCATGCTCATGTTCGTTTAATTCATCCGTTCCCAACAGACGAAGTTCTTCCGCTAGTTCGTTCTGCGAAGAAGGTTGTTGTTGTTGAAAACAACGCAACTGGACAGTTAGCGAATATCATGAAGATGAATGTTGGACATGCTGAGAAAATCGTTAAGCATGTTAAATATGATGGTAATCCGTTCTTGCCGCACGAAGTGTATACAAAATGTAAGGAGTTGTTCTAAATGGCCACTTTTAAAGACTTTCGAAACAATGTAAAACCGAACTGGTGCCCTGGCTGTGGCGACTTCTCCGTACAAGCGGCAATGCAACGTGCTGCAGCAAATGTTGGTTTAGAACCTGAAAATTTAGCTGTTATTTCTGGTATCGGCTGTTCAGGACGTATTTCTGGTTATATCAATTCATTTGGTTTCCACGGTATCCATGGTCGTTCATTACCGATTGCACAAGGTGTTAAAATGGCTAATCGTGACTTAACAGTTATCGCTTCTGGTGGTGACGGTGACGGTTTTGCCATCGGTATGGGTCATACGATTCACGCTATTCGCCGTAATATCGACATTACTTATGTCGTTATGGATAACCAAATTTATGGTTTAACTAAAGGTCAAACATCACCACGTTCCGCAGCTGGCTTTAAAACAAAGTCAACTCCATTGGGATCAATTGAACAAGCAATTTCTCCAATGGAAATGGCCTTAACTGCTGGCGCAACTTTTGTTGCACAAAGCTTTTCAACTGATTTAAAAGAACTTACTGCTCTAATTGAAGCAGGTATCAATCATAAAGGGTTCTCATTAATCAACGTGTACAGCCCATGTGTAACCTATAATAAGGTCAACACATATGATTGGTTCAAAGAAAATCTTACAAAGCTAAGTGATGTTGAAGGGTACGATCCAAATAGTCGTGAAATGGCTATGCAAACATTAATGAAGCATAATGGACTTGTAACTGGTCTAATCTATCAAAATACTGAGCGTCAATCTTACCAGGAGTTAATCCAAGGGTACTCACCGGCTCCGTTATCTCAAGCGGACCTTAATCTTGACCAAAACTATTTTGATAAATTAGTCGGCGAATTTATGTAATAAAAAAAAATCCCGAGGAACTTTGTTCCCCGGGATTTTTTTTTATGAAGGCTGTGTTAAAGAACAGAGTTGATTATTAACCCTGTTGATTGGAGTGGAAGGCTCGAAGACTCCTGTGGGAGTACGGTTCAGGGGAGACCCCGCAGGCGCAAGCGCCGAGGAGGCTCGCCGAAACGCCCACGAACCGCTCGATCCTGGAACGGAAATCAACAGACAATTTTAACAGAACCTTTATGAAAAATAGTGAGTTACATCACATTAATTTTACTTGGAATCCAGTACAATTATTAATTGGCTAATTTTTTATTTTAGATGATTAGCAATGTCCTCTAAAAGGGCGTGTTTACAGGGATTTCTATTGTTTTCATTACAGTAAACCTTTATACTATAATAATGTGCAGATTAACCAAAAAATTATTCTTAGCACAAAGAATAATAATGAAACTAATAGAAGCAATCAGTTTATGTTAACTTGTAAGAAAGGGGATTTTGAACCAAATGAATGAAAAGCAACGTTTAGAAGGTCAACAAGTAGAAACGGCTAATTCTTCGGACAAAAAATCCGCCAAGGATTACAGCAAGTACTTTGAGCAAGTAATTACTGCACCTTCTTTAAAGGATGCGAAGAAACGTGGTAAAGAAGAAGTAAAGTATCACAATGACTTTGCTATTCCAGAAGAGTTCCGTGGAATGGGTGAAGGCAGAAAGTTCTATATCCGTACGTACGGTTGCCAAATGAACGAGCATGATACAGAGGTAATGGCTGGGATCTTTTTAGCGTTAGGATACGAGCCTACTGATAATACAGAAGATGCAAATGTAATTTTACTAAACACATGTGCAATTCGCGAGAATGCTGAAAATAAAGTGTTTGGTGAATTAGGTCATCTGAAAGCACTAAAATTAGAGAAGCCAGACTTACTTATAGGTGTCTGTGGCTGTATGTCTCAAGAAGAGTCCGTCGTTAATAAAATTCTAAAGACGTATAACCAAGTAGATATGATTTTTGGTACTCATAATATCCACCGCCTGCCGAACATCCTTCATGAAGCATATATGTCAAAGGAAATGGTTGTTGAAGTATGGTCCAAGGAAGGAGACGTTATTGAAAACCTTCCAAAGGTACGTCGTGGCAAGATTAAAGCATGGGTTAACATTATGTATGGCTGCGATAAGTTCTGTACGTATTGTATTGTACCTTATACACGCGGTAAGGAACGTAGCCGCAGACCAGAAGAAATCATCCAGGAAGTACGTCATTTGGCAGCACAGGGCTACCAGGAGGTAACTCTCCTAGGTCAGAACGTTAATGCCTATGGTAAAGACTTAGAAGGAATGAACTATGGTCTAGGTGACTTAATGGATGAATTACGTAAGATTGATATTCCGCGAATTCGTTTCACTACAAGCCATCCGCGTGACTTTGATGATTATTTAATCGAAGTTCTAGCTAAAGGCGGCAATCTAATGGATCATATCCACTTGCCAGTCCAGTCAGGTTCAACGGATGTATTAAAAATCATGGCTCGTAAATATACAAGAGAACAATATTTAGAGCTTGTTAGAAAAATTAAAACGGCGATTCCAAATGTTGCATTAACCACTGATATTATTGTGGGATATCCGAACGAAACGGATGAGCAATTTGAAGAGACAATGTCTCTCTATCGTGAAGTAGGGTATGAATTAGCGTATACATTTATTTATTCTCCGCGTGAAGGAACACCAGCAGCCAAAATGGAAGACAATGTTCCAATGGAAGTTAAGAAAGAACGTTTACAGCGTCTGAACAAGCTTGTTAATGAAATGTCATTAGAAGCAATGAAAAAACATGAAGGTCAGGTTCTTGATGTACTGATCGAAGGGGAGAGCAAGAACAACCCTAATGTTCTTGCTGGTTACACAACAAGAAGCAAGCTTGTCAACGTTGTTGCACCAAAATCAACGATTGGCAAAATTATAAAAGTAAAAATTACAGAAGCAAAAACATGGTCATTAAACGGAGAAATGGTGGAAGAATTAGAACCAGTAGAGGTGAAGTAAAGTGGCGAAGTATACTAAAGACGATATCGTCGCTCGTGCAGCAGATTTGGCACGTATGATAGCAGAAACTGAGGAAGTTGACTTCTTCAAACGAGCAGAAACTCATATCCATGAAAATTCAAAGGTAAAAACATTAATTGCAGATATTAAAGGCCTTCAGAAGCAGGCAGTTAATCTACAACATTATGGAAAACCAGAGGCATTAAAGAAGGTTGAAGATAAAATTGCTTCAATTGAACAGGAACTAGATGAAATTCCTGTTGTCCAGGATTTTAAGCAATCCCAATTAGAAGTTAATGAGTTATTGCAACTAATTGCATCGACTATTTCAAACACAGTCACTGATGAGATTATTACTTCCACAGGCGGCGATGTATTAATGGGTGAAACAGGCGGTAGCATGAAACATGGCGGCGGATCTTGTGATGGCCACGACGATTGTGATCACGAGCATTAATTAGGTTAAGAGGCTGACTCAAATAAAGAGTCAGCCTCTTTCTTTTTCAAGAATGAGTATACTCCTCGAGTGAATCTCCATAAGAGACCTCCATTTTTAAGTACAGGCAAGAGAGGCACACACCATTAAATCCCGCATAAAATGAACTATGACTAAACTTTTAACCAGTATTCACAAAATTATATATCACACTAGTCTACAATTTAGCATACGATGAAATGAAACTGAATGAGGAGGGTTCGCGCGAAATGGGAGAATATAGAGAGATAATTACGAAGGCCGTAGTAGCGAAAGGACGTAAATTCACCCAGTCCAATCATACGATTAGCCCGGCGCACAGTCCAACAAGTATTCTTGGTTGTTGGATTATCAACCATAAATACAACGCGAAAAAAGTAGGTAAGACTGTAGAGATTCACGGTCACTATGATATCAATGTATGGTACTCGTTTAATGATAATACCAAAACAGAGGTAGTAACTGAACGGGTACAATATACTGATGTTATCAAGTTAAAGTATCGTGATCATGACTGTATCGATGACAGTGAAATTTGCGCTAAAGTGTTGCAACAGCCAAACTGTGTGGAAGCAGTCATTTCCCCTAACGGTAATCGAATCATCGTTCACGTCGAAAGGGAATTCCTTGTAGAAGTAATTGGCGAAACAAAGGTTTGTGTTCGCGTTAGTTCTGATGGCTGCAAAGACTGTGACGATGATTGGGGATTGGATGTAGACGACGAAGAATTTGAGGATCTTAATCCAGAGTTCTTAGTCGGCTCAGAAGAAGAGTAAGGCCACTAGGAAGGTAAAACTTCCTAGTTTTTTTCTGTTCTGAATTATGAGGTTTTGGAAATTTAATGAATGTTATACTGACAATATCAGCAAGCTATTCCTAGGAGGTGTTTGTGTTGGAGCCGAGACAACCTGGAAATAAAAAGATGTCTGATTTTGATCAATTAAATGACAGAATGATTGCTGAAAGTCCTTCCTCACCGATGTTAGTAATCAAAACGAACCTCGACCCAAAAGAACCATCAGAAGATAATCCTTATTATCACAATGGAAAAGCACATGATCCAGAGGCAATGAAGAATTTCTTTGAGAATAATGGAAGCCAGGAGAACTAATTTTCCTGGCTTCTTTTCCAATCAGGCTGCAACAAAGATAGTACGCATGTATCATGGAATTCATCATTTTGATGAATATACCCTCGTAGAAGGCCCTCTTGCTCAAAGCCTAGTTTCATAAGCAAATTGATGGAAGCTTCATTTTCGGGGAAGACGACTGCTCCTAACCGATACAAATGTAATTGATTAAAACTAAACGCCAATACTTCTTTTATAGCTTCAGAGGCATATCCCATTCTCCAAAACGTGGGATGTAATTCGTAGCCAATTTCAGCCCTCTTATTATTCATATGTAAAGCATTCAGCCCTACTGTACCAATAATCTTTTGATTTTCTTTTACTTTAATTCCCCAGCGGATCCCTTTTTTTTCATGAAAGTTTTTGTGGAACATGTCAATTAATCTAGAAGCTTCAATTGGTAGGGTAAAACGATTCGTTCCGTAAAAACGTGTTACTTCTTCTAAAGATAATACCTCATAAATGGAATCAACATGCTGATGCGTAATTTCAATTAACTTCAGTCTCTTTGTTTCTAAAATGGGAAAATTCACAGTATCTCCTCACTTTTAAATAATGAACAAATTATAACTATTTCTAAGTGTACTATGGTTTCTTACTGCTGAAAAGATACGGTTGAAGAAATGGAGTAAAAACATTATGATTTATGTAATATTATCGGAAGAGTAGAGAAGGTGGGTACGGATGCAAATCGCACAATATATAAGGCTAATAGAAAATGAGTTATTAACCAAAATTGAATTACAATCGCCCGGCCCATTCGATCCCATTATTGTAAAAAATCAATCCAAGTCGTGGAGGACTATCGGAAGCGGGAATTACGCGGGAGTTTTTGCTCATGAGTCCAATCCTAACTGGGTCGTAAAAATTTATGGACGGAACCCTGAAGAGCTGAAGAAGGAAATAGAGGTATATAAAAAATTAGGAAACCATGAATCCTATTCCAGACTTTTAGACTATGGAGAAAATTATTTGATCTTAAAAAAGCTGGAAGGGATTACTTTATTTGATGCTTTAGTAAAGGGTGTACCTATACCTGAAAATGTGATTCAGGATATCGATGCTGGATTAGAATACGCAAGAAAAATTGGCTTAAATCCCTTTGATGTTCATGGTAAAAACGTCGTGATGCATAACGGAAGAGGGTATATCGTAGACGTATCTGATTTCTATAAACAGGGTATATGCCACAAGTGGAAAGATTTGAAAAAAGCATATTACAAGATTTATAGGCCCTATATACTTAAATTCCATCCGCCCATACCCTTTTTTATCGTGGACGGTGTAAGAAAAGGCTATCGCTTTTACAGGAAATTGAAAAAGAAAAAGGGAAATAAATAAACTAATAATTATTTCCCCAAGTACTGTTTAGAGGTTCATTGTTTCATATATTTTTAAATTCAGGTTAATGATTATTAAAGTGGGAGCATCGATATCGTTTATGTTAGCTAAGTTTAATAGGTAACCATATAAATGATCTGCTTCAATGGGCAAACTCTTTTCCATATCTCGTTGGAGCGAGGACTTCATTTCATAATTCATGGCTAGTAATTTATCCTTTTGTAAGTCTTCAATACCTTCTGGCAGGGGTGCATGGATACTTCTCATAATAGTAGCCGTTTCATGCAGCACCTTCTCAATCGTATTTAGTCCCTCTTTATTTTCAAGGATGGGTCCGATTGGAGACCTAAACAAGGAAGTGATTCCGGAAAGAGTGGAAATGAATAAATATTTTACCCACATCTCTTGGTTAATCTTATCTGAAAGCAGAATATTGGCTTTTGTCCCCGTAAGAACGTTCTCTAAACGTGTTATTCGTTCAGATTTTTCTCCATTTCTTTCACCATACACTAGGTCGTGGATAGGACTAGTTTGAATGATGGTTCCATGCTGGTCAAGGGTGGATTCCACAAAGCAAAGCCCACCAAGGACATTTTTTTCACCAAAGGATTCAACCAGCTTGTCGATGTGTGACATCCCATTCAGAAGCGGTAGGATCATAGTATCCTTTCCAATGTAAGGGCGGACGTCCTCAATTGCCGAATCAAGGTGATAAGCCTTCGTGGACATCAATATAACGTCAAAGGCTTCTGCTGCCTCTCCAGAGAGAAGTAGTTGTGGCTTTATATGTATGTTTCCATGGATGCTCTGGATGAGTAGTCCATTTTGTTCTAGCTGTTTCTTTCTATTTTCCCGAACAAGAAAGGTAACATTTTCTCCTTTTTCAGCTAATCGGCCGCCAAAATAACCTCCGACCGCACCAGCTCCAACAACTAATATTTTCATGATGATAACCTCCATTTTTTTAAAAGGTGTCGAATTAATAGTAGCACAAATCTATTAAATATTTGGACGGTTTTGCTTTTATTCTTTCTATTACTGAAATGATTTGTATTTTCGGAAAAATTTACAGTTTTTTTGAAAAATTGTGTTAATATATTTATCATCATGGAAGAATATAGTAAAGAAAGGAGTAGTAGATGATGAATTTCCCTTTCTATATTTTTGGTGTGCATCCGCATTTGATATTTGAATCCTTAGCCTATTTTATTGGATTTCGCGTATATTTATATACAAGAAATAAGGAACGAATACCTATGGATAAAGCACTTTGGGTGATAGTTGGTGCAACATTAGGTGCTGCCATAGGTTCAAAACTTCTTTATTGGTTAGAAGATCCGGTGAAGACACTGGAAAACTGGAATAACCTAATTTATTTAGTAGAGGGAAAAACAATTGTGGGCGGATTGTTAGGCGGCTTAATTGGGGTGGAGACAGCTAAGAAATGCATTGGATGGACGCGTTCAACGGGGGATGATTTCGTTTTACCTCTTTCTGTTGGAATGATGATTGGAAGAATTGGCTGCTTCTTAACTGGTTTAGATGATCATACCTATGGTGTTCCAACCACATGGGCAACGGGCGTAGATTTTGGAGATGGTATTCTTCGGCATCCCACTCAATTGTATGAAATCGCTTTCTTAGGCATCCTCATCTTCTTTCTTATTTATTTAAATAGAAAACATTTAGGGTGGGAAGGTCTGTTATTTCAATTATTTATGCTAGGGTATCTTTTCTTTCGCCTAATGATCGATTTTATTAAACCAACTCCACATCCTTACTGGATTCTAAATAATATCCAACTTGCTAGTTTACTAGGAATTACGTATTACATATGGCTGATCAGTAAAAAACAAACCGAAAAAAGGAGAGAAATTCATGCCTAACCGTCCCTATTTATTTTATGAACTGACAAACAGTATCTGTTCTACCTGTCTGCGAAAGGTAGAAGCGAAAGTGATTATTGAAAATGAAAAGGTATACCTTGTGAAGCATTGTATGAAGCACGGTAGGGAGAAGGTCTTGATTTCAACTGATGTCGCTTATTATAAATGGTGTCGTGAGTTTATTAAACCATCGGAAATGCCATACCGATGGAATACACCTATTAAATATGGCTGCCCATATGATTGTGGACTTTGCCCGGACCACGAACAGCATAGCTGTTTGACGCTTTTAGAAATTACGGAAAGATGCAACCTAAAATGCCCCATCTGCTATGCGGAATCCTCTCCTCAAAAAGGAAGCTTCCGAAGCTTAGAGAAAATTGAATTCATGCTCGATAATATCATTAAAAATGAACGACACGCAGATATTGTTCAGATTAGTGGCGGGGAACCCACCATCCATCCACAGTTTTTTGACATACTTGATATGGCAAAATCAAGACCGATCCGACATATAATGGTGAATACCAATGGTCTTCGCATGGCAACAGATAAAGAGTTTGTGAGAAGGCTTGCCACTTACACTCCTGGTTTTGAAATTTATCTCCAGTTTGATAGCTTTGAAAAAGAAACACTAGAAGAATTAAGAGGGGTAGATTTAAGGGATGTAAGAAAAAAAGCAATTGAACATTTAAATGAATTTAATATTTCTACAACCTTGGTTGTAACCTTAAAGAAGGGCTTAAATGATCATGAGGTCGGCAAAATTATTCAATATGGGTTAAAACAGAAATGTGTTCGAGGAGTTACCTTCCAACCGATTCAGGCTGCAGGGAGATTGGAAGAATACGATCCAGCGACAAATCGCCTTACACTTAGTGAAGTAAGACAGATGATCATTGAACAATCCAATGTTTTTGGCTCAAAGGATATTATTCCTGTTCCCTGCCACCCGGACTGTTTGGCAATGGGGTATGCATTAAAAATGAACGGCGAAGCAACACCATTAACTGGCCTTATTGATCCTAATATTTTATTAGAAGGTGAACGCAATACCATTGTTTTTGAACAGGATGACAATATCAAAAATATGATTTTTAAATTATTTTCTTTAAATCATTCACCCGATTCTGCCTCACTCTCCCTAAAGGATTTACTCTGCTGTTTGCCAAAAGTATCTATGCCAGGCGAAATTGGCTATGATAACGTATTTCGGGTCATCATTATGCAGTTTTTAGATGCGTACAATTTTGATGTGCGATCCGTTAAAAAATCCTGCGTTCATATCGCTCATCCAGATGGTAGAATCATCCCATTTGATACGTACAATTTATTTTATCGCGATGAGAAAGAGCAGGAACTAAAAAAGATTCAAGCAGAGTTAGAGGCTAGAACTTTCATAAATGCCGAATAACAAAGGTGAGGGGAGAACAAGGAATGACTCATAACCAAAAGACCCAGAAGGATGGCTCATTAAAAGATTTATGGCTTGGAATTGGTTTGAGCATGGGTATTTACCTTTTAGGCTTATTCATATTACTGGTAGTTTCACCTATATTTATGGCCTATGTATGTATAGCAGTAGTCGCCATTATTGTGATACCAATTGTAAGCTTTGCAAAGGGGAGGAAACGATTAGGTCAAGGAGCATTAATAGGGTTGGGATTAAATATTTTGTTATTTACTGCCTGTTTTGGAATCATTCTTTACAATCTTGGCGGATGAAGAGGAGGAGATTAAATGGATGATCGTCAGTTTAGAAACGCTATGGGAAAATTTGCGACAGGGGTAACTGTAGTAGCTACAGAGGTAGACGGTGATGTACAGGGCATGACAGCTAACGCTTTTATGTCCGTTTCACTTAATCCGAAGCTTGTAGTCATTTCTGTAGCTGAAAAAGCTCGAATTCTTGAGAAAATAAAAAAGAGTAAGATGTTCTCTGTCAATATTCTATCTGCCGACCAACAAGAACTCTCAATGATTTTTGCTGGGCAGATTAAGGAGCACCGAGAAGTAGTGTTTGACTATCTAGATGGAAAACCAGTATTAGCAGGGGCGGTTGCGCAGATTGCCTGCGAAGTATCGGCAGAACATATCGAAGGAGATCATACCTTGTTGATTGGAAAAGTGACAGCTATTCACATCGAGGATGCCGAGCCACTAATTTATTTCAGTGGACGTTACCGGTCACTAGCTGATTAATTGAAGGTATTCTGTAAGAAAGGAAGAGGCTAATTCAAATGCCCCTTCCTTTTGTTCTTTACGGTTAAATCCCTTTGTAGGCTTGCCGTAATATCTCTGCCAATTCCCTAGTTAGCGGGCGCTTCGGATTGACATTCGTATCTGGATCATTGAATGCATGTAAGGCCAATAGGTCAACTTTATTTTCAAATTCAGAATAGTTAATACCACATTCTTCAATGCTCAATGGCATGTCTAGCTCTTTAGCTAGGTTGATAATAGCTCCAATTAAACTATCGATCCCTTCCTCCGTTGTTCGAGCTTGCAAACCAAGCATCTTAGCAAGCTCAGCATATCGCTGGTCGGCGATAAAATATTCGTAACCAGCAAACGGAGTAAACTTTGTAGGTTTTTTCGAATTATAACGAATGACATGCGGCAGGAAAATTGCATTTGCTCGCCCGTGTGCAATGTGAAACTCAGCCCCTAATGCATGAGCAAGACTATGATTTATTCCTAAAAAAGCATTGTTGAAAGCAAGTCCAGCCATGGTTGATGCATAATGCATTTTTTCTCTTGCAAGAGCGTCAGTGCTATCATGGTAAGCTCTTGGCAAGTATTCGAACACAAGCTGAATAGCTTTGATAATTTGACCGTCTGTAAAATCATTTGCGACAACTGAAACATACGCTTCAAGTGCATGGGTTAATACATCCATCCCGGTATCAGCGGTAATATGCTTAGGTACTGTCATCGTAAATTGCGGGTCAATAATAGCAATATCCGGTAAGAGTTCAGGATCTGATAGAGGATATTTTATATTTGCTTTTTTATCCGTAATAACTGCAAAGGAAGTCACCTCAGAACCTGTTCCAGAGGTCGTTGGAATGGCAATAAGCGTTGCTTTACCTCGTAATTTTGGATAGGTGACTACGCGTTTTCTTGGGTTTAAGAATTTTTGTTTTAATGCATCGAAGTTAGTATCAGGATGTTCGTAGAAGAGCCACATGGCCTTCGCTGCATCAAGGACAGAACCGCCTCCCAAAGCAATAATGACATCCGGTTGGGAATGTCTCATACATTCTGCTCCTTTTTGGACGGTTTCAATATTTGGATCAGGCTCCACTTCTGAAAAAATATCAAAATGTTTAAAATCGGGTCGTTTTTTTAGAAAATGAATGACCTTATCTACATAGCCATTTCTGATTGAGCTTGGACTAGTTACTATAAATGCATTTGAAATATCAGGAATAAATTCTAAAGTCTGGATGGAGTTCTTTTTATAATAGATTTGTGGTGGAGTTCTTAGGACTTGGGCATTGATGTTTCTCTTTGCTACCTTTTTAATATTTAGTAAATGCATGGCTCCTACATTAACTGAGACGGAGTTTCCACCATAGGTACCGCAGCCGAGGGTTAGGGTAGGTAGAAAATCATTATATACATTACCCGTTGCTCCTTGAGCGGATGGTGTGTTAACAAGAATCCTTCCTGCTCTCATTCTCATCGCAAACTGTTCAATAATTCTATCATCTGAAGTATGGATGGAAGCGGTATGACCTAGTCCGCCATATTCTAATGTCTGTTCAGCAAGATCGAAAGCTTCCTCCACATTATTTGCCTTGTAGCAGGCAAGAATCGGGCTTAATTTCTCACAGGAAAGCGGGTAATTTGGTCCAACCCCTTCTAATTCAACCACAAGTACCTTCGTTTCTAA
The DNA here is from genome assembly GCF_057656715.1 of Neobacillus sp. Soil_C_43. Taxonomy (NCBI): domain Bacteria; kingdom Bacillati; phylum Bacillota; class Bacilli; order Caryophanales; family Bacillaceae; genus Neobacillus; species Neobacillus sp. Soil_C_43. The sequence goes on from NZ_JBDGJV010000009.1 coordinate 123,910, forward strand.
CGGAACTTCAATACCTGACATTTCGGCGATTTTAAAGGCGGGTAACCCAACAACCATTGGGTTAAGGGAACTAGTATCTTTTTTTATCGCTAGATGTTCCAATTGTTGTTTTTCAGTTTCGTTAAGAAAATAACACTTGTTAGCCATCATTTCAGAAATGACTTCCGAATAGATTTCTTTATCAATAATGAGGGCCTGCTCAGATGCGCAGATCATCCCATTGTCATATGTCTTGGATAGAAGCAGATCTTGGACAGAACTCTTCACATTGGCTGTTTTTTCAAAATAGCAAGGGACGTTGCCAGGACCGACCCCAATTGCAGGTTTGCCGGAGCTGTAAGCTTCCTTAACCATACTTGATCCCCCAGTAGCAAGGATGAGTGATACTTTTGGATGTCTCATGAGAGAATGAATGGCTTCACGGGAGGGCTCATCTAACCATTGAATGCAATTTTCAGGGGCGCCCGCTTTAATCGCAGCTTCCCTCAGGAGCTGTGCAGTTATAATTCCAGATTTCTGAGATAAATGATGAAAAGAAAATATAATTGGATTTCTTGTCTTTAGTGAAATGAGTGATTTATAAATGACTGTCGATGTAGGGTTCGTAATGGGGACAAGCGCCGCAATTACACCGACGGGTTCAGCTAGCTCATATGTACCTTCATGCTCGTTTTCACTTATAATGCCTACGGTTTTAAGGTTACGAATGCTGTTATAAATCATCTCCGTTGCGAACATGTTTTTTGAAATCTTATCTTCAAATAATCCTCGATTGGTTTCATCTACAGCCATTTTAGCGAGCTTATCATGATTTTCTAAAGCAGTGAGAGACATACTTTTAACAATTTGATCGACTTTTTCTTGATTTAAGGTGCGGAATACATTTAATGCCTGTTCACCTTTTTGAGCAAGCCTCTCAATCATTGCTCCAATTTGCTTTTGTTCAAGTGCTTTTTCTTCTACTGCCATAAAACTTCCTCCTTAAATAGAAAAAATTTTTTACCCTTGTACTGTCTTAAAATATATCAATGTCTAAAATAGAAATTTGTAGAATAATGCGGAGAATTTTGGCGATTCCACTTAGATTAGAGAATGTTCGAAAAAAGTTCGAAAAGTAGTTTTGAACCGCTTTTTTGGTGTACAATTGTTTGGTAAGTATGGAAAATTAATACATGGAGTGAAGACATGCTTTTTAAAAATGCTAGTTACTTAGACGAAAATTGTAATTTGGTGAATGGTGATCTTTTCATTCATGATGGTTTCATTAAGATTGATTGTGAAAACGATGTAGTTAATGATGATAAAATAATAGATTGTCAGGATTATATTATTATTCCTGGCCTATTTAACGCGCATTTCCATGGATATTCCTTATTAGCAAAAGGAATTGCTAGAGATATGAAGATTGAATCCTGGTGTAATGATAGTGAGCAAGGAAGGATTCAAACACAATTCTTCGAGAACTTGGACAAATTATCAAGTGAGGAATATGAATGGGTTTGCTTAAAGGCTAACGCGGAGACGGTGAAGAAAGGAATTACCTTCGTTAGTGAAAATGAACCGGCCTATTGGCCTGATTTAGTGGCCGGAGCGATTGATAAAATAGGTTTGCGAGGGATTTTAGATACACATAAGAAAATAGAGGAATCCTATCAAAAATATGTGGGGAACGTTTCGTTCGGGACTCATTTGTTAGAAGAGGAAGATATTACAGAAGAATCGTTAGATGCTTGCGTTCGGACGAAAAATGAGTATGACACGATTTACATGACTCACTGTATGGAGAATGATTGGAGACGAGATATCATTTACGCAAATTTTGAAAGGTCTTCAATAGAGTTATATAAAGAGAAGGGGCTGTTGGATGATAAAACGGTTCTTTATCATGGAGTACATATGAGTGAGAAGGATATTGAACTCGTTGCCGAAACTCAATCATCTGTCGTCCACTGCCCTAATTCGAATTTGTGGTCGGGCGCAGGTATGGCACCTGTAAGTAAAATGCTTGAAAAGGGTGTAAATGTTTGCCTTGGAACTGATTTTGCTAGCGTAGATATTTGGGAAACGATGAAAACTGCCTATTATTTATTAAAACTAAGCAGTCCATTTAATCGTTTCCAGGCGGAAGATATTTTTAAAATGGCAACTGTGAATGGAGCAAAGGCATATCTGCAGAATGATCTAGGAGCAATCAAGGAAGGGTACAAAGCGGATCTGGTGTTTATTAAAAAGGATCCATTGATTCCACAGATTAATAGCAAAGAATTTTCTACTGTTGTTCATAATTTGATATTTGAAACAAAAGAAGAAAACATTATTCATGTTATGATTGATGGTCAATGGGTCATGTTTGATCGAGAGCTGTTAACAATCAACGAAAAAGAAATAGATGAAAACTTTAAAAACGTGATGGAAAAGGTGTATAATTCGATCATATAATTGATGAAGGGACCTTAAGGGTTCCTTTTTCAATTCTTCAGTTTGTTAAAAGGGGAAATGAATTATTAAAATGGTAAAAGGGTTTCTTTTTGTACTAGCTCTTCTCTTAACTTCTTCCATCATATTAACCAGCTGTTCTCAGACCCAACCGAATATAGAAAAAGAGGAAACGAAAGAGAAAGCAGCGGTTAAAGAACAAAAATCGCCTGAAGAACAAGTAAAGGCTGAAAAGGAAGAACAGGAGACACAAGCTGACTCAGAGCAACAGAATGAAGATTTGGCAAAGCGATGGGGATTAGAGCTTATTACTGTTGGAAGAGTCGTTGATGGAGACACGATAGTGACTTCAGATGGGAGAAAAATTCATCGAAATCTAATAATAGTTCGACGACATCATCAAGTGAAGGCACTTCAGGAGGAACAACTTCAGGGAGTGAATCAACTGGTAAAACAGAATCCTTCAAAAATTGTACTGAAATGAGAAAGGTATATCCTAATGGAGTACCATCTACACATCCTGCCTATGAAGCAAGGCATGATAGGGATAAAGATAATTGGGCGTGCGAGCGATAAGCAAGTCAACCTGTACTTATATATAATGCAAAAAGTCTCTTCCATTTAAGTGGAAGAGACTTTTTTGTATATGTAGATTATACAAACGTTGTACGAGATTTGATTAGTTTGACAGAAGTTTCTATAGAAGTTGAGGTTTTTTAGGACATTAAGTGAAAATAAATATGTATAATTTCTCATCAAAAACATTGTACAAAAGTTATACGATATGTATAATCTAAATAAACTGATAAAGGAGGTGGCGACACTTGAGCAGGAGTAAAAAAGTAACTGTCATCGGAGCAGGACCAGGTGGGTTAGCTGTCTCTATGCTGCTTGCAGCCAAGGGTTATGAGGTAGTGGTCTATGAGAAACAGTCATATATCGGGGGGAGGACTTCTAGATTAACCTTGGGTGAGTACAACTTTGATTTAGGACCCACCTTTTTTATGATGCCAGGTATTCTGGAAGAAATCTTTCAGATGGCAGGACGCCAATTACAAGACTACGTTCAGATACAGGAGATTAATCGATTATATACATTAAAATTTAAAGGCTTATCTTTTACACCTACCCGTAATTACGAGGAAATGATACAGGAAATTGAAAATAAGTTCCCGGGTAATGGAGCTGGTTACGATCAATTCATGAAGATTGAGGGAGAAAAGTTTGACCGGGTAACCAAACTGCTTCAACAGCCATTTACAAAAATAACCGATCTTATAACAAGAAATATGGTATCTGCCTTCCCAAAATTAAATGCTCTTGATACGGTATATGGCCGATTATCAAACTATTTTAATGACGAGAGGTTGAAATGGGCCTTTTCCTTCCAGGCAAAATATTTGGGCATGTCACCTTGGGAATGTCCCGGAACGTTTACTATTCTCTCTTATTTAGAACACCGTTTTGGGTTGTTTCATCCAATAGGAGGGGTGAATAAGCTTTGTGAAGCAATGGCACAAGTTATCGAGGAGTATGGCGGGAAAATCCATACCGGTACGGGTGTTAAGCAAGTAGTGGTAAAAGAGAAAAAGGCAGTGGGAGTTCTCCTTGAAAATGGGGAAATGGTGCCTTCAGATGATGTCATTATTAATGCTGATTTCGGGCATGCAGCAACTAACCTTTTCAAGCAAAGGGATTTAAAGAAATACCGTAAGGAAAATCTCGAAAAGAAGAAACTCTCTTGCTCCACCTTTATGCTGTATTTAGGGATAAATAAACCATTAAATTTGCCGCACCACATGATCCTTTTTGCTGAAGACTATAAACAAAATGTGGATGAGATGACCAAAGAGATGAAGTTATCTGAGGATCCATCCATTTATGTCCATAATCCTTCAAGGCTTGATCCAACTCTTGCGCCAAAAGGGAAGTCGGCTCTATATGTGCTCATGCCAGTTCCTAATTTACAGGCAGATATTGATTGGGAAAAAGAGAAGCATGGAGTAAGGGAAAAGGTTTTATCCCGTTTAGAATTAGAACCTGAATTACATGATATTAGATCCCATATTGAGGTGGAAAAAATCGTTACTCCGCTCGATTGGCAAAATGAAATGTATGTCTATAAAGGAGCTACCTTTAGTCTTGCTCACAACCTGAGTCAAATGATGTACTTCCGTCCGCATAACAAATTTGAGGATGTGGATCATTGTTTCTTAGTAGGTGGAGGAACACATCCTGGCAGCGGTTTACCAACGATTTTTGAATCAGCCAAAATCAGTGCCACTCTATTAAACCAGAAATATGTGAAAAATAACCTCTATAAGGAAAAGCAACATTCCTTAGACAGGAAGGAGCCCGTGCTATGGAAATAGGCATTGTAGGGGCTGGGGTTGGAGGCTTGGTATCTGCCTTGCTGCTTTCAAAACAAGGCCATCAAGTAACCATTTTTGAAAAGGAAGGATACCTGGGTGGAAGGCTGACCTTCCAAGGCAACGGACGTTACCAAATTGACCAAGGACCGACCATCGTACTTTTACCGGAGCTTTTATTAAGTATTTTAGAAGAGGCTGGAATCTCGAAGGAAGATATTCCATTGATTCCATGCGAGCCTTTATATGATCTTCATTTTCATGATGGGTCAACGTATACGAAGTACAGAGATTTACCCACACAGCTTAAAGAATTGGAGCAGAAGTTTCCTGGGGAGTCAAAGAATCTTCTAAAATACCTTTCAGATATGGCCAACGTTTTCGAATTAGGGATGGAAGCTTTTTTGAGCAAGACATTTAAACGCAAGCAGGATTTTCTAACGATAGAAAATATCAAACTATTAGCACAATCCAAAGCATACAAAACCTTAAAGAATTTTAATGCCTCTTATTTTTCTCATCCTAAACTTCAAGAGGCTTACTCCTTACAATCTCTGTATATCGGTGGTTCGCCATATGAGGTGCCGGCCCTATACGGATTAGTTTCCTATAGTGAGCATGCCCATGGTATTTGGTACTTAAAGGGAGGGTACGGGAGTCTTATTCCCATTTTAGAAAAAGCATGTATAGAACAGGGAGTTAAAATTAATCTCCATTCAAAAGTGGATCGCCTCCTCATTGAAGCGGGTGTGTGCAAAGGTTTGTCTGTGAATAACGAAACGACTTTCTACGATGCAGTTATTTTTAATGGTGATTTTCCCAATCTTTATTCAATGATGGGAAAAAAGAAAAAGGACAAGAAATTTCAGCCTTCTTCCGGCTGTGTGTTGATTTACCTTGGTGTTTCAAAGCGATTTCCAAAGGCAAAAGCCCATCAGTTCTTTTTGCCGAAAGATTTTGAAAAGAATATGACTCAAGTATTTAAGACAAAACAAATACCTGAAGACCCATCCTATTATGTGTTTAATCCGGTTGCACTGGAGGATGAAGCGGCTCCACCTGGGGAAAGTGTTCTATATTTCTTAATTCCAGTACCGTCAGGAGATCAGATCGATTGGGAAACTACAGGACCGATGCTAGCTGAGCAGGTTTTAATGAAAGCAGAAAAGCACTTTATCGGTTTGCGTGAAGCGGTGGAATGGATGGAGATTCGTACCCCGGCAGATTCAATTCGTGACGGATTATATCAAGGGGGAAGCTTTGGGATTGCTCCTAATCTATTTCAATCAGGAGGATTTAGACCGCAGTTATCTCCCTTTAAGATTGATAGATTGTACAGTGTGGGAGCCTCGATTCACCCTGGTGGGGGTATTCCAATCGTGCTACAGGGGGCGCGACTATTAAGTGAGCTAATAAAAAAGGAGCTGAGAACGTGATTGATTCAAACTTAATCTCTGCTTGTGAGGAATTGATGAAGAGGCATTCTGCGAGCTTTTATGCGGCTTTTCGTTTTTTACCTTCACCAAGAAAAGAAGCGGTGTTTGTTATTTATGCTTTTTGTAGAATGATTGATGATTCTGTTGATCAGCCGGAATCCTCACCCTATACATTAAGCGAGCTTGAGACTTTAATTGATCATGTGGAAACAGCGGAGGGTCACTTTATCTGGCCATGTTTAAGGTGGCTATTTAGTAGCTTTCCCATTTCAAAAGAGCCGTTTTATAAGCAGATATCCGGGCAGAAAATGGATACGACCCTAACAAACTATGAAACAATGGAAGAGCTCGAATTATATTGTGAAAGAGTCGCCGGTTCTGTGGGGGAGATGCTTCTTCCTGTTCTTCATGATCAACCTTCGAGTGAGGTAGAACTTGCGGGCGTGTACCTTGGAAAAGCGATGCAGATTGTGAACATTATCCGGGATATAGGAGAAGATCAACAAAGAGGACGCCGATATATTCCTAGGGAATGGATGGAGCAATATCATTATACACAAGAGGAGTTTGAGACAAACGTTGTCAATTTTCGCTTTAAGCGAATGATAACGGGTCTAATGAATGTGGCTGAGGATTGGTTTTCAAAGGGGTTAGAAAACATTGAATCCTATCCTGAAAAGAGCGCCTTTTCTATTAAACTAGCTTCAGGTTATTATGCAGCCATTATGGAGGCAGTAAGACAGAATGAGTACCAAGTGTATACAAGTAGAGCGATCGTGAGTGACAAGAAAAAGAAAATGATACTTTTGGCAGCTCTTCAAGGATCCATCCAAAATGAGGTTCACTGCATTGAAGCTTAGTAAGATCCACCTATTAAGCACTCTCTAACTATTTTTTAATAGGAAACCCAACATCCCACCGTAAAGGGAATGACCCAAAAGCCAAAAACCTAAAGCCGGAAGATTGGATATTGAAGGTGTGCGGTCTGATAAAAGGGTCGTAGGATACAGAAAGATCCCGATAACTAAACAAATTAGGGTAATGAATAGGATTCTTTTTTTGGTGGGGATATATTTTTTGTTAAGTAAAAATAGTAAACATACGCTCATAACAACAGAAATAAATAAGTGGATACTAAATTCAATGATCTCAGAAACCTCAAAACGTTGAATGATAGGAACATAATCCACATTTAATAATAGTGTATAAACCTTAAGAGAAGTAGTCTTTTCAACCACTTTCAAAAATAGGCCCAAAAATACACCAGAAATCAACCCAGCAAGGACAGCTTTTTTTATCTGTAGTTTTTCCAATGAATGTCCTCATTTCCTTATTCCATCACTATGGATTTTCTTTTATTATCTTTGGATGAAGGAAGTATGTCAAATGTTTGTATAGTTGTTTTTCTGGCGTTGTACAAGGTTGTGGCTTGGTATATACTGGACTAAATAGTCATGAGAAGTTTTTTCCAACATGCCGAGAGGATGAAATAAATAGAAATGAATATCGAAAATGCAACCTATTCTATCCAACAAGTATCTGAAATTACCGGATTGTCAAAACAGGTTATTCGAAAATGGGAAGAGAGATACCAAATTGTTAATCCTGAAAGATTAGAAAATGGATATCGGATATATAGTGAGGTAGATATTAATACCATATTGAAAGTCAAAGGATTGGTTGACCAGGGACATACCGTTAAACAAGCAGCATATCTTGTAGAGAAGGGTGGTTCTCCAACTGATCATAGCCTATTGGATGCTGGCTGGAAAAAGAAGAATCAATATGAGGAGTTAAACGAATTTGTTCTCGATTTGCTGAAGGAAGGCACCCACTGCAACGAAGCCGCAATGAATATTATTCTCCAACAGGCCTATCACCAAAAGGGATTAGAATTTTTCATTCAATCTGTCGTGATCCCGTTTTTACATGAAGTTGGGAATCGATGGGAAAAGGGGCAATGGGGAGAGTATCAGGAATCGCTTGCAAGTCTTACAGTACGAGATTTTCTTGTTCAATTAAGAAGGAATTTTAAATACAGGGAAAATTCACCGACCCTTTTAGGTGCCTGTTTGCCGTATGAACAACATGAAGTTCCAGTTCTCATCCTCCTTATTCAAGCAATGTTAAAGGGGTGGAAAACGATCTTAATAGGCGCTTCCCCAGCTGAAGGGTCAATTGAAAAGACGGTTCAAAAATTGGAGCCAGATAAAGTGATTTTGTCAGCTACCACGACATTTCCTTTCGAACAGGACCCGGGAATATTATCCAAGCTTGAGAGTTTTGCTTCTGATTGTAAGAAAACTCAGTTTTACATAGGGGGACCGGGAGCCGTAAAATATTTGGCAAACAGAATCCAGTTACAGTATATCCACTTAACTCACACATTAGATGAGGTTTTAGTATAAAACGGGACGGAGAGAAAGATGCAACAAAGAAAAACGATCATTTGGTTTCGCAGAGACCTGCGAATTCAAGAAAATGAAGCATTATTTTCAGGAGTTGAGCAAGGGAGTATTGTTCCTGTTTTTATCTGTCCGCCTGAGGAAGAAACAAAAAAGGTAGTTGGTGAAGCTGCTTCCTGGTGGCTCCACCATTCCCTGATAGAATTAGACCGAGCATTACAAGTCCGGGGAGCAAAGTTAATTGTTCGAAAAGGTAGGAGCATTCCTATACTTAAGGAACTGATTGAAGAAACAGGCGCTCAGGCTGTATTTTTTAATGAAAGATACGAGCCTGAGATTAGATTTCGCGACCAACAGATTAAAGAAGCTCTAGAAAAGGAAAGTATAGAGGTAAAAAGCTTTCACTCCAACCTGTTGTTTCCACCTTTATCAATAGTCAATAATCAAGGTCAGCCCTATAAAGTATTTACCTCTTTTTGGAAGAAATGCTTACAGAGGCCTATTCCACTTTCCAAAAGCTTACCTACCAACTTCAATAGTACACATTCAGATATCAAAACTTTAAATATAGAAGAACTAGGTTTATTGCCAACTAGAGCATGGTATAAAAAATTTAAGGGTTATTGGGTGCCGGGGGAAAAAGGGGCATTAGCTCAGTGGGAGCAATTTATAGAGGAAAGGCTGTCAGGATATTCGATAAAAAGAGACTATCCATTTGTTCAACAAGTTTCAAGACTGTCTCCTCATCTAACCTGGGGAGAAATTAGTCCGAGGTGGATGTGGCATCAATTAGTGGAACAAGAGAATATTGTTTCTAACGATGGTCAGAAAGATATTGACGGATTTTTAAGACAGTTAGTATGGAGGGAATTTGGTTACCATCAACTTGTTTCTTTCCCAGAAATGATTGATTCCCCTCTCCGTAAGGAATTCATGTTTTTCCCTTGGGAGGAGCGGGAGGGTGAATTTGCTGCATGGAAACAAGGTAGAACGGGCTTTCCAATAATTGATGCCGGGATGCGAGAATTATGGGAAACCGGTTGGATGCATAATCGGGTCCGGATGGTAACCGCCTCCTTTTTAGTAAAGCATTTATTGGTACCATGGCAAAGAGGGGCTTCATGGTTTGAGGAAACGCTGCTGGATGCAGACTTGGCAAATAATTCGATGGGATGGCAATGGGTATCTGGCTGTGGGTTTGATGCAGCACCGTACTTTCGAATATTTAATCCCATTATCCAAGGACAAAAATTTGATGAAGCTGGCGACTATATTCGTCAATGGGTACCAGAATTAAAACACCTGCCGGCTAAATATATCCATTGCCCATGGACAGCGTCTGATGCGATCCTCCGTGAGGCAGGGGTAGAGCTAGGTACTTCCTATCCTTTTCCCATTGTTGAACATTCTTTTGCAAGGGAAAGAGCGTTAGAGGCATACAATCTAATAAAAAAGTAAGGGGGAATAGGATGATTCGGTTTGGTTTAAATTTTCTTGGTCTATTATTAGTGGTTATTGTTAATGCATTAGCTAATACTTTGCCGCTAAACGGACAGACTACGGGCGAAATTTCTAATAGGTTAAATGTGTTATTTACACCTGCAGGCTATGTATTTAGTATTTGGGGACTCATTTACTTATTACTCTTTATCTGGGTGCTCAGACAGCTGCCGAAGAACCGAAGAAATCTTCCTCTTTACCAATCTACTAGTGGACTTTTTCTGCTTACCTGTATGTTAAATATCCTGTGGATTTTTTTATGGCATTATGAGTACTTTTTCTATACCGTTTTAGTCATGATTGCTTTTTTGATTACACTTATTTTTCTATATAAAAAAGTAAAAAGCTTTCACCCTCTAAAGATAGATGTAATCCCTATATCCATCTATTTGGGATGGGTGAGTGTGGCATTGATTGCAAATATTAGCTATTATCTGGTTTATATTCAATGGAATGGCTGGGGAATATCACAAATTGTGTGGACCGTTATTATGCTATGGGTCGCTGCATTACTGGCGGGGATTTTTTATATTAAAGAAAAAGACACTTATTATGTCTTGGTATTTATATGGGCTTTGATTGGAATTGGTGTAAAAAATCAAGATTCCTTTCCTAGTGTAAGTTACGTTTCTTACGTACTATCAATAGCATTACTAATTTTTCTATGGGTCAATAAAGGAAAAAGCTCTACTTGAGAGGTAGAGCTTTTTAAGCTAGTCTTCAAGTGATTTTTCTAAATCTTTATCAACAATAAAAACCTCAATTCTTTCTCCAATCTTTGTACTAATATCACTATGACTAGATAAGACCTTACATTTTGTAAATTCTTCTACTATTTTTTCAAAATCATGACTATACATTTCACGTAAGACTTGTCTCATTTGCTTTACTAGTTTTCTGCCTGTGTCGTGGGTTACAAGATGCTTCTCCTCGGTGGTTAATACGCCTTTGAAGCGTGTTATGACCATGTCCTGTACGATGTATGTTTTTGCTTCCTGTGGACCACGTCCAAGTAATTCTCTCTGAAATTTAATAAATGCTGAGCTGATTTCAGCCTCTAGTTTCCTCTTAGAATTAGCCATCCCCAAAACCCCCGGATCTATTTACATATTTCTATCTAAATCATGAACATTATATTACTTGCAATTTATATAATGTCAATAGTAAAAAAAATAGGCATTAAAAGTAAAATAAAGAGAAAAAATGAGAAATTAAGAGATAATTAATGAAAAACCAAAAAAAACCTATAAATTCAGCGGAATATTACATAAAATTGGCTGTTTACAAATACTAATTAACGAAATAGAATAACAGCATAAGTAAATAGACGGCTTAATCCTGATTTATTCAGGAACGGAGGAACCAATTTTTTGGGGTTAATTCTGGGGAACCAGAAGGGATGAGAAACTCTTTCGCCATCCTACCCGTCAGCTAACTTCGTCGGCTAAAGCGAAGGAGGTCTAAAGACCACCTTATTCAGGGGGCTTTTTTGTTTTTAAGCAAGAGGGCAGCCTGAGAAACTAAGTAGGTCTTTTTATTATGCCTATTTTTAGAAAAAGTAAACTGGAAGACAGGACGCAAAGGAAGCCTTACAGGCTTGCTGGGCGCTAAGTAGACCATGCATACTTTTTCTCCAATATGATCAATTATGACAAGAATCCTTTACAGGAATATCTCTTTTTGAGGTGTTTCTATTCTGGTTCTTGGTCTCAATTGCTCAACTGGGGAAGGAGTACGTATGGTCTATTTTTTATGCTTTCATATGGTGATGTTTTGTAAATGTCACTGGATGAATAATCAAAAAAGGGGGGGATTTAAATGCTAGATATTCTAATGGTAGCTGCCATTTTTGGTTTGGGAGCAGTAATGCTGGGACTTGTTCGTTGGGCTGATTCTGTAATTCAGAAAGGGAGTGTTAAGTAATGCTAGTTTTTATAGGAATCATTACATCTGTTTTGTTTGTGTATCTTGGATATGTACTTATTCATCCTGAAAAATTTTAATTGAAATAAATAAAAACTTGATTTCAAGTGGAGGGAAATACATTGACTACCGCACTATTATCCGTGGGGATTACCTTAATCCTCGTCTTATTACTTGCAAAACCGATGGGGGGCTATTTAGCTACTGCATTCGATTATAACAAAACAAAATTGGATCGCATTTTTGGCTTTGAGAAGTTGATCTACCGTATTTCTGGAATCAAAACAAAGGATCAAACTTGGAAGCAGTATGCAATCGCCGCCATTTGTTCGAATACTGTGATGATTTTACTAGTTTACGTGTTTTTTCGGATTCAAGGAAATTTACCGCTGAATCCAAGTGGAATTAAAGCAATGGAACAAACCCTATCGTTTAATACCGCAATTAGCTTTATGACCAATACTAATTTACAGCACTACAGTGGGGAAAGCGGATTATCCTATTTAGCGCAGATGGTAGCAATAGGCCTAATGATGTTTACTTCTCCGGGGACAGCACTAGCTGTCATCATTGCTTTTATTCGTGGATTAGCTGGTAAGCCTTTAGGGAATTTTTATGTAGATCTAATACGCTCTATATTCCGGGTGCTTCTACCAATTTCATTTATTTCAGCACTAGCATTTCTTTTCTTAGGAGTACCACAAACATTAGATCCGACCGTAACGGCTAAAACGATTGCTGGTGCAGAGCAGCAAATCGCACGCGGGCCGGTGGCGTCATTTTTAGCGATTAAAGAATTGGGGAATAACGGAGGCGGCTTTTTCGGGGTAAACTCAGCGCATCCTTTTGAAAATCCAAACGCAATTAGTAACCTGATTCAAATTTTACTTATGTTGTTAATTGGTACGGCTACTCCATTTGCTTATGGGAAAATGGTAGGGAATGCCAAGCAAAGCCGAGTGTTGTTCATCTCTATGTTCATGATGTTTCTTATTATGCTGGGTGTTTCACTAACTTATGAATACCAAGGAAACCCTGCATTAAATGCATTAGGTGTTCAACATGAACAAGGTACCATGGAAGGAAAGGAAGTACGTTTTGGCGTTGCCCAATCAGCTCTATATTCAACTGTTACAACTGCTTCAGAAACCGGAGCGGTCAATACGATGCATGACACCCTTACACCAATTGGCGGACTAGTAACAATTTCAAACATGATGTTGAATACCATTTTTGGTGGAATTGGCGCAGGCTTCCTAAACGTTTTAATGTACGCCATGATTGGAGTGTTTTTATGCGGGCTTATGGTTGGACGGACACCAGAATTCTTAGGGAAGAAGATTGAAGGTAAAGAGATGATTTTGATTGCTGTCACTCTTTTAGTTCATCCTATTCTGATTTTGGTACCGACGGCATTGGCAGTCGTGCTGCATCCAGACACCATTTCTAATCCAGGCTTCCATGGTTTAACACAGGCCATGTATGAATATACTTCGTCAGCTGCCAATAATGGATCAGGGTTCGAAGGTTTAGGAGATAATACTCCATTTTGGAATATCTCAACAGGTATTGTGATGTTCCTTGGTCGATATATTTCATTTGTCACCTTGCTTGCCGTTGTGGGTTCTTTAGCGGCGAAAAAGCCAGTTCCGGAAACAGTTGGCACATTCCGTACAGATACTGCCTTGTTCGGAGGAGTGTTTATTGGGACCGTTATTTTAATTGGTGCCCTTACTTTCTTCCCTGGTCTTGTCCTTGGACCGATTGCTGAACATTTGACATTAAAATAATTAATGGAGTTTCCTTTGGAGGAGTAAACCATGAGTCATCAGAAAAAAACAATGATCAATTCAGATATAGTCAAACAAGCGTTAAAAGAATCATTTATTAAGCTAGACCCTAGAGTAATGGTTCGAAACCCAATTATGTTTGTGGTTGAGGTAGGATTTATTATCACTTTGCTATTTACATTTTTTCCTGGTGCTTTAGGAGGGGATGTTTCCCCTTGGTTTAATGCAACGGTGTCTATTATTCTACTACTTACCGTTTTATTCGCAAATTTTGCAGAAGCGTTAGCAGAGGGACGCGGGAAAGCACAGGCAGATTCTTTAAAGAATACTAAAAAAGAGAGTATTGCAAAAAAAATCGTGAATGGAAAGATTATGAACGTTTCGTCAACAGATCTTCGTAAAGGAGATATCGTCATTGTGTCTCAGGGGGAGCTAATTCCTGGGGACGGTGAAGTCATTCAAGGAATTGCTTCTGTAGATGAATCTGCAATTACTGGGGAGTCTGCTCCAGTGATCAAAGAAGCAGGTGGTGATTTTAGTTCTATAACAGATGGAACTCGTGTTGTAAGTGACGAAATCAAGGTGCGTATTTCCAGTGAACCAGGAGAATCCTTCCTAGATCGTATGATTTCCTTAGTTGAAGGAGCGCAGAGACAAAAGACGCCTAACGAAATCGCTTTGAACACAGTACTAACAAGCTTGACGTTGATTTTCATGATTGTTGTTGTAACACTTCCATTTTTCGCTAAGTATTTAGAGATCAAACTTGAGATTCCTGTCTTAATTGCCCTATTGGTATGTTTGATTCCAACCACTATAGGTGGCTTATTGTCAGCAATCGGGATCGCCGGGATGGACCGGGTTACTCAATTCAATGTCATTGCTATGTCTGGTAAAGCGGTGGAAGCTTCAGGAGATATAAATACAATTATTCTAGATAAAACAGGTACGATTACGTTCGGAAACCGGATGGCAAGTGAATTTACTCCTGTTGGAAATCACAAGGTGGAGGAGCTTGCTTCTTGGGCAGCGATCAGCTCAGTTAAGGATGAAACTCCAGAAGGGCGTTCGGTTTTAGAGTTAATGAAGAAATTAAACTTCACATATAATGATTCTCTAACCGATAACAGTGATTTCATTGAATTCAGAGCCGAGACCAGAATGAGCGGTCTAACTTTAAATGACGGCCGTAAAGTTAGAAAAGGAGCAGTTGACGCAGTCAAGCAATGGGTAATCGAACAAGGCGGAAAAATTCCTCAAGATCTACAGGAAAAATCCAACCGGATCGCTTCTGAAGGAGGAACCCCGTTAGCGGTTGCGGTTGATCAAGTAATCTATGGACTTATTTATCTTAAAGATACCGTAAAACCAGGAATGAAAGAGCGGTTTGATCAGCTTCGTAAAATGGGAATTAAGACCATCATGTGTACAGGAGACAACCCGCTGACAGCGGCTACGATTGCGAGAGAAGCAGGAGTTGATGATTTCATTGCAGAGGCCAAGCCGGAAGACAAGATTTCCGCGATACGAAAAGAACAAGGTGAAGGTAAGCTGGTCGCGATGACCGGTGATGGAACCAACGATGCGCCTGCCCTTGCTCAAGCGGATGTTGGCTTAGCAATGAATAGTGGAACGATGGCAGCGAAAGAAGCCGCCAACATGGTCGACTTGGATTCCGATCCTACCAAGATTATTGAAGTCGTTTCAATTGGTAAGCAATTACTAATGACCCGCGGGGCACTCACTACTTTTAGTATTGCGAACGACGTTGCCAAGTATTTTGCGATTATTCCAGCGATGTTTATGCTGGCGATTCCTGACTTAAGTGTGCTGAACATTATGCATCTTGGTTCACCAACTTCAGCGATTCTTTCAGCCTTGATTTTCAATGCTATCATTATACCAATGCTGATTCCATTAGCGATGAAAGGAGTCACATATAAGCCGATGGGGTCTGCAGATTTGCTTCGCCGAAACCTCTTCGTCTATGGTTTAGGTGGTGTAGTGGTTCCGTTTATTGGAATAAAGTTAATCGATATTGTTGTTAATCTATTTATTTAGTTCCCATATTAAATGTTCGGGGAAGGAAGAAAAAATATGTTATCGAATATAATGAAGAACACTATACTTAGTCTTTTACTAATGGTCATTTTGGGATTGGGTTATCATCTTCTGGTTACTGGAATCGCGAATATGATAGCTCCTGAGAAAGCGAACGGAAGTCTTCTATACGATGAAAAAGGGCAAGTGGTAGGATCTACACTAATCGGACAAAAATTTGATGACCCGAAACTTTTTCAAGGCAGGGTTTCCAGCATTGAATACAATGCTGCAAGATCTGGGACGAACAACTATGCTCCATCTAATGAAGATATTATCAAGCGTACGAAAGATTCTGTAGAAAATTGGAAAAAAGAAAATCCTGATGTACCTGTTGACCAAGTACCGATTGATCTTGTAACGAACTCTGGATCAGGGTTGGACCCGCATATCAGCCCAGAAGCCGCGATAGCTCAAATCCCACGTATACAGAAGTTGACAGGAATTGACAAAGGTCAACTAGAAGACTTGGTTGAAAAAAATACTGAAGGGAAAGAACTTGGCTTATTTGGTGAACCGAGAGTCAATGTTTTAAAACTTAACCTAGATTTAAAACAACTATTGGAGAAATAACTCAAACAGGGGAGCAATGTGCTCTCCTGTTTCCCATATCTATGTAAAATAAACGGGGGCTGCAAACATGGGTGAACAATTTAAAAGGAAAAGTCCAGAGGAAATTTTGCAATCCATTTATCAGATGCAGCAAGGCAGACTCAAAATCATCTTGGGTGCGGTTAGCGGAACAGGTAAAACCTATCATATGTTGATGGAGGGTAATAATCTCAAAAAGAATGGGATTGACGTTGTTATTGGTATGATCAGTGCGTCGGAACGTCCTAAGACAACAGAACAAATTGGCTGTTTAGAAATTATTCCTTATATTAATTGGATAGAAAATGGAAAAGAGAAGTACGATTTGGATGTAGATGCTATAATTGCCCGTAATCCTGAAGTGGTTTTAGTAGATGTTCTAACCCATCGAAATCGCCCTGAGGCTCCTAGACCAACTCGTTTCGACGATATTCAATATCTCTTAAAAAAGAAGATAAGCGTGATTACTACTGTTAACATTTATGAACTGGAAGGTATAAGGGGAATTGCAGACAAATTAACGGGTGGAAAAGTAAAGGTGGGCTGCACCGTTCCAGAAGATACACTAGCGTTGGCAGATGAAGTAAAGCTGTTGGACGTTACACCTGAAGTGATCCTCAATAGACTCCAGGAAGGAGAAATCGATCTTCAGCATGAGGAAAAAGGTAAAAGAGATAACCTCTTACATCCCAGTAACCTTGCCGTACTACGTGAATTAGCTCTTCGTTTTTTAGCGGGGGAGGTAAATGAAACGCTTGATGACTATCGAGAGAAGCATGGAATGATTGGTCCATCAGGGGCATCAGAAAAAATTTTAGTTACCGTTCAATATCATTGGAATGGATCCATCCTGATTAGACGGGGACAGCAGATTGCTAAAAGGTTAGGAGGAGATTTACTGGTTGTTTGTTTTGCAAATAAAGAATTAATTAAGAATGAACTAACCTTTAAGCGCTCTATTATGAAACTAGTAGAAAAAGTGGGAGGGGCGTTTGAGGAATTACCGTTAGAACAAGATGAGGTGGCAGATCAAATCGTCCAGTATGCAACCAAGCACAAAGTTACTCGGATTGTCATGGGGCAATCGAAGCAAACACGTTGGGAAGAAATTGTCTATGGTTCCATTATCAATAAAATATTGCGGAAAACGAAAAATATTGATGTTTTTATGGTTGCCGATCGAGCAGAAAAAGCTGGAGAGCGTGTATTACCAGCAAAACAAATAAAAAAAGAGAAAGAAGTGGATCTTTATCGACGTCTTACACCTCAGGAATTAGTAAATGAAATGAATAAACTGAAACGCGGTACGTTAAAGGTATATATTGGGGCCGCACCTGGGGTAGGAAAAACCTACACGATGCTAAGGGAAGCCAATGAATTAAAGAAAAAGGGCATTGGAATTGTCATAGGGTTATTAGAAACACACGGTAGAAAAGAAACAATTGAACAAATTGGGGATTTGGATATCATTCCTCGAAAAATTATTTCCTATAAAGGAACAAAGTTAGAAGAAATGGATACTGAAGCTATTATTAGGCGAAATCCAGAGGTGGTCCTTGTCGATGAGCTAGCACATACCAATGTGCCCGGAAGTAAGTATCATAAACGGTATTCAGATGTAGAGGATATATTGGATTCAGGTATTTCAGTTATCTCAACAATGAATATCCAACATTTAGAAAGTTTAAATGACAGTGTGGAGCAAATTACTGGGGTGAGGGTAAGAGAAACGGTGCCAGATCATATTCTCCGAAAAGCGGATGAAATTGAATTGATTGATATCTCTCCGAAAGCATTACGAGAACGAATGAGGGAAGGACGTATCTACGCTTCTGTAAACGTGGAGCAAGCACTAAATAACTTTTTTAAGACCGGAAATCTTATTGCTCTAAGAGAGCTAGCATTACGTGAAATTGCAGATGATGTTGATGAGCGCTTAGAAGCTTGGGAGAGAAAAAGAACCCTAAGAGGGCCATGGCGACAGGAGGAGGTTATTTTTGTATGCGCCAACTTACGGCCTGACAGTGAAAGGTTGATTCGACGTGGATTTCGCATCGCCTATCGATTAAAAGCCACATGGTATGTATCATATGTAAAAGACCACCATCCTTTAACAGAAGAAGAGGAGCAAGTATTGAATAAAATTCGCAAGCTGACAGAACGACTTGGAGGAAAATTTGAAATTTATGAGGCACAAAATCGGCGTCATGTTTTTAAAAAACTAGTAAGTGAAATGAATGAAAAAAAAGCAACACAAGTAATTATCGGTCAATCTGCTCGTACTCGCTTCGAGGAAATTCTAAAGGGGTCTGTATTCCAGAGATTGTTAAGAGAAGTACGACATTTAGATGTATTAGTGGTAGCAGACCAACAAAAACAATGATAAAAAATACCTTTATCACTTCTTGGGTAAGGCATGAATAAATGCCTTCTTATTTTTTGTAGGACTTAAATGAATCCGTTGGATAAAATAGGGAAAATAGTAGAATCTATACAATAGAAAAAATTTATTAAACGACTTGGTCCACATAAGGAGGGAAAAGCTTTGGGTTCACAGGAGATTATTGCGCTTATCATATTTCTTGTTACATATGCATTAATTATTTCAGAACAAATACATAGGACTACAATTGCAATGCTTGGCGGATTATTCATGGTTGCGCTCGGTATTTTGGATCAAAAAAATGCCCTACACCATATTGATTTCAATACCATTGGGTTATTAGTGGGTATGATGATTATAGTAGGAATCACCGCTCAAACAGGTGTGTTTGAGTACATTGCGGTTTTGTTGTCTCAAAAGGCACAAGGAGCTCCTATCAAAATTTTAGTTGCACTGAGTTTATTTACAGCCGTTGCTTCTGCTTTTCTTGATAATGTAACAACTGTTCTGTTAGTTGTTCCAGTTACTTTAAGTATTACTGCCCAATTAAAAGTAAACCCTATTCCATTTTTAATAGCTGAGATTCTGGCCTCTAATATTGGCGGGACGGCAACCATGATTGGTGATCCACCAAATCTTATGATCGGAAGTGCTGTTCCAGAGTTAACTTTCCTTTCGTTTATTAATAATCTTGCGCCAATAATTGCTATAATATTAATTGTAAATATTTTGCTTTTAGTAATGATTTATAGAAAACATTTAAAGACTTCAGAAGACCTAAAAAATCATTTACTCAGTAAAAATCCTAGAAATGAAATAAAAGATTCTGCATTATTAAGGAAATGTATAATTGTAGTCTTTATTACCATAGGTGGTTTTTTTATTCATCAATTTATACATATAGAAACGGCAACGATTGCTTTAATTGGTGCTTTTATTTTACTGCTATTTACAGGAGACAAATATTTGGTAACGGCGTTAGAAAAAGTAGAATGGACAACCCTATTCTTTTTTATTGGATTATTTGTTATTGTAGGGGGGCTTGTTGAAACAGGGTTAATCGCAGCCCTTGCAAAAAACGCTATGTCTTGGACTGGCGGAGAACTAAAGGCATCGACCTTACTTGTTTTGTGGATGAGTGCAATCATTTCTGCATTTGTTGATAATATCCCTTTTGTTGCGACAATGATTCCTATGATTAAAGAGATGGGACAGTTAGGTATTACTAATTTAGATCCAATTTGGTGGAGTTTGTCGCTAGGAGCTTGCTTAGGCGGAAATGGAACTTTAATAGGCGCAAGTGCGAACCTTGTGGTAGCAGGAATAGCTTCGAAGGAAGGATATCATATAACGTTTTTAAAGTTTTTGTTGATTGGTTTCCCGCTTATGTTGGTATCAATCCTTATATCAATGATTTATGTATATATAAGATATTTAATGTAGAAAAAAATATATATCGCTAATCTAACGATTTTTAAACCGAAAAAATGACGGTCGAATTGCGTTAAATTAGCGTTTCTTTTTTAGTACGGCTGATGTAGCTAATTCTTTCAGTAACAATTTATCATGCAGTTTGGAAAGACAAAGTAGTGCTAGGATGGTACCAGCTAAAGTTAATAGCATATCCCACTGAGCATCCCATACATCACCTTGGTTCCCTAAAAAGTTTTTAGCCGTTTTTCCTCCCTTTCCTATAATAAAACTGATCCATTCAATAATTTCATACATAGCTGAAATGGCGAGAGAAATACTTGTCACAATCCAAAACAAGGTGCCTTTTGATAAAAGGGTTTTCCTTAATAATATTTCTCTGATTACAATGCCAAACATGCCTTTTAAAAAATGTCCAAATCTATCATAGTGATTTCTTTTTAAATCAAAAGTACCTTTTATCCAATTAAAGAAAGGAACCTTTGAATAGGTGTAATGGCCGCCGATAAACATCAAAATAGCCAAAATAGTAATAATGAAGTATGAAAGGATAGTAAGACGAAACTTATTGTATGTTGAAAGTTTGATAATCGAAACGATTATTGCAGGTGTGACTTCTAAAACCCATGACGAATAGCTGGCAGGCTTAATAATTGACCAAATAAAAACAGCGGTCACTGCCAGTAATAATAAACCATGAATCGTCCCAACACCTTTTCCCTTCATATCCTCAATCACTCCTAAGTGAGGTTTTTGTACCTTTTAAAATCTTTTTAAGTAAAAGGAAAATTGTTATTTATTATCTGTTTAAAGTCAATATCTATTCGCATTAAATCAATAAAAATAGGCTGTGATCTTATTACTCAACTTCCTCCCAATACCATCTCAATAAACTTCCGATGAGCTTTCGACAACCATTTGTTTTTATGATAAGAGATTTGCGCATAGAATACTGGATTTTCTGAAGCTGACTCGATTACCTTCATTTTATCTTCTCGCAATAATGCTTCTACACTTAAGGAGGGCATTAAGCTGATTCCTAACCCACTTACAACACACTGTTTCATCGCTTCCATACTATTAAACTCCAAATGATTATGTGAACTAATTCCTTTTCTAATTAAATACCCTTCGAAGAATTTCCTTAATGCACAGCTTTTCGGACTGAAAATAAAACATTCTTTAGTCGCTTCCTCAATGGCTTTTATGGAATGATTTTTTTCCCCAACAAAGACTAAGGACTCTTCAGACCAGACCTTGGTGATTAAATTTGGATCATTTACTTTAGGCTCTAAAGTAATAGCAATATCTATCTCACCGGAATAGAGTCGCTCCCTAAGTGGAAGACAATCATCATTAATAAGTGAAAACGTAACCTCAGGATATAACTTTTTATACTGTGAGAGAACTGTGCCTAACTTGTATACGGTGATCGTTTCGGCTGCACCAATGCGGATTTCACCCTTCAATGTTCTATCATTGGTGGAAATATGTTGAATCTTCGAATAGACCTCTAATAATTCTACAGTATAATGATACAATTCCTCGCCAACCATCGTAAGTTGTATGTGTTTCCCCAGCCGGTCAAATAACGGAAGGCCAATCTCATCCTCCAACTGCTGAATATGAGATGTAATGGAGGCTTGAGAGTACTGAAGTGTTTGTGCGGCCTTTGTAAAGCTATTCAAATCAACAACTGCTTTAAACGTTTGTAATTGACGAATCTCCATGTATGATCCTACCATTCTATTTTATTATCAGAAATTCTAAACTTAAAGTTTAGTTATTTCAGTTTTACTAATGGTAAATTATAACATACAATTCACTTAAGGAGATGATAGATATGAAAAAAATATGTTTACTCTTACCAAATGGATTTGAAGCTGTTGAGGCAAGCGTGTTTACAGATGTGTTTGGCTGGAATAAAGACTTAAGCGATGGGACAACTGAACTCGTGACAGTGGGGACAAGAGCGGAATTGAAATGTACCTGGAATTTAACCGTTAAACCAGAAAGGTTGTTATCGGAGGTTTCTGCTCATGAGTTTGATGCATTAGCCCTACCTGGTGGTTTTGAACAAGCAGGCTTTTATGAGGATGCTTTTCGCTCCGATGTGCTAGAATTTATCCGCGCGTTCGATAAAGAGGGAAAAATCATTGCAGCGATCTGTGTCGGTTCATTAGTGGTTGGAAAAAGCGGTGTTTTACAAGGGCGAAATGCTACGACCTATAATCGGAGTAATAGGAAGCGGCAAGTACAATTAGCAGAAATGGGAGTGAATGTGATTCCGGATCAAAGTATCGTCATCGATAAAAATATTATTACATCGTTCAACCCGGCCACTTCATTCGATGTAGCATTTACCATGCTTGAACTTTTGACGTCAACGGAAAATGCAAACAATGTAAAAAGGCTCATGGGATTTTGTGAATAGATTCATATAAAAATGTGGAGGGGTTATTATGAAAATATCAGCAAACACTGCTTTACTTTTAATCGATGTGCAAAATTATTTTGATGATCCGAAACATGGAAGAAGAAACAATCCAAACGCAGAAGAAAATATGGCCTTATTGTTAAACAAGTGGAGAGAATCAAATCGACCTGTCATTCATGTTCAACACATAAGTAATCCTACTTTGGCACACCATCCTGGGCGAGATATTAAAGAAATCGTTGCACCTCACCCAGAGGAACCTGTCATCGTTAAAAACGTAAACAGTGCCTTTATCGGTACCAACTTGGAAACATACCTAAAAGCATCTGAAATTGAAACACTTGTTATCGTAGGATTAACAACCGATCATTGTGTCTCTACTACAACACGTATGGCAAAAAATCTCGGCTTTACTCCATTCATTGTCTCTGATGCTACCGCTACTTTCGAAAGAGTGAGTTTTGACGGAAAGCTGTACAGTGCTGAAGAAATCCACAACTTGGCTCTCGTCAGCTTGCACGAGGAATTTGCCACAGTTATTGATACGAAAAGTGTCCAAGAATTACTAGATTAATAAAAGATGGTCACGTGTAAATTTGCTCGTGACTTTTTTGGTTTTGGGACATAGGCTGCCTTCATAAAATTTACTGGAGGTGTCTGAAATGAAAAAAAACATAAGAGAACTTGAATGTCTTGTTTGTAATGGAGTGCATTTTCGTAAAGGTTTTTTTGTTGCGGAATATCAAAAATTTGATGAGGATACTAGATGGAATGTTAAATCTGAAGCGAAAATACAATTTTATTTAGAATCTGAAGAGGATAATCCATTAAATAGAATTCCAGAGCCATCAAAAATATTTTCCTATATTTGTGAAGACTGTGGTTTTATCATGAACTTCACCAAAGAAAAGCAGGTGGAAAGTAAAAAGGGAGAGCGGATGAAAAAACAAAGGCAAAAAATGTATGATTGGACTAAATTTAAATAATAGTTAATTCTGAAAGTTCTTACTATGATAATACTGTATATTATTCAAAGACTTTGATATACTTTTATTCAAATAAATAAGAGTATGAGGTAAAAACTACCGTGTCAAAATCTAAAATCCAATTCTGGTTAATTCAAATTTTGCTTATTTTATCGATTATTTTCGTTTCAACCAAGATCTCATTTATGTTTAATCCTATCGGGGTGTTTTTCTCGACGGTGTTCTTTCCCATTCTGATAACTGGGTTTCTTTTTTTTCTATTGAATCCGGTTGTGAATTTTCTGGAACGCAAAAAACTCCCTAGGGTAGCAGCCATATTGGTCATATATGTTGTATTTGGCTGTATTCTTGCATTAGTAATAGGTAGCCTAGTTCCAGCTGTTTCCAAACAGGCAACACAGCTTGCTAATGATCTGCCTGACTTTGCTCATAAGATTACTGATTTTGTTAATGATGTAGTCAAGTCTTCAGAGGTTAAAAACTTTAGAGAGCAGCAGAGTGAAATGATTGATACAGTGCAACAACGTTTAATGGAGTATGCTAATTCACTGCCAAATACACTGACGAACGTAATTATGGGCATTTTTGGCATCGTCACGAATATTGCGATTATCCTTGTCACTGTTCCATTTTTATTATTTTACATGTTTAAGGATGGACAAAAATTTCCGGAAGCCGTATCAAAGTTTATTCCAGCTGGATACCGGGATGATGCTTTAAAAATACTAAAAGAAACTGGAGAGACACTGTCAGCATACATCCAGGGGCAGGTAGTGGTCGCCTTGGCTGTCGGTACTTTAGCCTTTATCGGGTATTTAATCATCGACTTACGCTATGCATTAATTATGGCACTGATTGTAGCTTTCACCAATATTATCCCATATGTAGGACCAATCATTGGTGGTGCGCCAGCCGTACTAGTCGCTTTCTTTGATTCACCAACAAAGGCTTTATTTGTAATCATCGTTATCCTGGTGGCCCAGCAAATAGAAGGGAATTTCCTGTCTCCGATGATTTTAGGTAAATCATTGGATACACACCCGGCTACTATTATCATTATTCTTTTGGCAGCAGGCAATCTTGCTGGGGTACTTGGAATGGTGTTGGCTGTTCCAACCTATGCTGTTTGTAAAGTCATTATCTTGAACTTAGTCAGATTTTTAAGAGCGAGGAAAGCAGCGACTTTTACAGGTGAAGGACCCTTTGTTTAAAACTCAGATTATATTTCCAAAAGAAAAAAGCCTTGAATTTTCAAGGCTTTTTTACGTTCCAAAGAGGCAGAAAGTACAAGACGTATATTAAAAGAAATGATTGGAAATTCTCCTTATTCTTATAGTTTTCTAATAGTGAACTTTATTTCGTATTAACAAAAAAGTCTTTGACAATCCATATTCACATTTGGTATTTTATAAGAGAACAAAAATTCATATAACAAAACATCAAAAAGACATTTTACAACTCATGTTATATAATAGGGGGTTTGCAAATGGAAACGGAAATGATTTATGAATTTCGCCGTCCTAAGAATATAATTCCTGGGAAAAAGTATCCCGCATTGTTTGTTATGCATGGCATAGGAAGCAATGAACAAAATATGCTTTCACTTGTTAATGGACTGGAGGATTCCTTCTTTATTTTTAGTGTAAGGGGACATTTGACACAAGGTCCGGGATTTGCCTATTTTACAATCCAGGGCTATGGAAAACCACATCGAGAAGATTTCGATGAAGGAATCAAAAAGCTCGCTAAATTTATTGATTATGCATCAATAAATTATGAATTAGACCCAGAGCAATTATACTTGTTGGGCTTCAGCCAAGGAGCCATAGTTTCCATGACATTAGCTCTCACCCTTGGAATCAAGATTAAGGGTGTAGTAGCGCTAAGTGGTTATATTCCTCAATTTGTAAAGGAAGAATACAGGATAAATCCAGGGAAACATTTATCAGTGTTTATATCACACGGGGAATATGATCAGGTTCTGCCATATGAGTGGGGGAAAGAAAATGTCGATTGTTTTACTGAGCTTGGGGTTCCTGTGAACTTTAAATCTTATCCAGAAGGGCACACTGTATCCGAAAAAAATCTTCAGGATTTTCAAGCTTGGATTATAAATGATTTACGAAGATAAGTCATCCGGAGTTTAGATATGGAAATTCAATGAAAAAAACGGGGAATGAGAACATGGATTTACATGTCATTGCTAAAGAAATTTACAGTCATCAAAAAAGTGCTGTAGAAATGAGTAAAATAACAACTGGGTATCCCAATATAACAATTGAGGATGCTTATAAAATTCAAGAAATTAACACGGAAAAAGAATTACAAAATGGTGATCAATTTGTTGGCTGGAAAATGGGGCTAACAAGTTTCGCGAAGCAACAATCGGTAGGAGTCAATCAACCTATTTACGGAAGATTGCTTAAGTCAATGGAGATGTCCAATCAGGAACTTTCTTTGGACGGTTTGATTCATCCGCGGGTGGAACCAGAATTTGCGTTCTTAATGAATAAAAAACTAAAAGGAAATAATGTTACTGAGCAAGAGGTTTGGCAAGCTACTGAAGGTATAATGCCAGCATTAGAGATCATTGACAGCCGTTATAAGAATTTTTCATTTAACCTTATTGATGTGGTTGCAGATAATGCATCCAGTACAAAATTTTTTCTTTCGGAACAAATATATGTACCAAATAAGTTTCAATGGGAAAAAGCACAGGTTCGAATGAAGTTGAATGGTAAAGTAGTTCAAGAAGGAAAAGGTTCAGCTGTTATGGGAAATCCTGTTCGTTCGGTGGTTGAATTGGTCAAAATGTTAGACTCCTCTGGGCTTTGTATTGAACCTGGGATGATTGTACTAACCGGTGGAATTACCGAAGCCATTCATGTTTTTAGTGGAGATTCCATTGAGGTTGAATTTGATGAATTGGGTAAAATGGATTTGACCGTCATTTCATAATCGGGAGGTTTGGAAATGCCAATTGTACAGGTACACTTGCTTGAGGGGAGATCGAAAGAAGTAAAACAGCAATTGATTTCAGAGATTACAGCAGCAGTTAGCCGGGTGTTAGGTAATTCACCTGAAACAATCAGAGTATTATTACATGACGTGCCAAGTGAAAATTGGGGTGTAGCCGGCTCGCCAATCAGTAATAACAAGATAATGTAAGGACCATTTTTTATAAAGGGTTGAAGCAAAAAAACGCTGATTCTCCGCTATACATCAACCGACATAAATGTACGGTTAAATAGCGTCAGAATCAGCGTTTTCTGGCTTTTGTACGTCCCAAAGAGGATTCGAACCTCCGACCTACAGTTTAGGAAACTGTTGCTCTATCCTGCTGAGCTATTGGGACAAGGTAAGTAAAAATAAAAATGTTAGCTACTCACAAATAGTAACTGTCGTCCTGATCTCAGAAAGATTAATCAAGAAGTGGCTCGATCAGTACGCTGATGAAGAATCAAGAAGCGTATTCGATCGTGCTCTATCCTACTGAGCTATTGGGACTTATAACATATTAAGTGTAAGAACTCTTAATAGCAACGTAATTTATTATACTCATTTAATCAAAAAAGGTCAATACATACGTTAGTGAATGGAGAGGTCTCTGTCCACTTCTGGTTGTTTGACAGCCTTTTCGCGGAAAATAACCCAAACGATTAAACTTAGCGATATCAACAAACCCTCTAACGATAAGATATACCAAGGGTATGGTCCAAGCACATCTAGCAAGCTAGCACTCTCTGGTTTATGGCTTAGGAACATATAATTCCCGCCAACGATCTTATTAATAAACATAATAATAGGTAGCAACACATTTAGGAACACAAACAGTTTTACCACTGACCAGATCGTCGGGCGATACCTTAGTACCCAGGTGAAATATAAAGGCACCCAAATAATCATTAAATGCGTATAAAAGAAATGAAAGAAACGAAAATGTGGAAAGTCATAATTTAATAATGGTGTAAGTAATGCCTGTGACGCCCCTAGTAAGGCAGTAAATAGTAAAATTTCATAGATTATTTTTAACCGTGTAAGCAGTAATACGATGGTTAACATCAAGCTGATGCTACACAACTCAAGAGGTATGGCATGACTGACATCCCAGCTACCATTTATAATCATCCAAAAATGATAAGTGGCTTCCATTATTATTAATGTGATAGCCAAAACAATTTCAGTCTGCCGCAATTTCTTATTATTAAGAGAATCTCTAAAAAGAAACATACATACTGAACCAATGATTAAAATAGCTAGTACGATAAAATGACTAGTCGAAAACATTTCAAAGTCATAGTTTTTATTGCTGCGGCCAAACCATTCCATCATCCCACCGTCCCTTATTCAGATTTTATCATGGTTGGATTTCGGAAATCGTCGAAAAACAGGACATGGTAAATTAAATTTATGGAAATTGGTACTACTATCTATTAATTTGGCAAATATTCAACGAGTGCCTGACACTCCCGGTATGTGATATAATAATATGTCGAAAGAAATCGAAATGAATTTAACCGTGGAGGTCATTATGGCTGCTTATACGCCGATGATACAGCAATATTTAACCGTTAAGGCAGATTATCAAGATGCCTTTTTATTTTTTCGCTTAGGCGATTTTTACGAAATGTTTTTTGAGGATGCCATTAAGGCATCACAGGAATTAGAGATTACATTAACGAGTCGCGATGGCGGCAGTGAAGATCGAATCCCAATGTGTGGTGTCCCATACCATGCGGCTCCCAACTATATTGAACAGCTTATTTCAAAAGGCTATAAAGTAGCAATATGTGAGCAAATGGAAGACGCAAAACTAACCAAAGGGATGGTCCGACGTGAAGTCGTTCAGTTAATTACCCCAGGTACTGTAATGGATGGCAAGGGGTTGAATGATAAAGAAAATAACTATATTGCCTCTATTACTGCATTTGACGATCAAACCTACGGCTTTGCTTATAACGACATCTCAACTGGTGAAAGCCGAGTGACCCTGCTTACTAATTATTTTGAAGAAGTTCTAAACGAATTGGCGGTTTTAAGTGCCAAAGAAGTAGTCGTATCAAGTAGCTTTGATGGAGATCTGCAAAAGAAAATGCGTGAGCGTGATGTGATGGCTATTTCTTTTGAGGATAATAGTTCGATAGATATGACTTTTTCTCAGCTTCTTGAGGATTTAAATCAAGACAAATTAAAGCAAACAGCGGCTAGGCTATTTAACTATTTATACCGTTCCCAAAAAAGAAGCCTTGACCATCTTCAGCCAGTCACTACCTATCAAACTCATCAATTTATGAAAATTGATTACTATTCAAAGCGAAACCTTGAATTAACGGAAACGATTCGTTCTAAGGGGAAAAAAGGTTCCTTATTATGGTTACTCGATGAAACCATGACGGCTATGGGTGGTAGGATGTTAAAGCACTGGATTGACCGGCCGTTAATTGACCAGGATGGAATAAAACAGCGTCAAACCATTGTTGAAGTTCTAATGAACCACTATTTTGAACGTCAAGAACTTCGTGAGAAATTAAAGGAAGTCTATGATTTGGAACGTCTAGCCGGACGAGTAGCCTTTGGTAATGTCAATGCCCGTGATTTGGTGCAGTTGAAGCGTTCTTTAATGCAGGTGCCTAACTTAAAACAAACCCTTCAAGCGATGCAGGACGAACAGGTAAATCAGTTGGCAGAAAGGCTTGATCCTTGTGAAGAGGTATCAGATTTATTAGAGCGAGCCATTGTTGAAAATCCGCCTCTTTCTTTAAAAGAAGGAAATATGATTTCGGATGGATATAATGAGCAGCTAGATCAATATCGATATGCCAGCAGGAACGGTAAGACCTGGATTGCTCAGTTAGAACGTGAGGAACGGGATAAAACAGGTATTAAATCGTTGAAGGTTGGCTATAACCGGGTGTTTGGCTATTATATTGAAGTCACACGAGCAAACCTGCATCTTTTAAAAGAAGGGCAGTATGAGCGGAAGCAAACGCTAACGAATGCGGAACGATTTATTACCCCGGAATTAAAAGTGAAAGAAGCGTTAATTTTACAGGCAGAAGAAAAATGCGGTGAGCTGGAATATGAATTGTTTACTGAAATTCGTGAGATTGTGAAGGACCAAATTCCTCGTTTACAAGCTTTAGCGAAGATCGTTAGTGAATTAGATGTTCTCCAGTGCTTTGCTCAGGTTAGTGAAGAGCGCCGATATGTGAAACCAGAGTTTTCGACCGAGCGCCGTGTCGTGATTAAAGAAGGACGTCATCCAGTGGTTGAGAAGGTATTAAACGCCCAGGAGTATGTGCCAAATGATTGCAATATGGATAGCGACCGTGAAGTATTGTTAATCACAGGTCCAAATATGTCTGGTAAAAGTACGTACATGCGGCAAATTGCCCTGACCGCCATTTTAGCGCAAATCGGCTGCTATGTTCCGGCTTCCCAAGCGGTACTGCCGATTTTTGATCAGGTATTCACTCGTATTGGTGCAGCCGATGATTTAATTTCCGGTCAGAGTACCTTCATGGTGGAAATGCTTGAGGCAAAAAATGCGATAGCGAACGCCACACAAAATAGCTTAATTTTATTTGATGAAATCGGCCGTGGAACCTCTACTTACGATGGTATGGCGTTAGCACAGGCGATTATTGAATACATTCATGAGCGGATTGGTGCCAAAACTTTATTTTCAACCCACTATCATGAGTTAACCGTACTTGAAGAAGAGCTGACAAAACTAAAGAATATTCACGTTAGTGCGATTGAACATAATGGCAAGGTTGTTTTCCTTCATAAAATTAAAGAAGGTCCGGCAGATAAGAGTTACGGAATTCATGTGGCACAGCTGGCAGAACTCCCTGCAGAACTAATCAACCGGGCAAACGAAATCTTATCAGCTCTTGAGCAGTCTGATGTTCCGGCTGTCCCAGCTAAAAAACCAGCTTTAATAGAAGAAAGACAGGCAGAGAAGCCTGCACAGCTTTCATTCTTTGACGAACCAAAAGAGACGAAGAAGCATGAACCTTCACCAAAAGAAAAACGAGTATTGGATAAAATAAAAGAATTAGATTTGTTAGATGTGACACCGTTACAGGCCATTAACATGCTGTACGATTTGCAGAAAAAATTAAAAGGCTAAAGAAAAGGAGGCGAACTGTATGGGGAAGATTATTCAATTAGATGATGCCCTATCCAATAAGATTGCGGCGGGAGAAGTAGTCGAACGCCCCGCCTCTGTTGTAAAAGAGCTTGTTGAAAATGCGATTGATGCCGGAAGTACTGTGATTGAAATTGAGGTTGAAGAAGCAGGACTGGCAAAGATTCGAATTACTGATAATGGTCATGGGATTGATGAAGAGGACGTATTAATTGCTTTTCAACGTCATGCCACCAGTAAAATTAAAAATGAAAATGATCTATTTCGTATCCGTACGCTTGGATTCCGTGGGGAAGCTTTGCCAAGTATCGCTTCCGTTTCACGGCTTGAAATGAAGACCTCGACTGGTGAAGGTGCCGGAAACCGAGTAGTTATTGAAGGCGGCAAGGTTGAAGTGTTTGAAAAAACGTCGAGTAGACGGGGAACGGACCTCATCATTACCGATTTATTTTTCAATACACCTGCACGGCTTAAATATATGAAGACCATTCATACAGAGCTCGGTAATATTACAGATGTTGTCAACCGTCTTGCTCTTTCTCATCCGGAGGTAGCCTTCCGTTTGATTCATAACGAAAGGAAACTGTTGCAAACGAATGGAAACGGTGATGTTCGTCAAGTGCTGGCGTCCATTTATGGATTAGCCATTGCTAAGCAGTTAGTTCCTATTTCAGGTACTTCACTCGATTACAAAATTAGTGGATTTGCTTCGATGCCGGAGGTTACAAGGGCATCGAGAAATTATATCTCAACGATGATTAATGGACGGTTTATTAAAAACTATCCATTGGCGAAAGCCATTCAGGAGGGCTATCATACCCTACTTCCGATTGGACGATTTCCGATTGTCCTATTGAACATAGAGATGGACCCATTGCTTGTAGATGTGAATGTTCATCCTTCAAAAATGGAGGTCCGCATAAGTAAGGAAGCGGAGTTAAATGAACTTGTAACATCAATGATTAAAGAGGCGTTCAAATCTAAGATATTAATTCCAACAGCCTACACGCCTGTTAAGAAAGAAGTACAGAAGTCTGAGCAAACGGCTTTCGTGTTGGATGAAGGAACAATACCCGAAAGTGAACCTAAGAATGTTCAAAAGCAATGGAGTGCTCCAGTTGAAAGGGTCACTGTGTCACAGCCGATGGAAGCAAGTGATTTTACTAAAGAACCGATCCATACTGAAAGAATTGGTGAATCATTAGGTTGGGAATCGGTTAATCCTTTCTCTGCTGGATATGTGAATTCACATGTCAGTAATCAGGTGGAGGTAACAGAAGACGAGATTCAGGAAACACATCTTTCAAATGAAGTTACCTTTGAAGAAAACGCAAGTTCTACCGAAAATTATCCATCAGCAAGCCGTGTGCCACGCTTATATCCAATCGGGCAAATGCACGGTACCTACATTTTTGCTCAAAATGAAAATGGATTGTATATCATTGACCAGCACGCGGCCCAAGAACGTTTGAAATATGAGTATTTTCGTGAAAAGGTGGGACAGGTGGAGCCGGAATTGCAGGAATTGCTTGTTCCGCTAACCTTTGAGTATTCAACAGATGAATATATGAAGATCACCGAACATCAACATAAGTTGGAAAAAGTGGGGGTTTTTCTTGAGGAATTTGGGATGAATAGCTTTATCGTCCGTTCTCATCCTCAGTGGCTGCCTAAAGGGGAAGAAAAACAAATCATTGAAGACATGATTGAACAGCTTTTATCGATGAAGAAGGTAGACATTAAAAAGCTGCGTGAAGAAGCAGCGATTATGATGAGCTGTAAAGCTTCGATTAAAGCCAATCGTCATTTACGAAATGATGAAATCCAAGCTCTGCTCGATGATTTGAGAAAAGCATCAGATCCATTTACCTGTCCGCACGGAAGACCGATTATTGTTCATTATTCGGTTTATGAGATGGAGAAAATGTTTAAACGGGTTATGTAATGGTGAAAAGAACATTCCTTTATGGGGGTGTTCTTTTTTTAGGGGTGGGATTGCTATCAAGATGAATGGAATTCTACACAAAAACGGAGGAATTCTACACAAATTCATAATAATTCTACACAAAATAGGAGGAATTCTACACAAATTCACAATAATTCTACACAAAATAGGAGGAATTCTACAAAATTTCAAGTTTTTCTACAAAAAATGGATTAAATTTCCATAATAACAACAATAGACCGCAGGACAAGTCCCGCAGCCTATTGCCTATAAATGCCTATCTAATCGCTGCTTGCAACTTGCTCATATACTGAAGAGCTTTACCTGTTCCAATTACAACACATTCAAGTGGATCTGAAGATAGCTGTACAGGAACAACGATTTCCTTGCTTAACCATTCCTCCATACCATTTAACAGTGAGCCACCGCCAGTTAAAATTACGCCACGGTCAACAATATCACCGCTAAGTTCGGCAGGGCAGTCTTCAAGTGTAGCACGGATTGCTTCTAAAATATGAAGAAGAGCCTCTCTTAGAGCATTTTGAACCTGATAGGATGAAAGATTAATAGTTTTTGGTAAACCCGACACCAAGTCACGACCGCGGATATCCATGAAGCGCTCTTCATGATCAACGAGGGCATAACCAATTTCCATTTTAATTCTTTCTGCTGTTCTTTCTCCAATTAGTACATTGTATTCCTTACGAACAAATTGAATAATATCATCATCGAGACGGTCACCGCCGACCTTAATCGAATGACAGGCAACCACACCGCCAAACGAAATAATGGCAACCTCAGTATTACCACCGCCGATATCGACAACCACGTTTGCAACAGGTTCATCTACA
This sequence comes from Neobacillus sp. Soil_C_43, assembly GCF_057656715.1. Lineage (NCBI taxonomy): Bacteria > Bacillati > Bacillota > Bacilli > Caryophanales > Bacillaceae > Neobacillus > Neobacillus sp. Soil_C_43. The sequence goes on from NZ_JBDGJV010000009.1 coordinate 157,646, forward strand.
GGCATTCCTGCTCCAATCGCTGCCGCAACAGGTTCTTCAATCAGAGAGATTTTCTTGGCTCCAGCATTTCGAACGGCATCCTGGATCGCTCTACGTTCTACACTAGTAGAACCAGAAGGAATACAAACCACTACATTCGGTTTACGGAAACCGTAGCCCATTTTTTTAGTGGCCTTACGCATCACATGTTTAAGCATGTCAGTAGTGACATCAAAGTCAGCAATAACGCCATCCTTTAATGGACGGATGGTCACCACTTTTTCTGGTGTCTTACCTATCATCTCTTTTGCCTCAAGCCCAACTGCTACCACATTTTTCGTTTCTGTATCTATGGCCACAACGGAGGGCTCATTAAGTACAATTCCTTTGTTTTTACTATAAACCAATATATTAGCTGTTCCTAAATCAATACCTATATCAAAGTTAGAAAGCATATTTTCACCTTATTCCTTAGTTTTATTCAATAATAAACTACGATTAAGCCTAACATGAATGTGGGGGTAAAATGCTGTTTGTAAATAAACCGTTATCCATTTGTAAAGTTACAAGAAGTATCTTTCATCTTTGGAAGAAATTTGGATATGATAATTTCATGATCAAAAACGCATAGAAAAGGTTTTTTTTGTTAATACTTATTTGATGTTCAACTGCTTTTTAAAATTGTGTTACGATGTAAGGGTGAAAGCAGAAAAATGAAACCTGTTTTCATTTAAAATGAAATAAGGCAGTGTGAAAATATTGAATGCGAAACAAAATGTACTGGTAATCATCGGTCCAACTGCTGTAGGGAAAACAAAGTTGAGTATTGAAATGGCGAAACGGTATAATGGTGAAATTATCAGTGGGGATTCGATGCAAATCTATCGTGGAATGGACGTTGGGACTGCAAAAATAACAAAAGAGGAAATGGAAGACATTCCACACCATCTTATTGATATTAAGGAGCCCTTTGAAAGTTTTTCCGTTGCTGAATTTCAAGAACTGGTTAGGGCTAAAATAGCTGAGATTGCTAAAAAGGGGAAACTTCCGATTATTGTTGGAGGAACCGGCTTATACATTCAGTCGGTCATCTATGATTATCAATTTTCCGATGTTTCGGGAGATGAATCCTATCGTCTACAGTTGGAGGAAAGAGTCAAAGAATTAGGAAATGAAGCACTTCACGAAGAATTGAAGGAGATAGATCCCGGAAGTGCTGCGCAAATCCATCCCAATAATGTAAGACGGGTCATTCGAGCGCTGGAAATTTATCACCTGACCGGGAAGACGATGCAAGAATACCAAAGTCATCAGCAACCAGATTTGTTGTACAATACAGCAATAGTGGGCTTAACCATGGATCGGGACCAGCTGTATGAACGCATAAATTTACGGGTAGATATGATGATGGATGAAGGTCTCCTACCGGAAGTAAAAGCCTTATATCAACAGGGGCTGCGTGAGTGTCAATCCATCCAAGCCATTGGTTACAAAGAAATTTATGAATATCTTGATGGAAAAGTCACACTCAATGAAGCGGTAGAAAATTTAAAGCAAAATTCCCGAAGATATGCGAAAAGGCAATTGACTTGGTTTCGTAACAAAATGAAGGTAGAATGGTTTGATATGAGTAATGTGAATAATTTCTCAAAAAAAATAGCCGAAATTTCACAATATGTTGAAGGAAAGCTACAAGTAAAATCGAATACATATTAGTAGAGATAAAAGAGGAGGATATACAAATGAAAACAACAATCAATATTCAAGACCAATTTTTAAATCAATGCCGTAAGGACAATATGCATGTTACGGTGTTTTTATTAAATGGGTTTCAATTAAGAGGACAAATTAAGGGCTTTGATAATTTTACCGTTTTGTTTGAATCAGAAGGTAAGCAGCAGTTAGTATTTAAGCATGCAATTTCCACTTTTGCGCCACAAAGAAATGTACAGTTGGATTTGGAAAGCCAACAATAACTTATTTTCTCAAAATAGAGTCCATATACGGGCTCTTTTTGTTTTTTCAGGGATAAAGAGAAAACTTTTTTAATGAAAGCGATAGGTCGTGAATACACATAGAAATGAAGGATTATGCTTTCCTTTGTAGATAAAGTGATCCGAATTTATGACAAATAAATTCAAAGTAGTCATAGCTACTTTAAGTATACTGTCTGCAGAATGAGAGGTGAAAGCTTTGGATCAACCATTTCGCATGAAAAGTAACGGCCAAATAAGCGTTGTCCTCAATTCACAAAAGAAAAAAACGTTAACAAAAGAGGCGCCAGAATTCCAAGTTGTTCCAAAGATCATTCCCCCTGAGCACACGGCTTTAAAGGAAATAGAAGAGGAGCTAGTGGCTTTGGTTGGTATGGAAGAAATGAAGCGAATGATAAAAGAAATTTATGCGTGGATTTATGTGAACAAGAAACGGGAAGAAATGGGGCTGAAGGCTAGAAAACAAGCTCTTCATATGATGTTCAAAGGGAATCCGGGAACCGGAAAAACAACCGTTGCGAGGCTGATTGGAAAGCTATTTCAAAAAATGTCTGTTCTTACAAAGGGCCATTTAATCGAGGCGGAAAGAGCGGACCTTGTAGGAGAGTATATCGGGCATACAGCTCAAAAGACAAGAGATTTAATTAAGAAGGCACAAGGTGGGATTTTGTTTATTGATGAAGCCTATTCCTTAGGGCGTGGGGGGGAAAAGGATTTCGGAAAGGAAGCCATCGATACGCTAGTAAAGCATATGGAGGATAAACAGCATGAGTTTATCCTTATTCTTGCCGGATATTCCAGAGAAATGGATTACTTTTTGACACTCAACCCTGGTCTTCACTCTCGTTTTCCTTTAGTAATTGATTTCCCGGACTACAATATCAACCAATTGATGGAAATTGCAGGAAGAATGTTAGAAGAAAGGGAATACAATCTAAGTCATGAGGCCGAGAAAAAATTAAGGGATCATCTTATTTGGGTAAAGTCTGTCCTAAACCCCAATAGTTTTTCAAATGGGAGATATGTTCGTAATGTCATAGAGAAATCTGTACGGGCACAAGCGATGAGGTTGTTAATGCTAAATAGTTATGACAGGCATGAATTAATGACTCTTAGAAGTAATGATCTGGTGTTTGATGAAGATTAATAAAAAATCGGCGGAATGTTGAATCCGTCGATTTATTTATGTCCAGCTCCAGCGCCTAGCCCCTCGGGTCTGATCAAGGCGCTTGCGCTTTTCTATTTTTAGTGCGTCCCAAGATTCTTTGAGGGAAGTTTCCAATCGAAGGTGTAGGAGAGTACTCTCAAAATGGTAACAAGACCAAATAACGAATACAGTTCCCATGAATCCACTGCTAATTTAAGGCCAATGATAAGTCCTGCAAGGATCGCCCAAACCGCATAAATTTCTGACCGAAGAACAATCGGTTTTCTACCTGCCAATAAATCACGGATAATTCCGCCACCAATACCGGTTAATACAGCAGCGACAATTACGGCGCTAAGCGGATGATTCATTTTTGCAGCATAGATGGCCCCTTGAATAGCAAAGGCGGATAGACCGATGGCATCGAAAAAGTTTCCCCATTTTTGCCAATGCCTAAGTAAATTGCTTGGAAATAAGAAGACCGCGGTAATGGATAGCAAAGCAATTTGAAAAAATAAACCTTGTTCCCATAAAGCGGATACGGGAACGCCAATTAACAGATTTCGAATGGCCCCTCCTCCGAAAGCGGTAACAATTCCTAAAATATAAACGCCTAAAATGTCGTATTCCTCTTCCATGGCCACAATGGCTCCACTAATGGCGAAGGCAATTGTGCCGATCATACTCAAAACTTCCCATGTCATTGTGCTTCGATTTCTCCTCGATGTCTATTTTTAAGAAAATCATCATGATAATAGTATAATAAAGTGAAAAGCAAACATTAAAATTTTATCATGATAATAGAAAATTACAACAAGTTTTTTAATATCGTAAACAAAAGGGAAAATTAGAGTATGCAAGCGTTTTTTGTTATGATGAATGGTAGAGCCTTTTAAGGAAGGAAGGATGCCTTGTGGAACAAAAGGAAACAAAGGAAAAAGTGATTCTCGTTGGCTGTCAAACAAATAAAGACGAGGATTCACGATTTCAATATTCTATAGAAGAACTAGCGGCATTAACGGAAACTGCTCAAGGTGAAGTGCTCGTCTCAGTTGTTCAAAAACGGGACCGCGTTCATTCGGCTACATATATTGGCAAAGGAAAAGTAGAAGAACTTAATGCATTAGTTGAGGAACTTGAAGCAGATGTAGTGATCTTTAATGATGAACTATCACCGAGTCAAAAAAGAAACCTCGGTGCAGAAATAGAAGCTCGAATTATTGATCGAACACAGCTCATTTTAGATATCTTTGCACAACGGGCTCGTTCCAAAGAAGGGAAATTACAAGTAGAACTTGCCCAGCTGCAGTACCTTCTTCCGCGTCTAGCAGGTCAAGGAACGGCATTATCACGGTTGGGTGCAGGGATTGGAACAAGAGGACCCGGTGAAACAAAACTAGAATCAGACCGACGTCATATTCGCAGAAGAATTGACGATATCAAAGGTCAGCTTTCTGTCATCGTTCAGCACCGCGACCGGTACCGTGAAAGAAGAAAGAAGAATAAAACCTTCCAGGTGGCGATTGTCGGCTATACCAATGCGGGAAAATCAACATTGTTTAATCGCTTGTCAGAGGCGGAGTCGTACGAGGAGAATCAATTATTTGCTACGCTTGATCCAATGACTAGAAAATTAATTTTACCAAGTGGGTTCTTAGCTTTAATTACGGATACGGTTGGATTTATTCAGGATCTGCCAACCACCCTTATCGCGGCATTCCGTTCCACTCTAGAAGAAGTAAAGGAAGCAGACCTGCTTCTCCATGTGGTTGATATGTCCAATCCAGATTATTTTCAGCATGAAAAAACAGTTAAGAAACTGCTAGATGATTTAGATATCAAAGATATCCCGCAATTGACCGTTTATAATAAAAAGGATATTCAACATTCCGACTTCGTTCCAACGGCCAATACACCGACAGCTTTTATAAGTGCTTTTAATCAAGAAGATCGTCAGCACTTAAAAGAGAGAATTGAGAAGATGGTGGTGGAACGAATGGAACCATACGAGGTGGAGGTACCTTCAACAGAAGGGAAGCTGCTTTCTCAATTGAAAAATGAGACGATTTTAAGGGAGCTATCCTTTAATGAAGAAAACCAATTGTACCGCTGCAAAGGGTATTCACTTCAGGACCATCAAATCACCGGACAGTTGCAGAAATTTCAACAATAGATAGGAGTAACAACATGTTTCAACAGTTAAATAGTGGGGAAAAGCTTCAGCCGATTGTTAAAAGAGTGGAACAACAAATTGCTGAGGTGCATAAACAAATTGATGAACGAATTGAAACGAATCAATTTGCTGTATTAAGAAGCTTCCAAAAACATCGGGTCGGCGATTCGCATTTTATCCCATCGACGGGTTATGGATATGATGATATCGGCAGAGATACCCTGGAATTAGTGTATGCAGATGTTTTTGGCGGTGAAGCCGGGCTTGTTCGCCCACAAATTATTTCAGGCACACATGCAATTTCGATTGCATTATTTGGTGTTCTCCGTCCAGGCGATGAACTCCTTTATATAACCGGCAAACCATATGATACGTTAGAAGAAATCGTTGGGCTTCGCGGAAATGGAGTAGGATCATTAAAAGAATTTGGAATTTCCTATGATAGCGTGGCACTTACTGATGAGGGTAGAATGGATTGGACGGCCATTGCCGATAAAATCAAACCTAATACTAAAATGATCGGCATTCAGCGCTCAAAAGGGTATGCAACAAGACCGTCATTTACGGTTGCGGAAATCGGGGGAATGATACGTTTTGTAAAAGAAATCAAACCAGATGTCGTTGTATTTGTTGATAACTGTTATGGGGAGTTCGTGGAGGAAATGGAACCTTGCCACGTGGGAGCGGACCTGATGGCGGGCTCTCTCATTAAGAATCCTGGCGGCGGGATTGTGAAGACGGGCGGCTATATTGTTGGAAAAAAACAATGGGTGGAGGCATGTTCTTATCGGATGACCTCACCTGGAATTGGTGCTGAGGCCGGTGCTTCTCTTTATAGCCTTCAAGAAATGTACCAAGGGTTCTTCCTTGCACCGCATGTTGTGGGGCAAGCGTTGAAAGGCGCGGTTTTTACTGCTGCAATGTTAGAGGAGTTAGGTATGAATTCTTCACCGAAGTGGAATGCGAACAGGACAGACTTAATCCAATCTGTTCAGTTTGATGATCGTGATAAAATGGTTGCTTTCTGCCAGGCGATTCAATTTGCTTCGCCAATTAATTCTTATGTTACACCGTACGCAAGTTATATGCCAGGATATGAGGATGATGTCATTATGGCAGCGGGTACGTTTATCCAAGGCGCCAGTATTGAATTAACAGCAGATGGTCCAATCCGACCACCGTATGTGGCATATGTTCAAGGGGGATTAACGTATGCCCACGTGAAGATGGCCGTGTGTCTTGCCGTTGACCATTTAATTGAAAAAGGATTAATTGAATTGAGTTAGGGGAAAATAGGACAGCGATTAGTTGTCCTATTTCATTTTGAAAAAACCATGTAAGAAAACCTTACATATGATTGACAATAAATCTAACACGAAATATAATAGCAATATGATTTAACAAAAGGGAGGAGAAATTTGGTGAGTGGAAAGGAAATTCGCCGTTCCATGCCACTGTTTCCCATCGGAACTGTCATGCAACTAACGGAGCTTACAGCTAGGCAAATCCGCTATTATGAAGAGCACCAATTGATTTCTCCAGCAAGAACCGAGGGAAACAGGCGTCTGTTTAGCCTTAACGATATTGATAGGCTTCTAGAAATCAAGGATCTAATTGATCAGGGAGTCAATATGGCGGGAATTAAACAACTCTTTGCGGTTAAACAGCAGCAAGCAGAAACACTAGAAAAGCAAACTGAAAAAGTCAAACGAGAACTTACAGATGACCAACTCAGAAAGCTACTCCGCAACGAAATTATTCATTCAGGAAGAAACAATCGATCCACATTGCGACATGGCGATATGTCTCGGTTCTTCCATTAAAATCTACTAATTTCTTTTTAAAAAAATTGGGGGTATTAAAATGGCAAAGTATTCAAGAGAAGATATTCAACGACTGGCAAAAGAAGAAAACGTGAAATTTATCCGTCTTCAATTTACGGATATTCTTGGAACCATTAAAAACGTGGAGATTCCAATTAGCCAATTAGAAAAAGCACTTGATAACAAAATGATGTTTGATGGTTCATCTATCGAAGGTTTTGTACGTATTGAAGAATCTGATATGCTATTATATCCAGATTTAAGCACTTGGGTTGTTTTCCCTTGGACAGCTGAAAAAGGAAAAGTAGCTCGTTTAATCTGTGATATCTATACTCCAGAAGGAAAACCATTCGAAGGTGACCCACGAAATAACCTAAGAAGAGTATTAAAAGAAATGGAAGAGTTAGGATTTACTAACTTCAACCTAGGACCTGAACCAGAATTCTTCTTATTTAAATTAGACCAAAATGGTGAGCCAACATTAGAATTAAACGACCAAGGTGGCTATTTCGACTTAGCTCCAACAGATCTAGGTGAAAACTGCCGTCGTGATATCGTTCTTGAGCTAGAAGAAATGGGCTTTGAAATCGAAGCATCACACCATGAAGTAGCTCCAGGACAGCACGAAATCGACTTTAAATATGCGGATGCATTAACAGCATGTGATCAAATCCAAACATTCAAGCTTGTAGTTAAAACAATTGCACGTAAGCATGGTTTACACGCGACTTTCATGCCTAAGCCATTATTCGGTGTAAATGGATCAGGTATGCACATGAACTTATCATTATTTACAAATGGTCAAAATGCATTCTACGAGCCAACTGGTGATCTAGAAATGAGCGATACAGCTCGTCAATTCATTGCGGGTATTCTGAAGCACGCACCAAGCTTTACAGCTGTAACTAATCCAACTGTAAACTCTTATAAGCGTCTTGTTCCTGGTTACGAAGCACCTTGTTATGTAGCGTGGTCTGCAAGAAACCGTTCACCATTAATTCGTATTCCAGCATCACGTGGATTAAGTACTCGCGTAGAAGTACGTAGCGTTGACCCAGCAGCAAACCCATACCTAGCGATGGCTGTGCTTCTAAAAGCTGGTCTTGACGGAATTAAAAATAAATTGACTCCTCCAGCTCCAGTAGACCGTAACATCTATGTTATGAGCAAGGAAGAAAGAATTGAAGAAGGTATCATTGATCTTCCAGCAACACTAGCTCAAGCACTAGACCAATTAAAGTCTAACGAAGTAATTGTATCTGGTCTTGGAGAGCACATCTTCGAACACTTTGTAGAAGCAAAAGAAATTGAATGGGATATGTTCCGTACAGTCGTTCACCAATGGGAACGTGATCAGTACATGAGCATGTACTAAAAATAAAAAACCTTAGCGCCTTAATGGCTGCTAAGGTTTTTTATTATCCTTATTTCTCACCTTCCTGGTTTAACATTTTAAATCTATTAAGGACTGTATCACCGCCGATGCCAGCAATGATTGAAAAAACAATGATTTCTACCAATGAATTAGGTTCTGTGTATAGAACGAGGAGAAGAGAGGCGACCGCGCCTAGAAGCAATTCTTCTAGAAAACCCAGATAGATGAACTTTTTTGTTTTCCTAGGCATAATGATTTTACCGTGTTTCCGAACATGTCCAACAACCCCAACCAATCCACCAATTGCTACAGAGAAAATAATGTCCCATAACACTGTTTCTCACACTCCTTAAGCCGTTTATTTTTTGGACCTAAGGTAAATCTTGGTGTATTACTATTATATTAAAGTGCTGTACTAATATCATGAGTAAATATACTGAATTTTCAATATATTAAACATAATAATGTATATTATTGAAATTTTTCCCAATATATGAACGTAAGGACCTGTTACTATTGTCTGTTGATTTCCGCTCCAGGCGCTTCGCTTTCCGCGGGCGTTCCGGGAGCCTCCTCGTCGCTCACTCCTGCGGGGTCTCCCGTGACCGCTACTCCCGCAGGAGTCTTCGCGCCTTCCGCTCCAATTAACAGGCATGTCAAATATCATATGCTTTAACATAGACAAACAAAAAGAGCTGCACCAAGTTGGTGACAGCTCTTTTGTTTTAGTGGATATGTCTGTAAACACCTATTACTTTTCCTAAAATGGAGACATTCCGTAGAATAATAGGTTCCATTGTAGAATTTTCTGGCTGCAAACGGATGTAATCCTTTTCTTTAAAAAATCTTTTACAAGTTGCTTCGTCTTCCTCTGTCATTGCAACAACAATATCACCATTATTAGCTGTTGGCTGTTGTTTTACAATGACATAATCTCCGTCAAGAATTCCTGCTTCTATCATACTTTCACCCATAATTTCTAACATAAATACATGTTCATCAGCTGGTGCCAAGCTTTCTGGAAGCGGGAAGTACTCCTCAACATTTTCAATTGCTGTAATTGGTAAGCCTGCAGTAACTTTCCCAACTACTGGTACGTTGACAACTTTATTTCTCGGAATATGTGCAGCTTCGTCAGCTTCTAATATCTCAATGGCTCTTGGCTTTGTCGGATCCCGTCTAATAAGACCTTTGCTTTCAAGTCTTGATAAGTGACCGTGAACAGTAGAGCTGGATGCAAGTCCAACAGCTTCGCCGATTTCTCTAACAGAAGGAGGATAACCTTTACTCTTAACCTCTTCTTTAATGAAATCTAAGATATCCTGCTGCCGCTTTGATATTTTTACCATAAAATGCACCTCGCCTGGTTAATGTTGTCTTTATTATAGCATGTTCGCCTTTTTTATACAAACATAAGTTCGAAAATGAAGTTGACAACAAACAAACGTTCGTACTATAATAAAAATAACAAAAGAGAACATATATTCTTATTAGAGGTGTAATTATATGAAAAAATTATGGAACCAATACTCCTATGCCATTACTCTTATTCTGTTAAGCTGTTCAATTGCTATCATTCTATCCTTCCAGTATCATTCAAATGAAGAGGATCAGTTTATAAAGGTAACAATCTCTGAAGGGGATTCCTTATGGGAAATCTCTGACCAATATTCTTCACAGCATTCGTTAACGAATAAAGAATTTGTAGGATGGGTTAAAAAACATAACAAAATTGTAAATGATCAAATCTTTCCAGGTGAAGAGATTATCATCCCTGTCAGTAGAGAAGATTCTTCCTCCACAACGGAACTAGCAAGTGCTCCGGGAAATTAGTTAGGTTAGGTAATATATATGAAAGCAATTGTTTATTGTCGTGTTAGCACAAATAAAGAAACCCAGGAAACCTCATTGGAACGTCAGGAAGAAGAATTAATTCAATTGGCAAAACAACATCAATTCGAAATTGATACGATTATTAAAGAACAAGCTAGTGGCTATGATTTTGATCGTGAGGGCATACTAGAGGTATTAGATCGAATAAAAGATAACCATGTCCAGGCTTTGTTAATTCAGGATGAAACACGTCTTGGGCGAGGCAATGCAAAGATTGCTCTCCTACATTGCATCCTAAAGGAAAACATAAAGCTCTATTGCATAACCCATAATGGCGAATTACAATTATCTGAATCTGACTCAATGGTTCTACAGATTGTCAGTATGGTGGAGGAATATCAACGAAAGCTTCATAACGTTAAAATTAAGCGTGGAATGAAACGAGCGGTTGAACGAGGATATCAACCTCAACATAACTTAAGAAATCTCGGAGAATCTTCAGGCAGGGATAAAATTGAAGTTCCTATTGAAGAAATTGTTAGGATGAGAAATAATAACATGACTTTTTCAGAAATTGCCGCAACGCTTAGAGGCTTGGGTTGTCTTATTTCTAAAGCTACCATACATAGGAGATACCAGGAATTTATAGAATCACAAGTTGAGTAGACCTTTTGCCTTGTCAGAAGGTCTTATTTTTAGTAAAATCAGATGTCAGACGACTAATTGAAAGGAAGGTTCTTAATGCTATCAAAAGAAAAAATGGCTAGGATTAATGAGTTGGCCAGAAAATCGAAATCTACAGGATTAACGGAACTAGAAGCAAAAGAGCAATCTAAACTACGAAGTGAGTATTTAGCAACTTTCCGTTCTAGTATGCTTGATACGTTAACAAATACAAAGTTCATCGACCCGGAAGGTAATGATGTAACACCTGAGAAAATTAAGGATAGAAAGAAAAATACACTTCATTAATAAATCGGGATACATTTTGTATTCCCTTTTTACATATACAAACAATTAATGTGTCAAAATAAGAAACAAAATGCCTTTTGGCTCTTATTTAAATGCTTTTTGTTGAATTAAAAACATCGGCAATATAATATTAATGATGTATTTAGTATCCTAGTGATTAAGAAAGGATGTAATTCATGTTTAACACTATTGATGATTTATCTGTTACTTCAATCCGAACGCTTTCCATTGACGCTATCGAGAAAGCAAACTCTGGCCATCCTGGTATGCCGATGGGTGCGGCTCCAATGACTTATACATTATGGACACGTTTCATGAATCATAACCCAAAAAACCCTAAATGGTTTAACCGCGACCGATTTGTTTTATCTGCAGGTCATGGTTCAGCATTGTTATACAGCATGCTTCATTTATCCGGTTACCGTTTATCAATGGATGATCTAAAACAATTCCGTCAGTGGGGTAGTAAGACACCTGGACATCCAGAATATGGTCATACTGAAGGTGTGGAAGCAACAACAGGTCCACTTGGCCAAGGAATTGCTATGGCAGTGGGTATGGCAATGGCGGAGCGCCATGTAGCAGGTGTTTATAATAAAGAAAATTATGAATTAGTCAACCACTTTACATATAGTATTTGCGGTGATGGGGATTTAATGGAAGGTGTATCAGCTGAGGCTGCCTCTCTTGCTGGTCACTTAAAATTAGGTCGTTTGGTTGTTCTATATGATTCAAACGATATTTCATTGGATGGGGACTTAGATAAGTCTTTCTCTGAAAGTGTTAAAGATCGTTTCCTTTCATACGGATGGCAATATCTTCGTGTTGAAGATGGAAATAATTTAGAAGAGATTGCGAAAGCCCTTGAAGAATCTAGAAATGATCTAGACCGTCCAACTATGATAGAAGTTAGAACAGTTATTGGTTACGGTTCACCGAACCGCGCTGGTACTTCAGGCGTTCACGGATCTCCACTAGGTGCTGATGAGCTAAAGCTTACCAAAGAAGCTTATAAATGGACATTCGAAGAAGATTTCCATGTTCCACAGGAAGTATATGATAACTTCCAAAAACTTATCGTTGAAACAGGTGAGAAGAAGGAAAAAGAATGGAACGATCTTTTTGCACAGTATAAAAAAGAATATCCTGAACTTGCTACTCAATTAGAGCAGGCATTAAACAATGAACTACCTGCTGGCTGGGACAAAGAAGTTCCTGTCTACAGTGAAGGAAAGAGCTTAGCAAGCCGTGCTTCTTCTGGAGAGGTATTAAATGCAATTGCGAAAAACCTTCCTATCTTCATTGGTGGTTCCGCAGACCTTGCAGGATCTAACAAAACGATGATTAAAGGATCAAAAGATTATATGCCAGGTTCCTATGAGGGCCGTAATTTCTGGTTCGGTGTCCGTGAATTTGCAATGGGTGCTGCAATGAACGGTATAACTCTTCATGGAGGCGTAAAAGTATTTGGTGGAACATTCTTCGTTTTCTCTGATTACTTACGTCCAGCTATTCGTTTAGCTGCATTAATGGGTCTACCTGTAACCTATGTATTTACTCATGACAGTATTGCAGTAGGAGAAGATGGACCAACTCATGAACCAGTAGAACAGCTTGCAGCATTACGTGCAATGCCAGGATTATCCATCATTCGTCCAGCAGATGGAAACGAAACGGCAGCTGCTTGGAAGTTGGCTGTTGAATCCACAAATAAGCCAACTGCACTTGTTCTAACTCGTCAAGATCTGCCTACATTAAAAGGTACAGATACAAATGCATACGAGGGAGTTTCTAAAGGTGCCTATGTTGTTTCTCCATCTGAAAGAGAAACGCCAGATGCTTTATTATTGGCAACTGGTTCTGAAGTAAGCCTTGCTGTTGAAGCTCAAAAGGCATTAGCTGGTGATGGAATTCATGTTTCTGTAGTAAGCATGCCTTCATGGGATCGTTTTGAACAACAATCTCAGGAATACAAAGATTCCGTTCTTCCAAAGAACGTGAAGAAACGTCTTGGTATTGAAGTAGGTTCATCCTTTGGATGGCACAAATATACTGGTGACGAAGGCGATGTGCTGGCAATCGATATGTTCGGAGCTTCTGCACCAGGTGAAAAGATTATGGAAGAATACGGCTTTACAGTAAGCAATGTTGTTGCCCGTGTGAAGGCAATGTTACAAAAATAAACAACAAATGTTAGGGACAGCTTTTAGCTGTTCCTTTTTTTGTGACAATTTTTCGAAAAAATATACTTTTCTGAAGGGAAGTTCATATTTTCTATCGAATTCATAGTAGATTTGTTAAGAAATCTGTTAATCGACAAAAGTAGTGGAAGTTTTTGCCGCAGTAAGACAAATGATTCGTTTGTGTTTTTTTATAATAGAAAAAAGGGGAATTAACGAAGGAGAGAACCGTAGTGAGAAAATATCAGCTATATTTAATAGAAGATGAATTTGCGGCCCATTACTTCGGAAGAGAGCGACTATTTTTTCAGCTTTTTCAGGAACATCAACATGCAGTTGGCGAGCTAAAATTTATAACTAAAAAACAAATTTCATATATCACAAAAAGAGTAGAAGTCTTAAAGATTCACCAGTTAATCCAGAAGCAGCTTGGAAAAATTAAGGGATTTAAAGCTGACCATGGTGCATACACGATTGAATTGAGTGGAAAACTAAGTACGGCAAAGGTTGAAGTGTTTCAGGACTTGATAACAGTAGAAGCACAAGGAAGCTATGAAGCGGAAACAGCTTTTTTTGAAGTGCTTAGAAAATGTGAATCATCCTTTTTAGCTATTGACCTTGAACATCAGCGATATGGCTGGTTAAAACCAATTAAAGAAAGAAAATTTATCTAATTGAAACGAGATATTGTCTTATCTCGTTTTATTTAGTACACTGTATGATAGACAACATGAAGGAGGAAGTTTAATGGGTATGTACATTCTAGTAGGTATACTAGCATTAGTAGCTGGTGTAGCACTAGGATTTTTCATTGCTCGGAAGTATATGATGAGCTATTTAAAGAAAAATCCGCCAATTAATGAGCAAATGTTAAAAATGATGATGATGCAAATGGGTATGAAGCCTTCACAAAAGAAGATCAACCAAATGATGTCAGCTATGAACAAGCAACAATCTAAATAATTGGACAAGCACATCTATCATATACATTGACCAAATTAATTAAGAGAAACGACCTACAAGTCGTTTCTCTTTTTTTATTTCCTAGGCTGTGTTTAAAGAACAGTGTTGTTTTTTATACCCTGTTGATTGGAGCGGAAGGCTCGAAGACTCCTGTGGGAGTACGGTTCAGGGGAGACCCCGCAGGCGCTAGCGCCGAGGAGGCTTGCCGAAACGCCCACGAACCGCTCGAGCCTGGAGCGGAAATCAACAGGCAATTTTAATAGAGCCATTTTCTAAAAAAAGGGAATGAAACTAGTTTGTTTTGAGAACCTTAAAAACAAAAAGGCTAGTAGTGGAGTGGTTAATCTGTTAAAGCAATTTAGGAACAAAATGAAACAAATCACCCAACAACAAGACAGTAAAGAAGAAAATGTCCACTCTGATGAACTTATACATTTAAAACAGTGCAATATATTTAGAGAGCTTGCCAGAAACAACGAAGCAATCGCTAAAATTTATAAATTACATAAGAATCGGGATATAAGCATCAGAAACTTAACAATCGGAGGATCGGGAGCAAAAGCGTGTATTGTATTTTTAACTCCGATCGTTAATGCAGAAACAATAGAAAGATCAATCATTAAGCCATTAATAACAAACACAGATAGAAATAAAGAAATCGAAACGCTCATTGTAACCCAATCTATTAAGAAAATCTCTACCTTTAAGGAAGTTCTTTTAGAAGTTAATAAAGGGAATTCGGTCTTATTTATCGATAACTGTTCCATCGCTTTTTCAATGGAAACCGCAAAGATTAAAGCCAGAAATATTGAAAGAGCAGAGACTGAAGTAATCTTAAAAGGGCCAAAAGAGGCTTTTACAGAGAATGTTGATGATAACATCTCATTAATTCGTAAAAAGTTTAGAACGGAAAGTCTAATAAATGAGTCAATCACCGTTTCGAAGAAAAATAACGATGAGGTATATATTCTTTATTTAGAGGATGTAGTAAATGAAGAATTATTAGAAAGTGTAAAAAAAAGTTTACAGTCATTTGAAGTAGATGTGATTCAAAATATTGGAATTTTAGAGCAATATATTGAGGATAGGGAAAAGTCGATATTCCCAACCACACTTTATACTGAAAAGCCTGATAGGGCGGCATCATTTATTCAAGATGGATATATCGTTTTACTAATGCATAGCTCTCCAGCATGTTTAGTCCTACCTGCCACCTTTTGGGCTTTTTTTCATACACCAGATGAACATTATTTACGATTTTTATTTGGTAATTTTACGAGAGCATTACGGGGAATGGCCATATTTATCGCCTTATTTACATCTGCTATTTATATTTCCATTACTAACTATCATGCGCAGATGATTCCGCCTGATCTGTTGCTGGCCATATCATCGACAAGGGAAAGAGTACCTTTCCCAGCTTTCATTGAGATTTTAATAATGGAAATTGCATTTGAATTAATCCGTGAAGCCGGTTTGAGGGTACCAAACCCAATTGGACCAACTATTGGAATTGTGGGTGCGCTCATCCTTGGCCAGGCAGCAGTAGAGGCGAATGTAATTAGTCCTCTTGTTATTATTGTTGTGGCATTAAGTGGTCTATCATCGTTTGCGGTCAGTGATATCAGTTTTAATTTTGCAATTCGTATTATAAGGTTTATCTTCATTATTGCTGCTGGGATTTTAGGCATATATGGTATGGTTGTCATATTTGTAATGGGATTATCTTATATGGTTTCTATTAGGAGCTTTGGGGTTCCATATTTAGCCCCCATGACCCCAAGATATAAAGCCTCTCAAGATACGGTATTTAGGAAAATTCTACAAAATGAAAGATGGAGGCCAGGATTTTTAAAACCAAAGGATTTAGAAAAAAAGGGAGATACAACGTAAATTATGAATAAATCGACTAGCACTGTTGGAATTAGAGAATATGTGGCTACGATGCTATTGATTATTGGGGTCAAACTATCTGATAGCACCCCTGCTCTTTACTTCGATAGCTTAAAAAGTGCTACTTGGATGGGACCTTTAATAGGAGGAATCATCACAACCATCCCATTATTTTTCTTAATTAAAGTATTATCCCTGTATGAATCTAAAAACCTCCATGAATTAAATATCTTACTATTTGGTAAGTACATTGGGTTTCTGTTTTCCTTTATCTTTTGGGTCTATGGTTCCTTAGTCATAGCAGTTGATACAAGGAGCTATGTAGATATTATTGCCACTCTTTATTTTGTAAAGACCCCAACAATAGTTATCTTTATTGCTTTAATGGTAGCATGTGCTTACACAGCTAAAAAGGGAATCCAAAATCTGACTTCATTGTCTTGGATTGTTCTATCTTACGTGAAAATCACACTGTTATTAGCCTTATTATTAACACTTAAAGATGCTAATACATTCGCCATTTTTCCATTATGGGGGCCGGGTATCAAAAAGGTTTTCACTGAAAGTGCTTTTAAAACCTCAGTTTATGGTGATTTTTTATTTATGGGATTAATTTTTCCTTTCTTCACATCAAAAAAAGTCTTCTCCAAAGGCTCGTGGCTTGCCTTAGTTTTTTTAACGGTTGAAATGACTATTGCATTTGTCCTTTATCTATTCATGTTTGATTATGGCCCTGCAAGTTTGTTAACCTACCCATTCCATGAAGTCATACGGTATATCTCCATTGGCGATTTTCTTACCAGTCTTGATACCTTCTTTTTCCCGTTTTGGCTGGTCGCCAGCTTAATGAGGTTTTCTATTTATTTATACTTAAGCGCGCTTCTATTAGGGAATCTATTTAAAATAAAACAGTTTGAATACGCCATTCCAATTTTAGCGAGTGTTTTTTTAATCTTGGGGATGATCCCAGAAACACCATCGTTTACGATTTTTAAATTAAGAGACCCTTTATATGAACTTTTCTCGCCTGTATTTATTGTATTTCCACTCCTTCTCTGGGGGATGGCAAAGCTGAAGGGTGATTTTAAAAATGAACCTAAAAAAAATAATGCTTAAGATGACCGTATATATCTGTATGATTCTCTTACTTTGCGGCTGCTGGGATAAAAAGGAGTTAGAAGAGAGGGCTTATGTTATAGGTTTAGGAATGGCTAAGAACCACGAATCGAATAAGATTGATATTACATTTTTAATTGCAAACCCTGAGGTGGGAAGTCAGCAAAGTGGTTCCGGTTCAAAAGAACCTGCACGAGAAATACTTACGATTACCGCCAATGACTTTATAACTGCACGTAATACAGCTAATGCGATTGTTGCAAGGGAACTTACCTATGACCTATTACGAGTCTTTGTTGTTTCTGAACAATTAGCAGGTGATAAGGACTTTATTCGGTATATTTACGATGCAACAAAAGATAGGGAAATCAAGAGGGATGCATATTTAATCGTTTCGAAAGAAGATCCCAGAGCTTTTTTTACCAATAATAAGCCTAAATTGGAAACAAGACCACATAAATATTTTCAATTTATGATAACAAGAGGAATTGAAACTGGATTGATTCCGGATTCAGATCTACATCGATTTTTTAGGGTAACAGAAAATGATGATGATTTATTTCTAGCCATGTATGCAACCACAAAATTACAAAAAGGAGGAAAGCGAGGGAATGAAGATGAGTACCTTGCAGGACAAATAGATACCGAAGGAACGTCCAATCAAACACAATTCATTGGAGCGGCAGTATTTAAAGAAGGAAAGATGATTGGGAAAATTACGGGGCAAGAAACAAGAATATCCGTTCTTTTAGATGATACAGCTGAACTAAACGACGTATTGACAACGTATCCTGACCCATTTAATAAACAACTAAGAGTAGCGGCCCGAGTCATCAAGAAACAAAATAACGAGATTACCATTGATATTAAACATGGTCCTCCAAAAATCAAAGTTACTTTACCACTAACCATTGAAATTTTATCTGACCCTAGCATGGTAAACTATGGAGCACATGAGGATAAGAAAAAAATCTTAAAAAAACACTTAGAAAATGTGATTTCAAAAAAAATAGAAGCTTTTGTTAATAAAACTCAAACCGAGTTTAAAGGAGAACCATTTACGTGGTCTGCTGAGGTAAGGAAACAGTTTAAAACAATCCCAGAATATAGGAAGTATAATTGGATGAAGGTCTATCCGGATGCACAGGTTGAAATTAAGGCGGCAATTACCTTAGGAGAATTCGGTAAACAAGAGAAGGTTCCGAATTTGGAGAAATTGAGGGATTAAGATGACGATTGCTCTATGGTTTATGATTATCATCATGGCAACATACAGTGGATCTTTTTCCATTTCTTTATGGAAAGATAAGAACAAAAGCGGTTCAATAGTAATTATGATCTTTGCATTATTTATTTTAGTAGCACCATACTTTGTTTTAATGAAATAAAAAGTTCACTAAATGTTTAAAAAAATAGCAGGAACCACCTACAATCATGTCTAACTATTTAGTTAGGGAGTGGAGGTGGAGCAGCTATGAGTCAGAAAGTCATTGAAGGTTTAGATAACGTGGTTGTTGGTAAAAATGAATGCTTATTTTGTGACAATGATATTCAATATGTAGCGATTGTAAGAGGAGATAACGATTTAGAGGAATTAAAAAAACAGTATCCTTTTTGTGAATTCACTGATCAAGTATTACCTTTAAACAAGAAAGTAGTAAATAATGTCCTTAATAAGGAAACACAACAAATTGTTGATCTCGAAGTAATCGTTCGATGTCCAAAATGTAATGCCAACAACAGATTTACCAGTTATCTAAAGTTAAGAAAATGGGTAAAAGAATAATTCTTATTTTAGCAATTCCTTTTGGGATTGCTTTTTTTACGGTAAATACAAATTTCCAAAATGTTTATTATTTTATAAATATTTGATAAAATAGAAACCTCGGGAATAAACTTCGTTTCCCGTAATATCACTTTTTATTATAAAAGGTGTTTTACTTTTAAGGGTTTTGGGGGCGGTTGAATGAAAGTATTTTTAAATTTAGGCTGGTTTTTTAGACAAGAGAAGAAATCGTACATCTCAGGAATTATCTTATTAATGCTTGTCGCAGTACTTCAATTAGTGCCGCCAAAAATTATTGGAATTGTAGCTGATCATATCAATGAGGGGACAATGACAAAAGGGATCCTTGTTCAGTGGGTGCTGGTCCTTATCGCGGTAGGGGTCTTGATGTATGTCTTACGTTATTACTGGAGAATTAGAATTTTCGGTTCAGCGGTCAAACTAAGTAAAATCTTAAGAAATCGTTTGTATCAGCATTTTACCAGAATGTCTCCGTCTTTTTATCAAAAAAACCGCATTGGTGATCTTATGGCACATGCAACGAATGATCTTTCAGCTATCCAGCAAACGGCAGGAGCGGGGGTACTGACTTTGGTCGATTCTCTTTCAACGGGAGGCTTCGTTATTATTGCAATGGCCTTTACAATCAGCTGGAAATTAACCTTAATCTGTTTACTTCCCATGCCCTTCATGGTGATGTTAACTAGCTGGTTTGGTTCGATGTTACATAAAAGTTTTTATAAAGCTCAAGAAGCTTTCTCTTCCTTAAACGATAAAACACAGGAAAGCATCACTGGGATCAAAGTTATTAAGACGTTTGGCCAGGAACAGGAAGATATAGAGGATTTTCGCAAGCAATCTGAAGATGTAGTGCAAAAGAATATTATTGTGGCCAAGATTGATTCACTCTATGACCCTACCATTAGCATTATTGTCGGTATTTCCTTCTTCCTCTCGATTGCCTTTGGGGCGAAGTATGTTCTAAATGGAGAGTTAACGATTGGAGAATTAATTTCTTTTACTACATACCTGGGACTATTGGTATGGCCCATGCTTGCGTTTGGCTGGTTGTTTAACATTGTGGAACGCGGCCGTGCTTCCTATGATCGTGTGGCAGCATTACTGAATGAAAAGATAGAGATAACAGATTCGGAAGCAGCATTGGATGTAGTGCCATATGGGGATATTCAATATAAAATTGATGAATTTACGTATCCTGGGGAATTGAGACCTATTTTGAAAGATGTTTTCATTTCCCTAGCTGCAGGAGAAACGCTCGGGATCGTTGGGAAAACAGGATCAGGTAAAACGACATTGTTAAAGCTGCTGATTAGAGAGTTTGAAGGCTATCAGGGTGATCTTCTGTTTGGTGGAGAAAAGCTAGCAAATTATAAGTTGGAAAGTTTACGCGAAGCTATTGGATATGTCCCGCAGGATCATTTCCTATTTTCTGCAACGGTTGCAGAAAATATTGCCTTTACGAACCCATCAGCAACAGAGAAAGAAGTCATGAGGGCGGCAAAATTGGCCAATATTCATGAAGATATTCTCCAATTTACGGAAGGGTATCAAACGATTGTAGGGGAACGCGGTGTGTCTCTATCAGGAGGACAAAAACAAAGGATTTCGATTGCGCGTGCCCTATTAATGAACCCAGAGGTTTTAGTGCTTGACGATTCACTTTCAGCTGTCGATGCAAAAACAGAGGAAGCGATTCTCACATCGTTAAGAGAGAATCGTGAGGGGAAGACAACCATTATTACTTCACACCGCTTAAGTGCTATTCAACATGCCAATCTTATTATTGTCATGGATGAGGGAAGCATCATTGAAAAAGGTACTCATGAGGAACTGATGCATAGTGACGGTTGGTACAAGGAAATGTATTTACGCCAGCAACTAGAAGAGCTGGTTGAGCATGGAGGTCACTAAAATGGATGAGAAATTACAGCTAACAGAACGTGAACAAAGGAAAATCTTATTTCGCCTTCTATCCTATACCAAACCCCATAAAAAAATAATCGGTCTTGCTTTTGTTTTATTACTATTAACCACCATTGGAGATATTGTTCTACCAATTTTAGTGAAGATTTTTATCGATGATTATTTGACACCAGGGAAGATTGTGTATCAACCATTACTGGTTCTTGGTTCAGTGTACATGGGTATTCAAGTGGTCAAAGCGATTCTATTATTTTTCCAATTTGTAAAATTCCAAGAGATCGCCTTATATATTATCCAGCAGCTTCGCATTGATGTGTTTTCGAAGGTGCAATCACTTGGCTTAAGATACTTTGATAGAACGCCTGCAGGGAGCATTGTTTCAAGGGTGACGAATGATACGGAAGCGATTAAGGATATGTTTGTTACTGTTCTAGCGACCTTTATCCAGAGTGGATTTTTGCTTACAGGAATATTTATTGCCATGTTTATCTTAAATGTAAAACTTGCCTTAATGTGTGTCATTATTATTCCAATATTACTATTTGTCATGAACTTATACAGGAAATTAAGCTCTCGTTTTTATCTTGATATGCGTGAACGACTCAGCCAATTGAATGCTAAGTTAAGCGAATCTTTGCAGGGGATGTCGATTATCCAGGTATTTCGTCAGGAAAAACGTCTTCGTAACGAATTCGGTGAAATTAACGAGAAGCATTACAATGCAGGGATGAAAAACATTAAGATTGATGGGTTGCTATTACGACCAGCTATTGATTTGATTTATACATTTGCCTTAATCCTTGTGTTAAGCTATTTCGGATTTACTTCCTTTCAACATAGTGTGGAAATTGGGGTCATCTATGCGTTTATCAATTATTTGGACCGTTTCTTTGAACCGGTTAATCAAATGATGATGAGGCTCTCCTTGTATCAACAAGCCATTGTGGCTGGTTCACGAGTGTTTAAATTATTAGATGAAGACGATTTAGCTCCTGCCCAGAAGGAAGAGAAGACTCTATCGATTGAAGAAGGAAAGATAGAGTTTAAGAATCTAAGCTTTTCCTATGATGGAAAAAGGGATGTCTTAAAGGATATTACTTTTACAGCAAATCCAGGTGAAACGGTCGCTCTTGTTGGGCATACAGGAAGCGGAAAGAGTTCTATCATTAATCTAATGATGCGATTCTATGAATTTGATCGTGGTGAAATATTGATTGATGGCGCCTCGATTCGTGAGTTTACCAAACCTGAGTTAAGGGAGAAGATGGGACTTGTATTACAGGATCCGTTTTTGTTTTATGGGACGGTAAAGGATAATATTCGACTTCATAATGAAGGGATGACGGAGGAAAAAGTTGAAGAAGCGGCAAGGTTTGTTCAGGCCCATACCTTTATCGAAAAGCTGGATGATGGATATAGCCATAAAGTGGTAGAAAGAGGGTCTACTTTCTCAAGCGGGCAACGGCAGTTAATTGCATTTGCCAGGACCATCGCCGCCAATCCGAAGATATTGGTTCTAGATGAAGCAACAGCTAATATCGATACGGAAACAGAAGAAGCCATACAAACAGCTTTGGCGAAGATGCGAAAAGGTCGTACCACTATCGCCATTGCCCACCGACTTTCAACCATTCAGGATGCCGATTTAATCCTAGTCCTTCATCAGGGGGAAATCGTGGAACGTGGTACCCATCAAGAGCTATTAGCTTTGGGTGGCTTATATCACAAGATGTTCCTGCTGCAAAATGGGGGAGTAGAGCGTCTAGAGGATGTCGTAAATTAATAGAAAAAGCCTGGCGAGTGACTGCCAGGCTTTTTCTTGTAAGTGGAGCTATTCTTTTGTTGGAGCTTGTCTCTAGCAAGCCGATGATGGAACTTTTTTTATATATACTCTATTATATTCATTTAAAAGATGATCAAGTTCCTGACTATAGCGAATTGCTACGGAGGAAGACAAGCCGTTCGTTATCGCGACTTGAATTAATTCAGCACGTTTTTTTTCGATTAAGGTAATTAATTCTTGTTTAATCACGGCCGATTTCCTTTCCGGAGTAACTCCTAGTTTTTTGTGGTAGTTGAATACAAGTCTACTAAAAATGACATTGTTTTACTAGTATAACCTATAATGTAAATTACTTCAAAGAGATTTGTAAATAAATATCCAACATTTTAGGTGCTAGTTGGAAAAAAGTGAATAGATTTTGAAGTTGGGATTTAGAGACACAAAATATTCATGTTTAATCATTATCATTTGGTGAAAAGATTTGTTAGAATGAAGAAGTATCGACTATAGTGGGAGTGTTAATATGTCTGATGTAAATGTATTTATAGCCCTAGGGGCCGGGTTTTTGAGTTTTATTTCACCATGCTGTTTACCGCTTTATCCTGCATTTTTGTCTTATATCACGGGCATGTCTGTTGGGGAATTAAAAACTGAAAATGCTATGCTTCAAAAGCGAAGTCTTCTACATACTATATTTTTCCTTTTAGGGTTTTCAGCTATTTTCATAGCGATTGGTTTCGGGACTTCTTTTATCGGCCGCTTTTTCTATGAATACAAAGATTTAATTCGTCAGCTTGGCGGAATTTTTATTGTCTTATTCGGACTAATGATTGTTGGTGTGTTTAAACCGGAATTTTTGATGAAAGACCGGAAGTTAGAGTTTAAAAATCGACCTTCTGGGTTTATTGGTTCGGTTTTAATAGGAATGGCTTTTGCAGCTGGATGGACGCCTTGTACTGGTCCCATTCTATCGTCTGTTATTCTTCTTGCGGGATCGAATCCTGGATCAGGTGTTTTATATATGACAGCCTATTCACTAGGGTTTGCCATCCCATTTTTAATTTTATCGTTCTTTGTTGGAAGGATGCAATGGATTCGCAAAAACAGCGGCAGGATTGTGAAAATCGGTGGGTATATTATGATTCTCATGGGTGTAATCCTTTTCTTTGACTGGATGACAAAAATTATTATTATTTTCCAAGGAATGTTTGGCGGCTTTACTGGATTCTAAGTGATTTGTAAAAGTTACCTAATGTAGTTCAAAAATGGATACAGATACAGTGAAATATTTTTTTCATTATCTATCATTTAAGATATAATGGGTAAGTAAATAATTAGATAAAGGAAGATTGAACCCAATGAACTACGTTGTTGTTTCTTCAATCGGTGCAGTCATTATGGGCTTTTTTGTACTTTTTGTTCGTATGAAAGCCGCAAAGAAACCTGCAAATGTAAAAAAGATTATTCTACCGCCTGTTTTCATGTCCAGCGGGGCCTTGATGTACGTAGCGCCAGAATTTCGCTTGACCCCAATGGAGATTTTAGAGGCCGTAATCGTCGGGATGCTCTTTTCTATTTTACTCATCAAGACCTCAAAATTTGAGGTGCGTGACAATGATATTTATTTAAAACGATCCAAGGCATTTGTTTTTATCTTAGTCGGTTTGTTAGTCGTCCGCCTCGTAGCTAAATCGATCTTAAGCAGCACGATTGATTTCGGCCAGCTAAGTGGAATGTTCTTTCTGCTAGCGTTCAGCATGATTGTTCCTTGGCGTATCGCGATGTATCGATCTTATATGAAACTATATAAAGGGTTACAGAAAAATTAAACTAGTAAAACACTGATCCGCTTTTGGGTCAGTGTTTTTTGCTACCCTGAAAATGTACTTATTTCCATAGGACTAATACTTTTAAGGAACTTTTGTATCCGTTTTTGTGAGGAGGAGCGCTGGCCGGTCATAAAAAATATAATTGTGCCCGTTTACGGGGAAAGTAGCATGTTGCGGTCATAAAAAATGATTATTGTGCCCGTTTACGGGGAAAGTAGCATGTTGTGGTCATAATAAATGATAATTGCGCCTGTTTTCGGAGTAAGCATCCTTCTACGGTAACAAAAAAGAGTAATAGTGCTCGTAACTGGAAAAAAATCATTGAATGGTATAAAAGCTACAGAGCACACCTTGAGTAGAACAAATTTTACCAAAAATAAAAAACCGTCCCAAGATGGACGGTTTAGAATAAATGCTCGTAAGGCTTAACATCAATTCGGTTTTCAAAAAGCTTCTTGCGTAAAAATTTATGATCTCTTTTTGGTGTTGCTTGTATGTAGCCGCGAATGACGAGTTCCTCGGTAATCTTCTCGGCTTTTTCATTTAGCGCAAGCTCACCAATTTTCCCAGCAATCTTATGACGAGCTACATCGCGGAAAAGCTCAGGAACAGGACTGACTAAATCCTCAAGTAGTGCCTTTTCTTCAGCACCCCATAAGTGACGCGTTTCATTTACATAATGCTCTTCCCAATCCATTACGGACTTGCCATCGTCTTTCGGCATCTTTTTCAAAAATTTACGGAACATAAAAAATCCGCCGATGGCGAATGAACCTACTAGAAAAACAACCCAAAACAGGATAAACCACAAAAACCAACCGCTCAACTGCTGCATTCTTTTCACCTACAAAAACTATTTTTTCATTTTATTATAGTCTTTTCTTTGATGGGCTGACAAGTATTCACCACAAATGAGTGAATTTAGATAAGATAAGTGAAGAATCCCTAAAGCTTGTCGAAAAGGTGACAAATAAGCTCATTCTATTGATTATTACTATATTCCATTGTATTATGATTACAAATGATAGGAATGGTTAAGAGACTTTTAGCCATAGTCAAAACAGCTTGCAATCTAACATCTATGGGGCTGAATGGGGTACTGGTGTCCTCCACAGTCTTCAAAACTGCTTGAGACCTGCGTGCCAGGTCTGGTGGGTTCGATTCCCACGCAGTCCCGCCAACTCAATCATATCAAGGGTTCTAACGAATTCCTTACATACATAGACCAGAGGGCAACCGGTCTTTTTTTATTAAGTGGTGCCCAAATGGTGCCATATACAATTTTAGTGGCAGTTTTTAATCAAGTAACTTATTTAAATGTTCTACTGCGATTTCTTCAATGGAATCTGTTACGTGAGAATAGGTATCCAACGTTACTTGAATCTTAGAGTGTCCTAACCGCTCGCTAACCACTTTAGAAGGAACTTTTTCCTTCAGTAACATAGTCGCATGTGAATGGCGCAAATCATGAAATCGTATGTCCGGAAGGTTAGCTGCTTTTAAAACTCTTTTAAATGCTCTTGTCAATTCAGATGGTATCATAATATTTCCTTTTGAGTTACAAAACACCAGATTGTGAGGGTTAAATGTGTCCCCAAGGATACTCCTGCGATGATCATGTTCCGCTTTGAGCGTCTTCATTAACTTTGTTAGTTCAGCAGTTAACTTTATTCCTCGAGGTTTTTCATTTTTGGGTATTGAGTTGAAAAAATATTTACCATTCGCTTCTGTAATAGTTTGCCGCACATAAATTTTCCCAACTTTAAAATCTACGTTTTCCCAGGTCAATCCCATTAACTCGCTTTTCCTCATCCCAGTGTGAACATCTGCATAAATTACTGGGAAGTACACCGGTGTCTTTTCCTTAGCGATTTTCAACAATAAATTTAGCTGTTCAGCACTAAGCGTCTTCATTTCCCGTTTTATTGGTTTAGGAGGTTTAGCCCCTTTAGCCACGTTTTTGCTAATGAACTCCCAATCAATGGCATCATTCAATGCTTTCGATAGGACTCGATGATGGTGTATGACCGACTGAGCGGATAGTACATTTAATTTTTCCTTATAGTAGTTTTGAAGCTGAGTGCTTTTTAGTTCATTCAACAAAATGTGTCCTAAAGATGGTCGAAGATGAGTTTTAATTATCTTTTCATATTCGGCAATAGTCTTAGGTTTTAAGTTGGTTTTAACATAGTTCTCAAACCAATAATCTAGATACTTTCCTAGAGATATTTTAGCTTCATTGTGAATTTTAGAGCCATCGTTTTTGAGTTCAACCATTAGCTCCGCCATTGCTGCCTTTGCTTCACTCATTTTTTTAAAACCACGTCTTTTTATTCTAGTGCGCTTCCCATGTGTGTCTTTCCCAGCCTCTAGAACAAAATAATAGGTTCCGTTTTTATCTTTTTTTGGGTAACCAGCCATAATATTCTCCTTCCTTATTGAAAGCTGGACACCAAGCATATGCACCTACAGATATATTACTAGAAAATTTTACCGTTTGGCAAAACTGGGCTAGGTGTCCAATATTATATATTCAAATCCCAGATTCAATATTTACGCAGATAAATCGCTACCTTCAAACCACTCCAGAAATGATTTTTTTGATACAAGAATCCGCTTTCCTACTGTTACAGCATGAAAAAGATTAGATTTGACTAAATTATAGGCTTGGCTTCGCCCGATACCTAAAAATACTTGAATATCTTTTACTTCTAACACATCTGGTAAATCTCTGGTACTTTTCATCGGATAGAAATCTCCTTTTTCTCTCTTAACTTTTCGTTCATTTGTATGATATAAATATTCTCAGTGAATATTATTTCTGTTAAATCTATGCGTGTAATTTTTTGAGTAATTATTTTATATAATCATAAACATACTCACTATTAGGAATCTTGTAAGAGGTTTATCTTAAGATATCCTCTGCTGTAAGCCGTCACGGTCGTCATGCCGTCATGAACTAAATTTCTACTTGAGTAAAATTAAAACTTTTCTAAGGTGTGAATTCGCCCTAAATTATTTCGCTGGTAGACATAATTAATCTTGTTTGCATTTAATATGGGCTGAATACGGGTTAATTGGTCCTTAAGTTGATTAGGTGATTTTATCCATTGTTTAGAAGATTGAGCTTCTATTGAGATATACTTTCTTAGCATTTCAATTATAGTTGTTGCGGTTCCAGAAATTGTCTTCTCTCTATCTAAGCAATCTATTATTGTTGACACAAGTAAATCATGCTCAACAGCTTCTTCTGCGGCTTCTTTCCGATTACGTTCATACTCTTTCATGAATGTTCCTTCTTTAAATCCAAATCCAGTTTCTGCTGCAGTGGCTAACTTTGCAAAGTCAGCCATACGTGGTGTGGAGGCTAGTTTTACTTTATGATAATTTTTTAATGCGATACTAAGAGCATTAAGTAAGGAGCCAAGTATATGTGGTTTTACTTGTTCAAATTCATTTATTATTTCATCCTCTGATAACCTTTCCTTACTATTTATCGGTAAAAGATTAATAATAATTGAGCGGTCAGCAAGATCTGGTCGTCTTGCAATAAAGTCAATCCCATTTAGAATAATTGGTCGTTGTGTAGATAAAACTACCTCTGCGGTATTCTCATAGAATTTTCTAGTAGAGAATCCACCACCAGTTGCGAGTTTGCATAAAGAATCTGACATATCACTGCTTATTCCTGATAAATTATCAAATGCTAACACTCTATTGTTTTGTGCGGTAATCATCAGATCCTCTTCATTCTTAGGTATTGAACGAATTGGGGCGAAAATGGGATCTACAATACTTTTAATTAACCTACTTACAAAACTCTTTCCTGATCCTTGTGGTCCTTGAAGAATTAATATAGGATAAGGACCAGTGGGTGATAAGCAACTAAGGAGAAAAGAATAAAGTAATATTCTATCTCGAGCATTAATTTTAATATATTTATCTAAACTATTAATAGAATCACTTTTCAATGGTATAGGTAAAGCTCTGAAAGTGTTAGGTCGTATAAACTTTAAAGAAGTTTCCTTTATAATTTTCCAGCCTTCGGGAGTAACCTAATAATTTCGCGACTAGTCGTTCCTAAGTCAATAAATATATTATTTTTATCACCAGCAACTCTAATAAAGATTTCATGGTTATTTTTAAAATTAAACTCTTCAATAGCAACTAATGTGTCGATAGATTCCATCAATATTGACCTCCCAATAGGTTTTTTAAAAATTTTAAAATAATTTACACGTAAGTAATTTTCAAATTTTTTACCTCTAACAGGGTAATGTTCCTTTATTTCCTTTATTTGTACTGTTGCATATACTTCTTCATTTTCTGTAACAAAGAATTCAGCATTATGTGTTGCAATTTCAATTAAAGCTTGAGAATGTGATAACTCACCTTGGTTAACTAACTTTCTTATCCGATCTTCCTCTGTAAATTCATTTGCTTTTTTTACATCTCCAATTTGAACTTTATGTTCTTCAGACAAAAATATCTTCTCCTTTTAAAACCTGAATTGCTTGTTGAAAATTAATACCGTAAATAGTTTGAATTGCTTTAATCCCGTTACCTGAACCGCAACCTGCAAAGCAAATCCAAGCCCCGTTTCTTTTATTAAAACTAAATGAGTTACGCTGATCGTCATGGAAAGGGCATTTACAGCTAAGCCATTCTTTATTTCCTCTGATGTTATTTGTAAAACGGCTATAAAAATTTACCCAATCTACGTTATCCTGAAGATTGTTGATTTTATTACTTTTATATTTGTAACTCTTTGTACAAACTGAAGTTTTATTAGTTTTTTGGGATGTTGAATTATTACATTTCTTATCATTGATATATTCAATTAAGTAATTAATTAACCAAATTGGTAAATCTGCCTTTTGAATTTGTTTTGGTGATAATTCCCACCGGTAAACTGTTCCATCTGGGTGAATAGAGGGTGGAGCTACCACTTGCTTTTTATCAGATAGAATATCTATGCTATCCCATAATTTCATGGATGGAACGATGTTATTATAATTAAAATATAAGTGAACTCCTCTGCTGGAACGAACCCGCCAAGTTAATGGTATATTCCCCATTTTTTCTAATTTAGATAAAGTTGATAGATTATCAATATCCAGAACAATGCAATTAGAAATCAAACCTGTTATTATTCCAATGTTCTTATTATTATAAGTAATGATTTTACCTTCTGAATCTATTATTCCATTTAATATATCTTGATGTTTCAAGGGCTGTTCTAAAAATCGAGTAGGCCAGTTTTTTATAATAGGCTTCTTACCCACAATGGGGATGGGGGCTAGCCCATAATCAAATAATTGCAGAGCTGCTTTTATCGATTTATTCAATTACACTCCTTCTTTCTAAATTACTCCTATTTGCTTTTTAACTCCTGTATAGCGTTTAGGATTCTATTTCTTTGGACCACTGAGAGGTTTTGTCTTAACATACGATACAAGGTGTTTTCATGTATTTGCAGTTGTTCAGCAACTTCCCAAACAAAGAGATTCGAATCCTTTATTAAACTCCTAATATCAGCATTTCGTGGATGTTTCATCTTTCCTCACCTCCTTAAAAAAGCAAAAAACCCCCTAGAAAAAATAGAGGTTTCAGCTTAAAAACCTTTATTTCTCTAGGGGGCTTCCCTTTATGTATTAAATTTTATAATAAAATTATTAGGCACTAGCACAATCATCACTAGCACAGTACAAGCTTATATAAAATACGAGTAAAATGTCAAGATTTTTTTAAAATTCTTAAATTTAATATGTACTCACGTTTGCTAGATTTGTAAATAATCAATAATGATGGTCATAACGATAAATGTACATGTTTCTAATAAAAAATGGACCAGAATCCTGTAATTACACCTACTAATGGGTGCTTAACAATTTTGTATTCTAAGTTTGTATGGTGACATCACCAAAAAAAGTAAAATACCTTAATTTATTCTAAAGGCACTTTTTTAGTTGAATTTAAAAGAGTAATGATTCTTGTTAATATACAAAGAAAATTAATAATAGCCCTTTAAGCATCTAAAAGAATGTATAAATTTATATGTTAAAGTAATTAAAATTAGGAGTGATATAGAATAATGCAAAAATTGTATGATGTGACAAAGCAACAGACTGAATTCTTAACAGGATTAATAAAACCAACAATAAATGAACTACTTAGACTCTCCACTACCGATCGAAGAGTACGGAATGTCCTTCCATTATACGCTTGGTTTTATCATTGTGATAAATGGAAAATACTTGCTAAAAGTAACGAAAATGCTTCAACTATACAATATTCCTTTGAGATTGCCTTAAGACAATTACAAATATCTTTTTATGAATTACAGTCTGATGAATTTGAAAAAATGCTTATTTTATATCCCTCAGATAATAAATCGAATGAAATATCTAATGAAATTTATAAACTTGTTCGAAGCTTTATCAGATCGATAAATCTTGAAGAATCTCTTAAAGAACCTATGCGGGATTCCGTAGAAGAACGAATAAGAAAAATAAATTTTGAAAAGTTATTTTAATTCAGTTAACCAGAGATTTTTAATTCTATACATAAAAAATCGAAAGGGTAAGTAGAAGGGTTAGCTTTTAAAAATTTTATTAAAATTTGGGTTTTCTGTGATTGATTTATCTTTTCAGAAATGCTATAAATTAAATTGCAATATAATTCTAATATAAACGGGAAAAACCCGAGCATACATCTCTTTAGTAGGGATGTTTGTTCGGGTTTTTTTGTTTTTAAGGAGTGATGTTTTGGCAAGTAGTTAATATTGGTTCGTTAATGTTGAGGTGTTAATCCTTGATAAACAACTTGAAATTAATAAAGCCTAGGATTTCCAAGACTTAAGGTCAACGAACTAAGTATATTTTATGGGGGACGTTTGTATGGAGAATGAGGAAAGAATAGTTCTTACAAAAGGAAATAATAGAAGAAGACTGATACTAAAACAAATTGATTTGCATTTATTACGTATTATTTGTTTTGAACGTTTTTTAACAGAAAAACAATTATATCGATATTATTTTGCAATGTCATCAAGTGAAATATCTTACCCGGGTTTCTGGAAGAAACTTAATAAATATGAGGAGTATGGTTTACTGAAAAGTTATAAATATAGGGTTGGACAAAACGGAACCATTGTTAAATATTTTCGAATTAGTAAAAACGGATTAAGACTATTAGTTGATAATAACTTACTTAAGGAAAATGGTTTATTTAATTCAATACCTAACATACCAAAAAACTTTGACCATTTTTTTGGAACAAAAGAAACTAATTTAAAGAGTAGAATGGTACTTGAAGAAAGTGGGGATTTGTATCCGATCATTTTAAGTATAGGTAGTAAATCAAAAGTATATCCGAAAATCATTCCTGATAGTGTATTAAAAAGTAAGGATTTTATTTTATATATTGAATTCGATACAGGTAGTGAAACGATTAAAGAAGTCCAAAATAAAATTAAATGTTACTTAAAAGAATTGGATAATTTCTATTATCCAAAGGAAGCAATAATCGTTTCTCTCCTAGATAATTCAATACCTAATAAGAAAGGAATTGATGACAGAAGCAAAAGAATAATAAATTTGTATAAAGCAATTATAAGTCTTCCTGAATTCTATCGTACATGGATTGATGTATATCTTTTACCTTTAAAAAACTCTCAAAAAGCTGCCCTTGAGTTTTTTTCAAACACTCCATTAATCATAAAAGATAAAGTCGCACAATTAATTAGAACACTAGAGGGAAGTGGTTTGTATACCAATTATAATGTAGAATTATCTGAAAATTTTTTTGTAAATTTGAAAGATCAGTACGGATTAGTAATAGATGGAATTTTCATACATGACAAAACAAATTTTTACATGTTTGCATCAGTTTTCTTATATATGCAGCCAGGTAGTATTAGGAACAATTTTAACTTGCAGAGGATTACAACGCTACAACTATCTAGTGAAGTTAGAACTGAAATTGTTTATGCAATTTACCGGGACAAGGAGTCTATGGAAGAGGATATTAAGATATTCGGAACAATAAAGGGTGTTAGATATATAAATTTAGAGGAGATGGATTTACTATTTCAAAAGTCTCCATATATTTATGCAAAGAATACAAAGGGGGCTTTTAGAAAGATCAAAAACATAGAGGAGTGGCCAAAGTTATTTTGACCTAACAACATATAGAGGTTCTTGACTTTAAAAATATCAGACCTAACTAGAGGGATTTGCTTTAATAGATAAATTGAATAAAAAGGGAGAATGACCATGAGTCTAGCTGATGTCCAACAAATGAAGTGTTCCATTTGCAAAAATCAAATTTTCGATGAAACGGAGTATATTGATAACAATGGAGCTTGTGATGAATGTTACAGTATTCCTATAAAAATACGAATTGGCCTAATTGTACCTAATAAATAATATATCTTATGTATTCTTTTTATATTTTCTGTTGTAAAAAATTTAATTCTTTTCATTATGTACCATAAAGGTCCACCAGTTTCCTAAACATACATTATTATGGTACACAATTAGATATAAAAAACATTAGCAAATATTTGGTTACTCGTTAATTGATCTGTACCATAAAGGTCCACTGAAATAATGGTTTTTCTACCAGGTCCCTTATGATACAAGATTATGTCCCTCAATTTAGGTACATAAGGCAATATTTATTCCATTAAAAGGTATTCTTCAGATATTCTATGGAGGAATGGTTTATAAGGTTAGAGAAGCTTTTTATAACTTAAGGGACCTTTATTTAAATGTGTGCTATTTATGTTCTCAGCAGTAAATTTTTATACGTATCAATCGTAAATACTTAATCTATTTAAACATTATTTTTGATTAATTTTATAGTTTCCTATTATTCGACATGGTTTAGATAGATAACGTTATGAATTATTTAGATCCTGGAGCTACTGAAAAAGTTTTGAATTCAAAAAGTTAATAATGCTATTTATGAGTGTTTTATAAAACTTTTGCTACTATAGTCCACTTTATAATAAAAGTGGGCTTGGTTTTTGGATTAAATCGTCTAAAAGGATGTCTAATTTTGGTATAATTTTTTTAACAAAAGATTGAGTGTGGGAATTTGAGTTTTCCGATATCTTATAATGCATTTGAAGGATTTATATATTTAATAGTGAGGTGAAAAATAACATGGTTAAGTTGAAAGAGATCCTAAATTATCGAGAAATTGAAATGATTCGGCATTATCAAAATATTATCTTTAGTGCAGATATTGAGGATTCAGAAACCGTTAAAAAGTATCAAGACGAAATTCAGCAAATCATACAAGACACCATAAAACGCTACTATGAAGAAAATACTTCTATTGTTCCTATGAAGTCGGGCAGAGAAAAAGAAAGTGGTTCGATTGAGAAAACGACATTAAAATCACTCCTTACGAAAGAAGAGGAGGAAGAGATTAAATTCCTTCGATGGAGAATAACCAAAAGCATTACTCCATGGGGAATTAAGCGGAAAAAAGAAAGGATCGAATCCATCATGGAGGAAGCAATAAAAAGGAATGGGATATAACCCTTGTGTTTTTAGTTAATTCGTATACGCAGAATGAGGTCAAAAGCAAATATATTATGCCCATCTAAAAGAAGGTGCTTTTATCTACGAGTTAATTCTCGTTGAAATAGATATGTACCGCACAAAAAATTTATATATGCCAATAAATTTAATTAATTCTTTGGATGCGGATTTAATGTTGAAAATTATAATTATCGAGAAATTTGAAGAGTTAAAGAAAAATGTGAGTAATAGATAAACCTAATCATACAGTTGGTTATATATATTAGTTTGTACTCATTTAGATATTATGAAAATTTCTTGAAGGTAGTTGATAATCAAGAAGAAAATGGTGCCTATTATTGGTTTCAAGATAGAAGTGATGCTTTAAAAGAAATCAATAGTACTATGTCCAGGTTGTAAGTAATCTATATTGAAAAATTTGATTTTTAAAGAATATATCATAGTCTAATGGGAACAACCTGGGATGTGAATAGTGCAATTTATGGGATTTTTAAATGAGGATAAACTTAACTTGAAATGGAGTAACAAAGCAATGAGATTTATAACATTAATAGAAAAAAATCCAAAGTTAGCAACTGAATGGCACCCAACTAAAAATGGAATTCGTACTCCTAAAGATGTTGCAGCGGGTTCAAATGCATGTGCTTGGTGGATTTGTGAAAAAGGCCATGAATGGGAAGCTCAGATAAATTCTAGGAATAGAGGAGTTGGTTGTCCTGTTTGTTATGGTAGGTTCTGTAAACCACTAACAAAGACACATCCTATTTTGACTTTAGATTGGCATCCCACACTTAATGGAAAATTAACTCCAGACAATGTGACAGCTGGTTCTTCTAGAAAAGTTTATTGGCTTTGTTCACGCTGTCAATTTTCTTATTCATCAACTATTGTAAATAGAAAAAATGGTAATGGATGTCCAAAGTGTGCGGGAAAAGTAATAACACAATCAAATTCTTTAGCATCAATAAATCCTAGCGTCTTAGATGAATGGCATCCAACTAAGAATAAGAAATTAACTCCACATGAAATTCACGCATTTTCTGATAAAAAAGTTTGGTGGCAATGTAAAGATTGTAAGTTTGTATGGCAAGCCACTCCAAACAATAGAACACGATCGAAAACGGGGTGCCCAAAATGTAAAGAAAAATATAATGTTTCATTTGAAGAATTAGCCTTTGTTTATTTCTATAGACAAATATTTAATGAAGTAATGTTTAATCATCCTATCACCATACAAGCTAAAAGATACAGAGTTGATCTATATATTCCTGAATATAAACTAATTTTGGAGTATGATAGTAAGTTTTATCATCGTGAACGACTCATAATTGATACTGAAAAAAGTATAATTCTTACCAAAAATACCTATAACCTTATTAGAATGCGAGAAGATGGCTTACCGAATATTCATTTAAAGGATGTAGTGACAATAACTTTTCGGAACCAAAAAAGAGCAGAACTTCAAAACGCAATAATAAAATCAATAAAAACAGTAATAAACATATTAGATGTCGCACAAAAGGTGAAACAAAAAGCAGAGCAGGTAATAAGGGATATTGATATATACAAACAGAGGTTTAATATTCTCAGTCTTGTACCTCCCGTAAAGAAAAATAATAATATACAGGAAAATAGTGAATTATTAACTAATCAATTTGACTATAAGATGAATTCTCCCTTTCGACCTGAGCATTTCACCTTTGGATCGAACTTTCAACTTTGGTGGAAATGTGAAAAGGGACATAATTGGGATGCTAGTCCCGCTACACGAAAAAGGGGCCATGGGTGTCCTTACTGCAATGGACAACGAGCAACGATAGAAACATCTTTAGGTGCACTGAATCAAGAAATGGCCAAAGAGTGGGATAACGATAGAAATGTAGGGATTACTCCATTCGATATCCTCCCAAATTCAAATAAAAAATTTTGGTGGACATGCAAAAAAGGACACTCATATGAAGCTGCTCCTGATCATAGGAGAAGAGGGGAAGGTTGTCCATATTGCGTGGGAAAAAAAGTGTGTGTTGATAATTGCCTAGCCACGATTAACCCTGTTCTTGCTGCTCAATGGCATCCAACGAAAAACGGTGAACTTACCCCATATAATGTTACACCAGGTTCTCAAAAGAAAGTTTGGTGGATTTGCGAAAATGGACATGAATGGCCAGCAGTTATTTATAGTAGAAATGGAAGTAAAACAAATAAACCTAGAGGTTGTAAAGAGTGTTATAAGAGGGGACGTCTGCGAGGAGATTTTTAATCGGATTATATCCTATTTTAACGTTGACGTGAGTGATAAAAGTTTATTTGGAGGGGCAGTATGAACAAAGGATTTATATCTACTTTAATTTGTTTTATTGTTTTAGCGACTACAGCTTGTTCCACTACAGCTACAAAGAAAACTACTTCAATTAAAAAAGAAGCGGAGTCGTCAAAAAGCCAGCAAGTGAAACCAGTATTGATAAATCAATTAAAAGAAATAGACATAAGGACATTTTTTTCGAAAAATAGTGGCTTAATTAAAACTTTCGATGTTATAGCTAACGATGGAACAAAAGCCGGAGAATATCAGGAAAGAGTTCTTTCTCCTAATTCTGCTGATAATGGGAATTATATTATTGAAACCTCTTTACAAGAACACACTAAACAAACGGAAGAAAAATTAACTACAGGCTATTTTTATGAGCTTACAAAAGACCACTTAAAAGAGGTACTTACTAGGTCTAACTTAGCCGGGGAAAAAAAGTCTGGTTCTATTCTTTTATCTAATAAACAAACCGAATGGCTAAATGAGGATTCAACATATTTTGTAACTGCTGTTAATAAAACGATTAAAACCACTATCCAAACTTTTGAAAATTGTATTGAAGTAACTGAGATTAAAGGAGAGGAAAAAACAGTTAAAGTTTACGCTCCGAATATGGGGATGATCTCGCAAAAAGTATTTACAGACAAAGGAAAACTATTTATTGAGTTTAAGTTAAATAGTATTAACAACCATAAATTAGATTCATCTTTTAATCTAAAAGATAATTCTAATAGCTCACAAAAAATAAATCTAGAAAATAAAGCTGATTTAATTATAAATGAAAAACAAAGTCATTTAAAGTTAATGGATTATATAAATGCTGTTAATGAAATTTCTTATCCTAACTTAGAGTATTATATTCTAAGTAGGCCAAGTTACAAAGAAAATAACGGAAATGAGATATACTATTTTTCTCAACTTACACCAGAAAACTTGGTTATAGTTACAGATAAATCATTCTATATTAAACAAATTTTATGGGAATCCCAAAACGTGATTGACCAAGAAATCCTTTTAAATATACAATCCCTAATCTTAGGACTTCAAAAAAATAATACTATGGCGGAAGTAAATAAATTTATATTTAATGATTCTCAAAACAAAAAGGATTTTGGAGAATTTTCAGTAGAATTTATTAAGTATGATAATGGGTTTAAATTCAATGTATTAGCAAGATAAACTTTCCTTATTATGCGACAAAAAGAAACAAGGAAATATAATGACACAATAGCACTTAATTATTATAGAATTTTGTGTCATTATATATCTCATTCGCTATAAGGGAAGGTTTCTTAGTATCTCCTTAACAATTTGTTGAATGCCAATTTACTTTAAATAACTATTATAGCAAAATATACATACAGACTATTATTCTAAGGAGTTATCGTTTTGGTGAAAAATCAATTTTCTAAACTACATAATTTCATGAGAGTTTATTTAACTTACTCACAAATAACAGGCCATAAAGCGAGTAAAGAACAAATTATTAAAGAAATACAAAGCATAAATTTGGACGAAGCATTACTTATTCTAGCTAAATTTACAATATTGGATGAACCTTCGAAGAAACATGTATTTGAACAATTAAAACCTGCTCTAAACAATTTAGAGCTAGTCGATTATACTGATGTATTTGATTTATCAAATATATTGTACTCAATAAAATGGTACTTAGCTTACGGTATACGAAATCCTTTCTTAAGCCCCAAAAGTACTTATCCTAATTTTATTCATATTTTGTTAACCCTATTAAAAATATCAGATTACATGGTAGATGTTGTTGATAGAAGGATTGATTCTGAAGCCACTGTCATTCAATCGTCTCTTATTCTCCGAAATGGTGAAATAGATAAGGCACTTATTAGGCAATATATAATGTTTGAAAAATTAGCTCCAATTAAAGGTTTATTCAAAGTAAATGAATTTATTGATATCCAGGATTGGTTTAAAAAAACTTATGGTTATACAATTTCTGAATACGTATCTACATTGTTCGCGTTAAATCAACCTTCTATCAGGGAGCTAAATTGGTCCTACTTATTAAACGATGTAGAATGGGCTATGCCGGAAGATTATTTTAAAAATGTAGGTATAAAGAGTATCTCCAATCAAATCTTAGATGATATAAGTGTCGATCCTTTAGAATTAAAAACTTGGGCATTAAACACCATTGAAAATCCTTATGATTATGAACAGCTACTTTCACAACCAATATTTTAAAAAAATAAAAGAACTTATCCATTTTCTCCCGCGCATATGAACGCAACTATTTTTGACGGATTATGTTTTAAGTTAAATACTAGTTGTTCCAAACATGGAAAAAGTTTTTTCCCGTTTTTTGGTAGGTTATTTGAAAAATATATCTCGACAGTGTTAGAATCCGCAGTCAACAAATCAAAAATTAGCGGTTACGAATTCATCCCAGAATTTGAGTATGGTAAACAGAACAAGGATTCTTCTGATGCTTATGTTAGATTAGGTAGTACACTTGTTATTTTCGAAGGTAAAGGTGGAAGAATTAGGAGGGAAACTAAGATATCTGCTGATCCACAATCTACTCTTGAGGATTTTAATAAATACGTAATCAAGCCTATCCTACAAGCCAACAAGGCATATATTGATATTTTAGAAACATCTCCAGAAAAGTTTAAAGGTGTGAATAAAGTTATAATATTATCAGTGTCTTTACAATCATTCCCTAAAGTCCCTAAGTATAATGAATTACTGTACAAAGAGGATTTTAGAAAGAAGCTGCACCCTCACGTAAAAGCAGTAGATTTTGTTGGTATTTCCGACTTGGAGCTTTTTGCGTTAATTATTAATAAACATGACTTTGCTCTAATGAGATTTATTATGAGTAAAAAGATGCATCATGAGTACATACCTTATCCTAACTACTATTATGAAAAGTATGGCGAGATCAAAAGAACCGAATTTCTGGATGAAATGTTAAAAGAAGTGACTAAGCAAATCAGAAAAACACTAAATATTAGTAAATAATTCGTAAAAATGTATTATACGAATAATGGTTCTTATTATTATCTTCTTATAGATTGAGGTGTTTTAAAGGATGAAAAACCTCATTTCATCCTTTTTTATTATTTTAACTAGTATTAGAAATACTAATTTTTCGATTTAAAGTCGATAAGGTTTAGGTATTCAATATTGTTACAAACTAAGTTCTTTAGCTTTAGTATAAATAGTGCTTCTAGGAACATTTGCCATTTTAACAATATCATTGACGCTCAATCCGTTCAATTCTTTATCGAAATAGCTTTAAAGCTTTCCTAACGTCCTTCTCAGCCTTTCCTACTCTCCCCATATGTTTCCTTTGGGCTTTAGTCCTTTCACGCTCTACTTCCGTTCTCTCAGCAATTAAGTCACGCTCAAATTCAGCAATTGCTCCTAGCATATGTAGCTGTAAAACGTCCTGATCATCCAAGGAAGATGCAGCATGATTTAGTTTCTGAGCATATATTGATAGTGGAAAAGCTGCTTAGTCGGATATTGCAAGATGATGAACAAGTTCATCATTTGGACTTTAATAGGCAGAATAATAAAAAATCTAATATCTTAGTATTAAAAAAGGGAATGCACACTAAATTACATAATTGGATAGATCGTGCTGGTTTGCAGGCTTTTATAGAAGTAATGTCTGACGGTTAATATTATGTTGAACAATGCTTTAATTGTAATGAATACATTAAAAATAATGCGAATGAAAAGTTTTGTGATAATCATTGTAAAAAAGAATTCTATGAAGAGTACAAACACATTCCAATTAGTAAAGAGGAATTGCAATCAATGCTTGAATTAATCAATAAAATTGAGATTGCTAAGAAACTAAATACACATAGAAGTAATATTGATAATTCGCTTAGGGATTACAATTTGATGTAGTCTTTTTTTATTTTTTAGGGCTGTAGCTCAATGGTTAGGGCAACACTCTTTTTAACCACCAATTTGAGAGTTTTTTGTTGTGGGTTCGAGTCCTAGCACCCTTTCCTATTAAACGAGTAATTCTATAATCCTCCGACTATTTATCTAAGAGTCTTGAAATATGCTAGAAAAAAGTAAATAGATTTTTTATTTATAAAATATCTTACACTGTGTAATTTTAATGGTATAATTTAGATAATAGATTAATAGATATCTACTAGATGAAATATATCTCTAGGAGGATATCTATGTGTAATAAAGGGAGGAAGAAAAAAATGAATGCGTCTGCTCCTAAAGTCGTAGATTTTTTCAATGCATTCTCTAACAAACAAAAATCTAGTAATAAAAAATCTGGATTTTCATCTCTTTCAGATAAAGCTTCTAAACAGTCTTCGAATTTTAAAAGACGTAGTAGAGATAGAGACTAAAGGTGGATAAATATGGCTAAGAATCAAAAATTTTTAACAAAAGAAAATTGGAAAGATATTAAACGCGGATGGATTCATGAAGCTGTTATTCCATTCACACCTGAAAGACCATTAGATTTCTTTATTCCTGACGGAACTGATCCAAGTAAAGGAACAATCGAAAATAGTAACGGCACTTTCAAGCCTGGGAGAACACAAAAGGCAGTGTTTACACTAAAAACACGTAAAGTTGTAATTGTCTCAAATGATGAAAATTGTGCTGACGAAGACATTTTTGAAGTAACCGTTGCTCCGATTTACAGTGTTTATGAAGAAGATAAATCAGAAGAATGGTATCCTTTGGTAGTTAATGGAACACACCCTTATTTTGCACATCTTCCTAAAGAGATAACAGGTCGGGAATGCGTTGTTGACCTCTCAAACATAATGTCTATTTCTAAAACAATGCTTTTAAAAGATAAAATTGACATTACTGATAAAATGGATAGCATAGAAAAAGTTTTGGAACTTTGCCTTTCTTTGGGTGCTTATAAGAAAGTGACCCGTACTAGTGAAGAAGATGCCGTTTAAATAACTTCACTGATAAATTTAATCAACATTTTACTACATAAGAAGTCCTTCACCTTAATTTGTGAGGGACTTCTTCGTTTTTTAATTAATTTATTACATAAATCTTCCATGGAACATGCGTTTCTAGTAGAATTATCCTTGGGAGATGAAAAAAATAGCAATGAGTAATAAAGAAGTTGAAGAAATGGTTCTTAATGCTAGTTATTTACAAGATTTATTGTTAAGGACATTTTCAGATGCAATAGATGCTTATGATGTATTGTTTAAATATGAAGGTGATATGAAATACGTCCTTTCTTTAATTTGTTAAGTGTGTCATATCAAACCTTTTTAGAAATGCAGAGGGTGTATCACCAAAATGGATTAGAGCATTATGAAATTGATCCGTTCTCTAGTGATTATCAAAACTTTAAGGTCCAATTAAAACAGGTTATTACCCAAAAGGAAACTAATACTTCCTGGCTAACTTTACAGTACAATGCGCTTGTGGAAAGTAAAAAATCTGTATCTGAATTTATTGGTAATTCTATAAAAAGTACTAGGTAATATTTAGTTGCATCCTCTCGAGGGTGCTTTTTTATTTGTAGCTTCGAGTCTTATCTGCCCGTGCAATTAATGTTACAATATACTCATATTCCAAATAATGGAGTGATGAGAATGTCAAACAATAATTTATCCTTACCAGATAAATTAATTAGTAACACGATAAAAGGTGATTTATTAGAGAAATATTCAGAAAATACATTTTTAAGAGGACTCATTCAAATTGTTCCTTATGGAGGTTTAGTTGATAGTGTCTTGACAACCTCATATAATAATATTTTAGTTGATCGAGCAAAAACTTTTTATGATGAATTAGGAATGGGGAAAATCGAAATTACACCAGAGATAATTAAGAATGAAGATTTTTTACACGCTTATTTTTCAACATTTAAGGCTGCAATTTATACAAAACAAAGGCAAAAGATTAGATTTTTCGCTCGGCTACTGAATAATTGTTTGATATCTGGTGTTATTGGAACTGCCGATGAATATGATGATTATTTAAAAATTCTTGATGAACTAACTTATCGAGAAATAGCAATATTATTTATTCTTGATAAATATGAAAGTAAAAGTGAAATTAAGGAAGACCAGAACGACTTACAAAGAGCGAATTCTTTTTGGGCTGATTTTGAAAAAGAAACCACTGAAACATTAAATATTTCATCTAATGAATTAAAAGCTTTTTTATCTAGGATTGAACGGACAGGTTGTTATTTAATATTTACTGGTACTTTTTTAAACTATTCTGGTAATAGAGGGCAATTAACGGAAGCCTTTCATAAATTAAAAAAACTAATACTGTCAAAAGATGAGGATTTAATCTACTATCGAAGATCCTAATATTTTTGCAGGAATTTATTACTCTCTGTCGAATATTGGTAAAAAGTAACTGAAATTTGTTTAGGAGTGATATGATTGATTCAGCAAAAAGATTATTTTATTACAGCCAAAGATAATGAATATTATCAGGTTATAGCATTAGTAACGAATTTATTAAAAAAGGCAAAAGACGAAGGGAATTATCCAGTTTGGGGAGAAACACTTGAAAAGTTGAAAACAGAATTAGAAGAAAATCACGGTGAGAATGTTACGCCTTGGCAGTTTAATATGATAATCACTATTCTTTTAGATTACGTGCCTGAAAAACTAAAAAGTATTGATGTTTTAACCGATTAATCTAATCATAGAAATCCACGTAATAAAAGAAGTGAGAAATTTGAGTTGGACTGAAGAAGATTTAAGTAATTAGAATCTTGCGGAAACATCGGAAACATCGGAAACAGAATTTAATTAATTTATTACAAAAATAAAGCACCCTTTTTCAAGGGTGCTTTTGCTTTGTGATAACATGTTTTTTTCCTGAAATAGTTTGTTTTAATAGATTAGGGAGTATAACTACTCAACATTCATAATGTTAACTTTTTCATTATGTTACTGATATGCAGAACATTTGATTCTGTTAATGGTTCATCACATATGAGAATTTGTTTGTTTGTGTACTTATAACTCGGCCAATTATGGAAGTTAAAAATGGATTTATAGCAAAAGAATGTTTATTCAAATCTATATATGCTAGATCCTCTCTATCGACTTTTAATAATAGTGTAACTACTTTTAATAATTCTTGATAATTATTTACTAAAGACTTATATAATTCTAT
The DNA here is from genome assembly GCF_057656715.1 of Neobacillus sp. Soil_C_43. NCBI lineage: Bacteria > Bacillati > Bacillota > Bacilli > Caryophanales > Bacillaceae > Neobacillus > Neobacillus sp. Soil_C_43. The sequence continues at coordinate 201,441 of NZ_JBDGJV010000009.1, forward strand.
GAAAACCTCATAGTTCAATTCAGACCCTCTCGGAATTAAACAGTTTAACAAATACTCAAAATCTGTTTTTATTATTTTTTTCTTCTATTTAACTTTATAATTAGTTGTCTTAAGTTTTTATTTTCATTTTTAAAATTTACATACTCTTCTTTTGTGAAGTTCATAATATCACCTTAGCTTGATTACTTTGTTTTAGATTTTCCACTTAAGGTATAAGAATGGGAAAGGATGTGAAAAATTTACATCCTTTACTACTAAAGATACTTAGTCGTAAACAATACCAAAAAATATAGAACAAAATTTAATTATAAAATTTTCCAACTTTAATATAAATAATTTCTTATAATAAGTATGTGTAGTTATGGTTTTTAGGAAAATACACCTAGGCAGTATGGGGGATTAGATTTTTAAAGAGAGAAAATTTGTATATTCCTTTATTTAGATTTAGTTTACTTTTAACTATCCATAAACCATGTTATCGATACCTAGAAAGGGGAATGTTCAATGAATTTGGAACTAAAAAAAAGAGATGAAAACCACCTTTCAACCGAGATACTAGAACTTCAGGAAACAGTAAAAAGGCATTTAGCCAACTCCAAATCTGAAAATACAAAGCTTGCTTACCGAAATGATTGGAAGCAGTTCTCTGATTGGTGTCAAAAGAATGGTCTCAGCAATCTTCCGGCTGAGCCAGAAACCATTTCTTACTACATAACCTTTTTAGGGAAAACACATAAAGCTTCCTCCATTAAACGAAAAATCACCGCGATTTCCCAAAGACATGAAACCGCTGGTTATCCAAGTCCTACTAAAACAGCTCTTGTTAAAGGTGTGTGGGATGGCATTCAACGAGAAATAGGCATTAAGGAAGTGGGAAAAGATGCACTTTGGCTCCATGATTTACGCCAACTCATTAGTGGGATTCCTCTGAATACCTTAATCGGTCTACGGAACCGGGCAATGTTAGTGATTGGGTGGGGAGGGGCATTACGAAGGAGTGAACTTATTAACTTAAATATTGAAGATATTACTAAAACACGGGATGGCATAATCCTTCAATTAAATAGAAGTAAAACTGACCAAAAAGGAGAAGGTCATGAGATTGCACTTCCTTATGGAAGTAACCCGTTAACATGTCCGGTTCGTAGTTTAGAAGATTGGATAGCAGCATCTGGCATTTCAGAAGGTTCGTTGTTTCGAAGGATTCATCGACACGGGACACTTCTTGGTAGGTTGACACCACAGTCTGTTCGATTGATTGTGAAGAGCTGTTGTGAAAAAGTGGGATTAGATTCTAATAGGTATGGTGCCCATAGTTTAAGAAGTGGTTTTTGTTCTACTGCAGCTAAGGCAGGGAAAGCTGAACATCAGATCATGAAGCAAACTCGGCATAAGCGTTCGGATTCTCTGCAGAGATACATAAAAAAGGCGAATTTATTTGAGGATAATGCAGCCAGTGGTATTGGTCTATAACTTTTCACCAGGAGATTTTTAAATTACAAGTGTGTTTAGATGAACATTGGGGTTCAAGCCTAACAAATGTGAAAAAGATAATCTATTGTTTTTCAAAAAAATTATTTTTCAATATTGAAAATCTTTTATAAAACCGTATATACTAGAAGTAGATTATTTTTTTGCTACCCTATTTCGGGTAAGCGGGTTTTGTTAACAATTAGGGTTCTTTGGAACTGTTTAAAAGAGAATGGTAGTTTTATTTACTATTGTCTTTTATACATTTCCAAAGGACCCTTTTTTATTTGGTTATCCACAAATTTAGCTGAATTATTAATAACATTTTTGGAGGTAAGTTTATGTCGAAAGTTGATATGAAAAAAATTTTAAAAGAAGAATTTAAAAATGACGCTATTTACCGTTTATCTCTCTTATATGATTTAGAAAAAGATTTATTTACAGAAGGTATTCTCACTCTTTTTATAGACACAAATTATAGTACTGTTGAGGCGGGAAAAATCATTGGAAAACCGGATTCAACGATAAGGAATCATTTTCGAACTGATTTGGTTGATTATATTTCTCCTGTGAGGTGTGGGAAGTACTATCGATTAAATTATCAAAGTATATTCCGATTGCATTTAATTTTTTTATTAATGGGAAAAGCCTCGAAAACCACGATTGATCTATTAGCTCATATCGATGAGCATCAAAAGAAAACAGAAAAGATTAATTTTATTGGGAAGGGGGTGGCTAGAAAAAATGGCTGTGATAATTTATTAGGTGATGAAAAGTTTAATGAATACAGTCGTAAATTCATTAGACACTTTGATGGATTAAATGATTTAAGAATAAAAATATTAGATTTTGAAAAAGAAATAGAAGAGATCGAGGAAACAATCGACCGTTACCACTCTGAAATGAGCATCTTCCAAGAAATGCTGACTCTGTATCCAACATCGACATTAAAAGAAAAGCATAAAGGAAGTTGGATATTTGGATTTTGGAAGAAAAAAGATGAAATTGATGAAAAATTATTGGATAAAAAAGCAAAAATTAATCAAAAAATAAAAGAATATGAAATAAGAATTAATAACTTAACTAAAAATAAAAATCTTCTCAAAAAGTCACTAATGAGAAAAAAAGAAGCTCTAAGTTGCGAATGTATGAACTTGGAAGAAATATTCAAAACAGACTATCTTGCAAATTAAAAAATATATAGGGTATATCCAAGTGTTTTTTATAATCTTGTCATGGAACATAACACTATAAAATAAATAAGACCTTTTCACTTTGTAGGAAAAGGTCTTTTGATAAGTTATCGAGCTAATTCTTGCTCAATTTTTTCTACATGTATTTTTGCTAGTCGACTTATTTCGATTTTACCTTTTGTACAAAATTCAATATATCTTTCTAAAGAATGCTTATGTTTATGAAGAGCTTTAATTCCAGATGTTGAATCTTTCTGTGGAACAGATAGATTCTCTAAATATCTATCCCAACATTTAAAGGCATTTCCTACATTTAGAAAAGTTCCACCTTTTGGAATTACATCGTATATTCCTGAATAAAATTCGGCTAATTTTCCTAAACAAAGTTGAGATTCTAAACCATCTAAATTACTTCCATCTTTAAAATATCTAAACGCTTTTTTCGGATTATCGAACAAAAAGTATTCTCCGAGTTCTAGACTGGCCTTGGATGACCCCAATTGGATAGCCTTTTCTAATATTTCTATTCCTTTTTCGGGATCCTCAAATGTGTCTCCAAGTCCCTTTAAATAATCTCTTCCTTCATAATAAAGACTTTCCATTAGTTCGGTAATACTTTCAGTTTCTGCATGATCATTGTATTCTGAAAAAGCAGCATTATTACTCCTCACACTTAAGTTATACTTATTTTTTACCTCTTGAATTAACGGTATCACTTCATATATAGGAATGTTAAAAAATTCTCTATTTGAAGATACCCGATAACCTTTTTCTTCTAACACTTGATGTATGATTTTTTCTGCAATTGTACAGTCAGAAAAAATATCTTTATAAACTAGGCTAAATGGAGTAGGAATACCAGTTGCTGCTGACAATTCATTTACTCTAGTTAATGGATCTCTTTTCGTTTTTCCTATTTTCACCATACCTTCAAGTGAAGGGTTAATTAAAACATAAATATATCCTTTGTCTTGTTGAACTTCTTCATTTATTGTATTATCTTCATTTTCAAGTTGTGAAACAATGATGGATGTATATTCAAATAACTGATCATTATCAAAAGGTTGTATTTCATATATTTTGTATATTTCATTTAAAACATCAAGGTATTGGACATAAACATCATTATGTTCAAAATAATCTAGAAAAATAATTGTAATCATTAACCGATAATCTTCAAAAGATATATCATTAAAAGCTTCTTTTTTTATTTCTAAATTTGTTAAAATGTCTGCTTTTACCTGTTGCTTTCCCAATTATTGTTACCACCTTTATGGACTAATTAATATACCATTTTAATTATATAAATAATTTCTAGTTTTTTCTATATTATAATAATTAAAATATAGTAAAAAATAATCCATCCCTGAATATAAATTTACGATATTAATAGGAATCCCGGATCTTATTGAACGAACAGGATGCATAGTCCTAAAAAGGTGTTTTCATCACTATTAGATAATAAATTTAATGCCTTGCTAAATGGAGTAACTGAAGGATATTAATATGAATCAAAAAGAATTTGAGTGGCTCATTAAATAACCACCAAATATATGATATGAGTATTCTATTAGGAAGGTTGCTGATTATGTAATGATGGAAATATGTTGATTCTTTTCTTTCCTAAAAAAGAATTTGCAAAAACCAGAGTCGAGTCGTTAAAGAATGGAATTTTTTCTAAGCTGTACCGATTAACTTATATGATTTGTTTTATCGGCAAATGTTGCGTCAATAAACTCTATTGATTAGAAGCACTCCAAATAAAATAGCACCCTTTGTATGCATACAGGGAATTTTATTATTATTCTTCTTTTACTGTTTCTCTACCCAAGTCTTACTTATTGTTGCACTCATTACAAAACTGTTAAAGAGGACTCGACTATGACTTGTATATATTAATACATTTTGAAAGTTAACTTGGTTTGTATAAAATAGGGTTTTATAAAAAAAATCCCACCATTTTTTGTAAGTGTGTGGCTAATGAGCTATTAGTCTTTTTGCTTCAAAAGTCCAAATTTATCCTTAATAGATAAATCCAACCATAATAGCGAGCATTAACTCTAAAAATAACATTTTATAAAATACTGAGAATACAGGAGAAAACGTGAGTTTTCACTTTGTTTATTGAGGGAGGGAGGTAGTGTAATAAGAACTCATAGCAAATAATTATAGGTTTGGGTCCTTCTAAATAATTCCAAAACAAATAATTTAGTTTATAATACAACTATAATAAATTTTTTAAGGGGCTTTTTATGGAGTTAATTACAGGTAAGGTCATAATAATTTCTATATTTCTTTTGATAATTACAATGATTGAGACATTGGCTTATTCAACAAGGATTTCAGGAGCAAGGGTAAAATTAATTGCAACTGCGTTATCTTTGTTTAGTACACTGGTAATTGTTTCAAGGTTTTCTACAATGATACAACAACCTCTTACAGCAAAACTTATCGCAGAAGCACCAGATTTAAACAAATTGCAATATATAGAGGAACAGTATAGGATTTTAATCGCAGTAACCTCGATTGGGGTGCTGTTGGGAATACTTCTTTTTCCGACGTTCATAAATATCTTTTCAAGAGCAATTATTCAGCTTTCAAATCAACGTGGTTCAATAATTGCACTGTTTGTTAATCAATCCAATCTAAATAGTATTAAAAAAATAGTGATGTGTTTTAGGCTACCAAGACTTTCGTATTTAAAGGGGATTACATTAAAAACCATTCCAAAACGACTCTTAGTGATTAATGTTATTATTTCTGCTGTTTTTACAATCGGGGTACTATCTTCCATTTATGCATCAATGATAGTTCCCAAAAATTATGCTCAAGCTGCATTAATGTCATCTGGTATTATTAATGGTATAGCAACTATTTTATTGACCTTGTTCATTGACCCTAAAGCTTCCGTATTAGCTGATAGAGTAATGAAAAAACAAACTGATTATATTTACTTAAAAAGCTACTCTTTAACGATGATTAGTTCTAAATTTCTGGGTACAATTGTTGCTCAACTTCTACTTATCCCTGCTGCATATTATGTAGCTTGGTTTGCTAAGTGGATTTAATGAGTTCTTGTTCAACTAACGGGGTGCTTTTGTTTAATATCCTAAATCATCAACCAGCTGAAAATATGCAATTACGTATGGAGAGCGATGGTCCATTTTATGTAGCACCTAATATTCACTTAAAAGTGATAAAATTGTATAATTAAGAAAAAATTGTATGGAGTGAAAGATAATGATCAAAAATGCAATAATAAAATTATTTAAAGCGTTGCTGCCGGTAATCAAGGAAAATAGTGGTGCTATTATTGAATTTCTTACTAATGGCATTAAGGAGTTATTTAAGCAGAAGACGGATGACCGAATTAAACGTCTTGAGCAAGAAATTGAACAACTAAAATTAAAGATACACGGTTACGAAGAACAAATTACATCTGAAGCCGAACGTCTGAAAGAACTTTTAAATCAATTAAATGAAAAGGAAACTTTCACCAAAGACCAATTTGAACTAATCAAAGAATATCAAATAAAAATTGCTGTAATGGAAGCTCAACAAAAATGTTATCAGGAATTTATGGAGAACTTGAAGTCAAAAGTAACAGATGCTCAAGAAGAAAAGACTGTATTAGATAAAGAGCTAAATAAAAAGAAAGACGAGGCATACTCTATAAATAATAAATCTATTGAAAATATAAGTTCAAATCCAATTCTTAATAAAAACTTATTAAAGTAGGATATGCAGAATCGGAATGAAAAAAAGATCTGAAAACATCCATATAATAATAAAATTCCTCTTTTAATAAAATGTATGTTCGAACGCTTATCCTGCTGAGAGCAAAATATTTGAAGTAAAAGGTCTTTCTACAAATGAAGCAATAGCTATGGAAAAAAAAGGGACAGTATAGATTTTTCAATAAAAGATAGTTAAAGGTAGAGTCAATTAAATTAAAGTTTGTGAACGATTACAATTAAACAAAACCAGCTAATAGTTTGTCAACATTTTTCAATAAAAAGTTTAATAACCTCATGATATACTAAAAATGTTCATGCCA
>NZ_JBDGJV010000010.1:0-178807 GCF_057656715.1 Neobacillus sp. Soil_C_43
TTTGTTACGTTGGCTTAGCTTCATAAGAAGCTAATAATTTTTGTTTGTTGACGTTTTTGTTTGTTTAGTTTTCAAAGAACAATATTTGCGCATTCGAAAGTATTTCTCTCTTAATAAGAGCATGTACCCTACAAAAGCGACTTCCTTAATTTATCATACCGCCTAGCTTAATGTCAACAACTTTTTTCTCTTTCTTTTGTTGTTTGACTCTCTCGCTGAGGACGAGATTTAATATAACATGTTATAAAAATGATTGCAATATAATTTTAAAAGTTTTTCGGATTAAAATTATTTATTATTACTATTGAACATTTCCTATATCTTCTCTTTAAAAAAACTATTGGTTAATTTCTTTCTTATTTATATTAATTTGTGGGTAAATAAATTAAGTCATAACCAGTATGAGGGAAGGATAAAATAATAGGAACACCTTCAAATACTTTCAAATCATTTGACGCGTGTATCCCCTTAGGAATGCTTTCGTTCTTCCCTTACATACTCCATTATGTGTAAAATCAAAGTATGTTCCTCTTAGGTAACCGCATTCTTTATTAACTGCTTACATTCTACTAACTAATAAATAGGACGTGAATGAGTATGAACAGTATGGAGATAGATGTTCTAATTAAACTGGGTATTTCCGCAGTTTTTGGCCTGATTATTGGTATGGAACGTGAATTAAAAAGAAAACCTGTAGGACTGAAAACCAGTCTTGTTATATCTGTAGTAAGCTGTTTGCTCACCATTGTATCTATTCAATCTGCATATATGTTTCCTAATTCTGATGATGTGAAGATCACCATGGACCCACTTCGCTTGGCGGCGCAAATTGTTTCTGGAATCGGTTTTCTAGGGGCAGGCGTAATTTTAAGAAGAGGGAATGACAGTATTTCAGGTTTAACGACTGCTGCCATGATTTGGGGAGCAGCGGGTATTGGCATTGCAGTTGGTGCTGGATTTTATTTAGAAGCATTTGTGGGGGTAGCTCTTCTTATTATAAGTGTTGAATTAATTCCTTTTTTAATGAAACTATTTGGACCGAAACAATTACGTGAAAAAGAAATTACGCTTCAACTCTTTATAAGAGACCAATCACAAATCGACAAAGCAATTACCTTTCTCCTCGAAAAAAAATATATCATTCGTCGACTTAGAATTAAAGATTTAGATAACGGAGATCATCTGGTGCAGATATTACTAGCAGTAGATTATCGTAATAAGACTACAGAAGTGTATGCATCAGTCTCTAATATAGAAGGAGTACAAAAAGTAGAAATAGAAAGTATAAGTTAATAGCCCTGTTACTATTGAAAAAAATTACAAAATTTCCTCTTGCAAGTTATTTGTAATGCGGATATAATTTTCCTTGTACCAAATTATTAGGGGGCTTAGCTCAGCTGGGAGAGCGCTTGCATGGCATGCAAGAGGTCGTCGGTTCGATCCCGATAGTCTCCATATTCAAAAAACCTTTGCGAAGCAAAGGTTTTTTTATTTTGTAACCTACTTTTTCATCCCTCTCAAAAATGATAAAAATTTCCTATTTTTACAAATTCATCTTGCGTTGTTAATTGTATTTTCACTATAATAAAAGCGTATAATAATTCTTAAAATTTAGAAAAATCTGTAATCGAAGGGGGATTAACTACTCAAAACTAATATATGATATTTCCTCATGTTCTTCTTTCCAGCTTGAGTTTCTTCACCATTTGACCCACCAGCATTGTCTTTTCTTTTAACCTCAGATTCAGCACAAAGGTTTTTTATGAGAGGGGGAGCTTCCATTGGAGGCAAAACAAATAAAGGCTAATTCTGAAAGCGATTATAGTGCCATTGTTCAATCAGCATCTTTCCAGACATTACTCTCCGAAAAGAAAAAATTTATCATTCCCATTACCATATTCTTTTTCTGTTTTTATTTTGCATTGCCCATATTAACTTCTTATACCACGGTATTAAACCACAAGTTTATTGGAAGTATCACTTGGGCATGGGTTTTTGCTTTCTTACAATTCGTAATGACATGGGTTTTGTGCATGCTCTACTCGAAAAAGGCAGCAAGATTTGATGAGTTAGCTGCTCAAGTGGTTGATGAAGGAGGAAAAAGCTAATGAATACAGCTGCTTTTACGATGTTTCTTTGTATTGTTTTTGTCACTTTAATCATTACCTATTACGCTTCGAAACGGACGAAGAATGCTAGTGAATTTTATACTGCTGGTGGAGGGTTGACAGGTTGGCAAAATGGACTCGCCATTGCTGGTGATTATATGTCTGCCGCATCCTTTCTTGGGATAGCTGGTGCAGTAGCCTTAACAGGTTTTGATGGATTCTTTTATAGTATTGGTTTCCTTGTTGCTTACCTAGTGGTTCTGTATATCGTAGCCGAACCCATGCGAAACCTTGGAAAATATACCTTTGCAGATATGATTGCCTCCCGCTTTGATGCGAAGAAAGTACGTGGATTTGCTGCCATGAACACCGTTACAATTTCCATTTTTTATATGATCGCTCAGCTAGTCGGAGCGGGTGCACTCATTAAATTATTATTAGGCTTAGAATACACAACTTCTGTATTAATTGTTGGTGTGTTAATGACAGTGTATGTTATTTTTGGAGGCATGCACGCAACAAGCTGGGTGCAAATCATTAAAGCAGTTCTATTAATGGGTGGGACCTTCGTCATTTCTATTATTGTTTTTGCTAAGTTTAACTACAGTATTACAGATATGTTTGCTCAGATGAAAACCGCCACACCCTTAAAGGAAACCTTCCTAAATCCTGGCGTAAAGTATAAAATTGGGCTTGATACAATTTCCTTAAACATGGGACTTGTTCTCGGTACTGCCGGTCTCCCTCATATATTAGTCCGCTTTTTCACAGTTAAGGATGCAAAGACTGCCCGCAGTTCTGTCGTTTACGCTACTTGGATTATTGGTATCTTTTATGTTATGACAATTTTCCTTGGTTTTGGTGCAGCCGCCTTTGTTGGTACAAGTAAAATTGTGGCCGCGAATCCTGCAGGTAATATGGCTGCTCCTCTTTTGGCCCAGGCCTTAGGTGGCAATATGTTGTTTGCGTTTATCTCTGCCGTAGCATTTGCTACCATCCTAGCAGTTGTGGCTGGGCTCGTTCTAACAGCAGCCTCTGCATTTGCCCATGATTTTTACAATGAAATTCTGAAAAAGGGTAAAGCAACAGAGAAACAGCAAGTTAGCATGGCACGTTGGGCTGCTATTGGTGTTTCCGTCATTTCTATTATTCTTGCTTTAGGGGCCCAAACTCTTAATGTGGCTTTCTTAGTTTCACTCGCCTTTGCCGTTGCAGCCAGTGCAAACCTTCCAGTCATTATCTACACTATTTACTGGAAGCGATTTAATACATCTGGTGCAATTTGGGCAATGGTGGTTGGACTGATTTCAGCAATTGGGCTGGTGATTATTAGTCCGAATGTGTTCAGTCCTGAAGTAGGAAAAGCTATTTTTGTTGGTAACCCTCTCTTCCCTTATACTACACCGGGAATCCTTTCGATTCCGCTTGGCTTCCTTGCAGGTTATCTTGGAACGATCTTCTCGAACCAAAAGGCAGATGTGAAGAAATATGAAGAAGTATTAGTTAAATCAAATACAGGTATGAAAGCAGGCATATAAAAAAGAAAGGGGCTGAAATTTTATTTCAGTCCCTTTTGCTTTTTAAAGCTATCATTTATCGCTGTTTATTTCTTGTTGATCCCGTTTTTGTACCCTTATTTCTTGGCGAACCACTTTTTGTTCCATTTCTTTCGGACTTAAATCCTTTGGAAGGTGTACTGGTTCTTTTTCCCTTGATCGGTCTATCCTGTCTCCCGCGCTCTGGAGAGTTTTCTTTTCTTCCTCCACGTCTTTCTTTTTGGCCAGCCGGGCGGGGTTTTCTAGTATCCTTCTGACTCTCTTCTGTACTATTTGTGTTTCCTATGTTTTGTTTTGGAATCGTAATGTTTAGCTCATCTTCAATTAATTCGAGAGCAGGACGGTCGTCTGAGGTGTAAAAGGTAATGGCCAAACCCGTCATTCCTGCTCTGCCTGTTCGTCCTATCCGATGAATGTAGCTTTCAGTATCCTGAGGAATATCATAATTGAATACATGAGTAACTCCTTCTACATCCAATCCTCTTGATGCGACATCCGTTGCAATTAATAGCTGAATCTCAGCCTCTCTAAATCTCTTCATTACTTGTTCCCTTTTTGCTTGTGATAAGTCCCCATGCAGCTCATCACATGAAAAACCGTGAGCTTTTAAGACATCATAAAGCTTACTGACTCTTCGTTTCGTTCGGCAAAAAATTACCGCTAAAAAAGGCCGATAGGTTTCAACTAATTGAATAAGTGTGCCTTGTTTTGCCCGATCGGTTGTATGAATAGCGATCTGTTTCACACTTTCAGCAGGTCCCTGTGTTTTTTCCACTTGGATGTATTCAGGTTCTCGCATATGTTTTTTGGCTAACTTGCGGATTTCCGGAGGAATGGTGGCCGAAAACAACATAGTCTGCCTTGTCTGAGGCGTTTCCCTGATAATATCCTCTACTTCTCCTAAGAATCCGATATGCAGCATTTGATCTGCTTCATCTAAAATAAGATAGGAGATTTCTGATAATCTAATCGTTTCTCTTCTAATATGATCCAATAGCCGGCCAGGTGTTCCAACCACAATTTGTGGGTTTCTCTTTAATTTTTTTAACTGTTTTGCTACGTCCTGGCCACCATAGACGGCTAATACATTTACATCCGTCTTATCAGCAATCAATTTTTCCACTTCTTCTGTGATTTGCAAGGCCAACTCCCTTGTAGGAGTCACGATCAGCGCTTGAATATGTGTTGCATCAATATTAATCTTTTCAAGTATTGGCAGGATAAACGCAAACGTCTTTCCAGTCCCTGTTTGTGCTTGAGCGATAATATCACTGCCCTTCATTACAAAAGGAATCGCTTGTTCTTGAATGGGTGTGGGTTTTGCAATACCTATGCCGCGAAGTTGTTCTACTAACGATGGGGAAATACCCAATGATAAAAAATCTGTCAAAAATACCCCTACTTTCTTCATAACTACCTATTAATATTGATTGTTTATCGTTTGAATTGCAAATATACTTTTTTTGTTTGAAACTGCCAATAATTATTTGCTTTGACTTCCGTTGCCTTTTTCTACCGAAAAGATTATAATTCTGTTAATACCAACTTATTTCATCGGAATAGTAAACAAAGAGAAGAGGGATTATTTGAGCCAATACAGTTTTTTAATTGTTCATGGATTAGGGGGAAGCGGACCAGATCACTGGCAAACCTGGCTTGCACAGGAGTTGAGACAAAAAAATTATCACGTTTGTTATCCAACATTTACTGAGTTTGACTCACCCAACAAAGAAGTGTGGCTGAAAGAATTGACTGCAGCAATCCAGACAATTCCTAAAAATCAGCAATTGATCGTTGTTACACACAGCTTAGGTTGTTTACTTTGGATGCATTACTCTGCACTAAATAATAAGCGAATAGCTAAACGAGTCATTCTAGTTGCTCCTCCTTCTCCAGAAATTGTCCTTAAGGAAGCGACATCTTTTTATCCAGTACCCTTAGAGAAGAGGAATCTATCAAGAAATGGTGAAGAAACCCTTTTTGTTCATTCATCAAATGACCCGTACTGCCATCAGCAGCATAGGGAAAGGTATTTGAATATGGGGGTGCCTTCTATTACATTCCCAAACATGGGCCATATTAATGCAAAGTCAGGTCATGGGAAGTGGTCCTGGATCTTGGACCAATGTTTGGCCGCTGAAAATGCAACCATACTTGTTTAATAAAAGACTGCTGAGGTTTACTCAGCAGTCTTCTGCATTATAACGGTTCTTTAATGTTATATTTACGGAGGATGCTCTCAATTTTAAATCCGGTGCTTAAGTCACCTTTTGCTTTTACCTTACCAGTGAGTAATGCCATGGTACCACTTTGTTTACCTAGGAGGAATTTCTTGAAATTATCATATGACAGCGCCATCGTTACAGTAGGAACTGCTTCTGCACCTTGCTTAATCGTTAATTTTCCATCATGAAAAAAATGCTGGTAGGTTGCGGGTTCCTGGTCGTAGACGTCATACTGAACCACGGCGTTAAAGCCTTTAATAGGTCCTGGATTTTCATTGAATATTTCTTCTATCCTCGTCATCAGATCTGCCAAGGAATATTCCTGAATCGCTTTTGCCATCTGTTGCCCCTCCTAGATATTTAAAATATCAAACATTTCTTATAATTCTATGATACTAATTTGAATTCAAATTTAACAATGGACGTTTTTTGAACTTTTTAAATTCAATCATCTATTTTATGATAAAATAAACTATTCAAATTATCTACTTTATCTATTACTATTAATCGAAAAGTCTGGGGTGATAATTCTTGGATTTACACCAGTTATACGTATTTACAAAGGTAGTTGAACATAAAAGCTTCTCAAAAGCAGCTGAAGATATTTTCTTAAGTCAATCAACAGTGAGCTCTCATATCCAATCGTTAGAAAGGACGATTGGTATCAAGCTTTTTGATCGCGTTGGCAGGGAAAGTATCCTAACTCCAAATGGGGAACGGTTGTATCAATGGGCACGTAAATTGTTATTATTAAAAGACCAAGCTCTACTTGATTTGAAACAGGGGATGACTGATCTTCGAGGGATGATTCGAATGGCTGTTAGTTCTGTACCCGGGCAATTTGTGATTCCAAAAATGGTGAAGCAATTTAGGCAGAACTATCCAGAGGTCTACTTTCATATCCATCAATCATCTTCAAAAAACGTGGCTGAAAAGGTACTGAACGGATCAGTTGATTTCGGTGTTTTAGGGGAGAAATATGAGGATGATAAGCTTCGCTATATTCCGTTATTAAAGGAGAAGTTAGTCCTAGTTACCTCGAATGAAATGGATATAAATGGTCCAGTTAACATTCAGGATATTTTACATTACCCTTTTGTGATGCGTAATTCATATTCAGGAACGAATGCCATCCTCGAAAGATTCTTGAAAAAAAATAAAATAGCAAAGGACCAGATAAATGTTGTTGCCTATATAGAAGACGGGCAGAGCCTTTTACAATTTGTCATCCAAAATGTAGGTATTTCGGTGACGTCAGAAATAGTCGCACGGGAATATTCCGGTAAAAACATGCTGAAGATGCATGAATTATTTGGTTTCGATGATGAAAGGTATTTTTATCTTGTCTACAACGTAAATAAAACACAATCGCTTCTATCAAATTTATTTATTGAAGGCGTAATGGATTTGGTTTAGAGGCAAAAATGTATCCCTTGTTAAACAATAATACTATCTATAACAGCGAATGATTTCACGAAAAAAAGGATGGTATCCATCCCTCTTTGTGAAATCATTTTTTTCATGCTTAATGTGGTTTTAACACCACTTTGATACAGCCATCTGTTCTCGTATCGAATACTTCGTAACCATGTTTTGCTTGAGCTAGCGGTAAAACATGCGTAACTACATCTCCTGGGTCTACTTCACCTTTGGCAATTAAATCATATAAAAACGGCATATAGGGAATAACAGGAGCTTGTCCCATTTTAATATCAATATTACGGTTCATAAAATCACCAAGTGGAAACCCATTATAACGGCCGCCATAAACACCTGTTACTTGAACGGTACCACCTTTACGTACGGCTTGGGAAGCGATAACGATACCGCCCATTGCTCCGCCATGAAGCTTTAAGCCTGATGCAAGAAATTCCATCGGAGACATTTTTCCGCTCATGCCTGAGCAATCGATAACGATATCTGCACCGCCATTTGTAATTTCACGTAAGTATTCACCAGTATTATCATGTTGTTCAAAATTCACCGTTTCAACCTTATTAGTTCTCTTTGCATGCTCTAAACGATAATCGATGTAATCCACTGCGATAACCCTTTTAGCTCCTTTATACCAGGCAAACTTCTGTGCTAGTAAACCAACAGGGCCACATCCCAGTACAATGACAGTATCCCCAGGTTTAACCCCTGCATGGTCAACACTCCAGTATGCAGTAGAACAGGCATCCGCTAAAGTCACCAATTTTTCGTCATCCACTTCACAGTTTTCCGGGATTTTAAAAGGAGTAAAATTACCGTATGGAACACGTAGATATTCTGCTTGACCGCCAGGGATTCCACCCGTTGTATCCGAGTATCCAAAATACGCGCCCATTTCCCCATTTTCATTTGAGTTATCACACTGACTTGTCAAATCATGCTCACAAAACCAGCAATGACCGCATGCGACATTAAACGGAATAATCACGCGATCCCCTTTTTTTACTTTTGTTACTTCTGGTCCTACCTCTTCCACCACTCCCATTGGTTCATGCCCAATAACAAAGTCTGTTGGCATATTTGGAATCATTCCATGTAATAGATGCAGGTCAGACCCACAAATGGCGGAGGTTGTAACTTTGATAATGATATCATCTGGTTTTTTAATAGAGGGATCTTCTACCTCTGTGACTTCTACATTTTTAATTCCTTGGTACGTAACGGCTTTCATTTAACAATATCCCTCCTTTTATTTATTTGGCGTTGCAAACATTCCGCCTCGATCCGTATCAATCGGATAAAGATTTAATTGAGCAATTTGGACAGCTGTTTCAGCACCTTTTATATCGATTGGAAACTGTTCTTTAAAATCATATGGATGAAGCCATTTATTTTTCATCATCAGATCGGATATTTCACCATGTAAATCGATTGCGGCTTCCATTTGTTTAACCAAAATACTTCTCAGCTGTGGATTTGCTGTTTCTGTAATCGCAAAACCATAATTTCGGATTCCATTTTTTACAGATAATAAAAAATCAAGTGCAAAAGCTGAATCTGCTAGATTTGGCATTCCCTCAGCATTCCTCGGGTCTAAATAATCTTCCATGATTCCACCTCCAATTAATGTAGTATTTGACTCTGTTTATAAAAGGGCAGAAGTTCGTTAATATCTTGAATGGATTGTTGTACATCTTTTTCCATCAGCTGCTTTAACTCATTGTTGAAACATATTCCTTGCATTAATTTCGATCTAAGCAAACATACGGTTTTAAAGTTGATGATTTCATGGGTTTCTAACGTCTCATGTAAAGCTAAGGTTTCCTTTTCCATACCTTCACCTCCAATTAATAACAGAGGTATTTTCCCCCATTACTTTTTCCATTTATGCAAGCTTATCGATTTACCTATTAATATTTTTCCTCAAGATAAATGAATAATAAGTTCTGTTCATTGAAAATATAAGAAAGCAAAAAATGCATAATAATGGGGTGAGATGAATGACTAAGTATTTAGGGCTGCACGAAACACTTGAAGTTCATGAATTATTAACTTTTAAAAACCTTTGCTTAACAAAAGCAACTACAATGAGTGCATTAGCACAAGATGAAGAACTTAGAGCTATACTCTCAGCGGATGTAACAAGTGGAACTGGGCACATTCAACAATTACAGCAGTTTTTAACGAATCGGGGTGAACAATGATGAATCAGTTTTTACAAAACATGACTGGAATGGGCGGAATGACAGATCAGGTGATTGCAACTGATTTCTTGATTTCGGCTAAATCGGGAGTAAGGAATTATGCTGCTGCGATTACAGAAGCAGCTACTCCAGAACTAAGAACTGCTTTAAGAGTACAATTACGAGCAGCGATTGCTACACATGAAACAATTAGCAATTATATGGTTGCTAATGGATATTACCATCCACATGAATTAAGTGAACAACTCAAGGTCGATTTAACTGCAGCAGAAGCAGCGATAAATCTTGCCCAGCATTAAAAAAGGAGAACAATTTGTTCTCCTTTACCTAATCTGACTTATTTCTTTTAATTTCTTTTTATCAATCTTTCCAACATGTGTTTTAGGGAGCTCATGTAAAAGAATGAATTTCTTAGGAAGTTTATACCGACCTAGTTTAACTTCACAATATTCTCTCAACTCTTCCACATTTAATTCGAAAGAATCTTTAAGTATAATAAATGCAGCTACCATTTCTCCCCACTTTTCATCCGGCAAACCTATTACTGCTACTTCATCAATCCCAGGATGCTCAGCGAGCCAGTGCTCAATTTCAAGAGGGTACACATTCTCGCCACCGGTAATAATCATATCCTTTTTCCGCCCAACGATATAAAAGAAACCCTCCTCATCTTTTTTTGCCAAGTCCCCAGTATGAACCCATCCATTTCTTAATGTTTCCTCGGTGGCCTGTTCGTGATTCCAATAATACGAAAAAGCATGCTTCCCCTTAATACAAAGCTCACCAACTTCGTTAGCACCTGCTTCTTGACCATCTACTTTCATTAGTTTGATCGAGTTAAACACCATCGGCTTACCCACTGAACCACGTTTGACTTGGGCATCTTGCGGACTAATATAAAAATTATTCGGCCCTGCTTCCGTTAAGCCGTATCCCTCTTTAAAAGCCAGCTTCTTTTTTTGAAAGGCGTCGTATATTTGTAAGGGACATGGTGCAGCACCAGATAAAAAGATCTTCATTGTCGGAAAATCAGTAGTCTGAAATTCGTCAGTTTGGATAAGCATATGATACATTGTTGGCACCAAGAGTATTATGGTGCAGCGATAATGATTGATGGACTCAATAGTTTTTGGGGCATAAAACTGATCTCCTATTACCACTGTTCCTCCAATCATAAGGATTGGAATGCTTAAAGCATTTAATCCGCCGGTATGAAACATAGGTAAATAGTTTATTGTTACATCTTCCCCTGTTAGGCTCCAGCTGATAATTGTGTTCATCGCATTCCACAGGATGGATTGATGGCTAAGTACCACACCTTTTGGCTTTCCGGTTGTCCCCCCTGTATAAATCATCGCTAACGGATTAGTTTCAAATATATCTTGGGTAAAATTTTCACACTTTGGAAAGGAGGCGATCGTCTCATAACTCGCCTCTCCAACACTAAAGCAGCTTGAACCTATGTCCGTAAATTGGTCACTGAGAGTTTCAAATTGCAGATGAATTCCTATTAAAACTGGGCTGCAATCTTTTACGATTTCTCGTATCTCATGTATCGATAAACGCCAGTTAAGTGGGACGAATATAGCACCGATTTTACTGCAGGCAAATAATAAATCAAAGCAACTAATATGATTGGGAGAGAGCAATGCAATGCGGTCTCCTTGTTTAACGCCGCGTCCCTTAAGCCAGCTAGCCACAGATGCAGCACGGTTATTTAATTCTTTATATGTCCACGTCTTATTTGTATTTTCATCGATAACCGCTATTTTTTTTGGCGATAATCTAGCTCTATTATCCAGCCAATCCAGTTCCCACCTCACCAAACAATCGCTCCTTCACTACTAGATGGAACCATTTTACTTTTAATTAGTTACTGGTGAGTTACATGTTCCATTTATAAAAAAAACGACCCCTCAAGGTCGCTTTTTCCACTCACATCATTATTCCGCCGTCTACGTGAAGAACGGTTCCATTTACATAATTGGATTCATCTGAAGCCAAGAAAAGATAAGCATTTGCAATATCCTCCGGCTTGCCTAGTCTGGCCAGCGGCACCATTTGCTTCATTTGATTTAATACTTTTTCTGGAACCTTTGCCGTCATGCCTGTTTCTATAAAGCCTGGGGCAACCGCATTGACATTGATTCCTTTTCTTCCAAGCTCCTTTGCCCACGATTTCGTCATTCCAACCACGCCGGCTTTCGTGGCCGCATAATTCGTCTGACCGACATTTCCGTAAATTCCTGATACAGATGAAGTGTTGATAATTCTACCTCTTCCCTTTTCAACCATGGATGGTAAGACGGCTTGTGTACAATGAAATACACCTGTCAAGTTGACATCGATTACCTGTTGAAAATCTTCCACTTTCAACTTTGACAGCATGGCATCTCTTGTGATCCCCGCATTATTAATCAGGATATCGATGTTTCCATATACCTCACGTACCTTTTCAACCATTGAATCTACACTGACACGGTCCGCTACATTGACTTGAAAAAATGTCACCTCATAGCCTTTTTCCCTTAACAGACTTGCCTGCTCTACTCCTTGTTCCACATTATAATCTGCCATGGCCACTTTGGCACCTTCACGCGCAAAAACTTCTGTTGCCGTTAATCCAATTCCAGCAGCAGCCCCTGTGATAATGGCCACTTTATCCTGTAATCTCATACCTTAACCTCACTATCTAAAAATTGTTCCATTGCATGCAACAATTGCGGCAGATCATCTACTAATGCCGAGTGACCGCAATTCTTTAATTCTATGACGGTTGCTTTATCTCCCAAGTCCTCGATAAGCTCGTTTGTCATTTCTTGTACAACCACCATATCCCGCTCTCCGTAAAGAACCAATACAGGTACATCGATGTCATCTACTTTCCCATTGCCCTCAACCAGGCCATTAAAATGATGGCTCATATTAAAGTTATTTAAGGCATAATACACCTCAGGGAGATTTCGCTGCGTTCGCATATCTTGAACATATTCATCATAACGTTCAGGCTCCGGTTGATTATGGGTATAAATAACTGAATTCCATATCAACTTTAGCAGTTCATTGTTATTGGTGTCATATGCTGTTTGAATAGGAATGGTGCGAACGAGATCGCGCTTCATTTCTTCATGCATGGTCAATCTCCGCAACTCATCTTCATCCTTTATTTTTCCATCGTACGGATAGCCTCTTGTGGATGCAGAAGCAAGTAAAATCAGTTTGTTACAATAGCCTGGATAATCAGCAGCAAACTGCATCCCTACAGCACCACCGGTTGACCATCCAGCAATAGCAAAGTCCCTTAAGCCAAGTGCATCAACAAACAGCTTCACATCATCTGAAAAATCTTTAATAGACATGACTAAATGGTTATACGTCGAGTTTCCGAACCCGCGTAAATCAACTGCATAGACTGTATACTTTGGATTGATATTTTCATATACAAGATCCCAATGCTTGGAGGAAGTCATGTTTCCGTGGATTAATAAAAGCTTTTTCTCCCCGCCTTCTCTTTCTCTGTACGCAAGTGTTTCTCCATTTGGCAGTAGTACTTCTTTCATTGTTACATTTACCATACTAATCACCCTTTCCCCATTTAATTGTTGTTGCTCCCCAGGCGTACCCAATTCCAGCACTAACGAAGACGACTACATCGCCATCCTTTACCTTTTTGGACTCTAAGGCTAATTCCAGTGATAGAATTTGATCAATTTGACCAATATGCCCATAGTTTTCTAGATAAATAGACTGTTCGTTGGACAAACCTAATTCTCTTAATACATATTCATGGGCGGATTTCTTCATGTGGAGAATAGCTAAATAATCAATATCCTTCTCACTAAAGCCGCTTTTCCGGACCGATTCACGGATGACCTTTAAAAAATTATCCATCGACTTCTGTTCTAAACGCTGCTTCATCCCTTCTGGGTCAAGAACATCAAGCATATTCAGACGTTGGTCAATTGCCGCTTTTGAAATGGGGTTCTTCGTTCCACCAGCAACAACCACGACATCCTCCGAAAAAGAACCGTCAGTAATCATTTGGGTGTCTAATACCAGGTTTTCGTTGTGGTCTTTCTTAAGAAGAATAGCTCCTCCTCCTGCCCCGAGATTATACATGAAACGGGTTCTTGGATTCTCGTAATCAATGAAATCAACGTTCCGATACCCTCCTGCCAGCAAAACGGTTCGAATGTCCGGGTCAGCGAGCATCATACTTTTAGCTACTTTCAACGCCATCACAGTCGTCCCGCATCTTAAGGCCACATCAAAGGCCCAAGCATGAAAAGCACCGACTTCTTCCTGGAGTTTAATTCCTGCTGTCCAGAGAGGGTATTCCTTATGTTCCTCGCCAATATAGATAACTAGATCAATCTCTAATGGATCGATGCCTGCCTTTGCAATTGCTTGTTTAGCAGCAATAATCCCCATCTCACACGTATGATCAGATGGACCTGGAATATGCTTTTTCTTAATTCCCATTTTCTCTTCGACAATACCTTCAGGGATACCTGCCAATTCGGCAATCTCTTTTCCCGTCATAAATTTCTCTGGTAAATATATCCCTGTACTTAGTATTCCTATCTGCAACCCCATCACCTACTCATCTAAGCTTCTTCCGCCATTTCCTGCATAAATTCCATGGCTTCTTCAATTGACTCAAACAACGTTTCCCTATCCTCCTGAACATGCGTCACTTTAATTCTCCAATGTTTCCTTCCAGTGTCCTTCTCGACAGTGGCCAGTTGAAAACGAACGACGAAGGAAGCTATTTGATTGATTTCCACTAGGTCCTCCTTCTACCCCACCATTTTTTGTTCTTTTTTTACGGAAGGGTGTTTTTTACGTTTCCATGAAATTGTACTTAACGTACCCACAATTCCTCGCGGGAAGAACATAACGACTAAAATATAAATAATCCCGAAAAAGATAATCCACCGTTCAAATATCCAATGCTCTTTTGCAAGTTCGGTCAGCCAATCATGAGCAAATTCTATTAATCCAGCTCCGATGATTGCTCCGACTAATGTTCCAACTCCACCAATAATCGTCATTAATAAAGCATCTAGAGTTATATCCATTGAAAATACGCTTGTATTCACAAATCGAAGTGAAATCGCATATAAAATACCCGCTATTCCTGCTAAAACCCCAGAAACGATACTCGCTGCAATTTTATAATGCAAGACATTGAAGCCAAGCGATTCTGTCCGTTGTTCATTTTCGCGAATGGCCTGAAGCACCCGACCAAGCGGAGAGTTGGTAAAGCGTTTAAGGATCAAAAACACGGCCACCATGACAAAAAGACAAAGAAGGTAAAAATGAGTCCGGTCAATAAACGGTTCTGGTACTCGAAAAGTAAAACCATCATTCCCATACGTCATGGTCCGCCATTTTTCTGCTAACACGAGAAAAAGTCCAGATAATGAAAGAGTTAGCATGGCATAAAAATGACTTTTCAATCGAAGCGTGAGTAATCCAACAACGAAACTAACAACAGCTGTAAGGGCAATCGTCGTCAAAACTGCCATAAAGAAGTAGGACATGGTTGGCTCAAACCTCTTCATAAAAATCCCCATTGAATAGGCGCCAATTCCAAAAAACATGGCATGACCAAAAGAGACAATTCCCGTAAAACCTAGTAATAGGTCATAACTCATCGCAAAAATAGAAAAAACAAACACCTGTGTTAATAAGATAAATAAGTTTCTAGATTCATAAACAAACGGTAAGAGGAGAAGAAAAGCCGCAACGATTAACACGATGGCTGTCATCCTATTTCCCTGCATAAACCTCAATGTATTCACCCCTTTGCCCCGAATAGACCCTGAGGCCGAATAATTAACACAATCGCCATGAGGAGCATATTAACAGCGAGGGAAAGATCCGGAACATAATAAGCCATAAAAGATCCAGAGAGCCCAACTAAAATTGCGGCTAAAACGGAGCCTTTAAAATTGCCCATTCCTCCAATCACGACAACGATGAAGGCTAAAATAGCAAACTCCATCCCCATACCTGCATGAATGACCCCAGAGTAAGGTCCAAGCAAGACACCTCCAAGTGCCGCCATCCCAGCTCCAATCATGAAAACAAACATAAACACCCTTTGAATGTTAATCCCAAGTGCTTGAACCATTTCTTTATTCATGACACCTGCCCTGACAACCAGACCGATTTTGGTTTTCTTGAGCAAATATTGCACTCCGGCAAAAATAAGAAAGCCTACTAAAATAATAAATACTCGATATTTGATAATAATGACGCCGCCAAGCTCCCAGCTACCCTTCAAATAATCAGGAGGTGAAGCTGTTAGTTGATTCGGCCCCCAAATGACCTTCAACATCTCAGACAATACAAGCATGAGACCTAACGTAATCAAGATTTGCTGCACATGATTTCCGTAAACTGGCTTGATAATCCACTTTTCTATTATTATTCCTAGCAAAAATCCAGTAACAATTGCACCCAGGATTCCAATGAGAAAGCTGCCTGTTTGGGAATAAATCCAAAGACCACTATATGCGCCCCAGGCAAATAATCCGCCATGTGCAAAATTTAGAACATCCATTAAACCAAAGATTAAGGTTAAACCTGCTGCTAATAAAAAAATCAGCATCCCTGTGGCCAAACCATTCAGGGCTAAATTCATGAATAAGTCCACGAAGAACTTCCTCCTTCCTTAGGCAATTCCTAAGTACTTCCGTTTCATCTCTTCATCTTCCTTTAATTGCTTCATATTGCCATGGCTAACAGACCTACCATCATCAATAATGTAAAAACAATCACCAATGGTACTAGCCATCATAAAATTTTGTTCTACTAATACAATGGTGGTTTGTTCCTTCATTTGTAAAATGGACTCCATCACTTTTTCTACTACGATTGGCGCTAAGCCCTTGCTCGGTTCATCAATTAATAAGAGCTCGTTTTCATTCACATACGCTCTAGCAATAGACAACATTTGCTTTTGCCCTCCACTAAGTAACCCACCTGGTTTTTTCCAGAATTTCTTTAAGTCAGGAAACAGGTTTAAAATATAGTCCATCCGTTTTGATGTTTCCTCGTTCTCTTTCTGAATGGCTACCTTCATGTTTTCTTCAACGGTTAAACCAGCAAATATTCCCTGGTCCTCAGGCACATAGCCGATTCCCTTTTGGGCTATCGTATAGGTTGGCAGGGTCTGAATGGGTTCACCATTAAAAACAATGCTCCCCTTTGATGCTGGATTGAGGCCCATGATTGTTCGTAATGTAGTTGTTTTCCCCGCACCATTTCTCCCTAGAAGCACTGTCACTTCGCCTTTTTTTACCTCTAAGGAAACTCCTTGGAGAATGTGGTATTGTCCGATAAACGTTTCCACTCCATTAAGCTTCAATAGGTCGTTCATCAAATTGACCTCCTAAATATGCAGACTGCACTGTATCGTTTTTCATGATTTCTTCAGGGGTTCCGTCAGCAAGGAGTCTGCCATTAAATAGGACCATGACCGAATCAGATAAATCGAGAATCATATCCATTTTGTGCTCAATCAAGATGATGGTTCGGTTCCCTTGTTCCTTAATTCGTTTGATCACTTCTAATATGGCTGGAACTTCTTCGAGAGACATCCCTGCTGTAGGTTCATCTAATAAGAGGACCTCCGTTTCAAGAGCCAGCAACATGGCAATTTCTAGTTTCCGTTTTTCACCATGTGCAAGATTACTAGCTAATGAATCCTTTTTATCTTCCAAAAGCACGAGCTTTAGCCACTCTAATGCCCGTTCTTCGAAGGCTCGATACTTTTTATAATGAAACACCATTTGATACCGAATTCCCGCCTGGGATTGAACGGCTAATCGGACATTCTCTAAGACAGTTAGGCTCGGAAATACATTGGTAATTTGGAAGGAACGACCAATCCCAGCTCTCGTCCGATTTGTCGGGGAGTAACGTGTAATGTCTTTTCCGCGGAAGAGGATTTTTCCCTTTGTGGAAGTTAACTGGCCGCTAAGTAGATTAAAAAATGTTGTTTTTCCTGCCCCATTGGGACCAATGATGGATTTAAAGTGCTTTTCTGGGATGCTAATACTAACGGAATCGACAGCTGTATGACCGCCAAAGCGTATGGATAAATCACTTGTTTCTAAAAGAGTTGCCATCCTGTTTCACCACCTCTATTTGCTAAAAATAAGGAAGAGGGTGACCGGCGATAAATTCGGTCAGACCCTCGTGTTTTTATTAATGGAGCAGATTCGCTTCCTCTTGTTCGTTAATTACTTGTTACGAATTGGCGGTGCTGTTTCCTCAGGAGATAATTCCCTGATTAATACTGGCACAGGATATGAAACGCCATCTTTCTTTTCTAATTTAATGGCGTACAAGGTTTGCAGCGCCTGGTGATCCTCTTTACGGTAAGTCATTTTGCCTTTCGGAGTGTCAAAGCTCATACCTTCCATCGTTTGAATCAACTTATCAGAATCTGCTTCCCCATTTGTTTTCTTCAATGCCTCCACGATGGAGATGGCAGCACTCATCCCACCAGGTGTAAATAGGTCCGGAACATCTCCGTTAAATCTCTTCTTATGTTCAGAAACGAGCCAATCATTGATTTTATTTTTCGGAAGATCATGGTAATAAACAGTGAAACCTTCCATACCAATGAGTGGTTCCATTGTTGATAAGGCAGCAATATCAGGTGCGCCAGTAGAAATCTTGATTCCTTTTTCTTGAACCTTCATATCGGCAATTTGCTTCCACGGTGAGTTGGCGCCAGCCCATACAACAAATAGGTAATCTGGTTTTGCGTCAACAATTTTTTGTATGTTAGAAGTGAAGTCTGTAGCAGCAGGATCTGCATACTCTTCCTTCACAATCTCTGCACCAAGCTTTTTCGCTGCTTCTTTAAAGGCAGCCACTCCATCACGACCAAACGCATAATCAGGAGCAAGTGTAGCAATTTTTACACCCTTCTTTGCAATAGCTGCTGCACCGGCAACAGCATCTTGAGAGGAGTTACGTGCGGAATGGAATATATACTTATTAAACTCTGAACCTGTAATACTATCAGCCGCAGCTGGTTCAACAACCATTACTTTTTGATATTCCTCTGCTAACGGGAGCACAGCTAACGTATCTGCTGAACTTGAGGATCCGACAAGGAAATCTACCTTATCTTCCTCTAATAGTTTTGTTGCTTTTTGAACTGCAACTTCAGGTTTCGTTTCTGTGTCCTCAACAATGAATTCGATTTTTCGACCAGCAACCTCCATTTTTCCTTCCGTTGCATAATCAAGCCCTAGCTCAAAACCACGCAGTGTTTGTTTTCCGTATGCTTCTAACGCACCTGTCTTAGAGGCAAGAACCCCAATCTTAATTGGTTCTTTACTTTCCGTCTTTTCTCCACCCTTGTCATTTGGCTCAGATGATGACTTGTCAGAGCTGCACGCACTGGCAAATACCACCATAAAAATAAGTAATCCTAATAAGGCCCAGTTTCCTTTGTACCCCTTCACTCTTTTTCCCCCTTAAAATAGTTATTCACAACCTGGCAAAGCTTTGATTTTATGATAGAAAAAAGGAGTTACATGGAAGTTACAAAATCGAAAAGCGGAAGCGCCTTGGTCAGCCCCGACAGGCAAATGTTCTTCGGCAAGAAAAGTCCGCACTTTGACTTTTATTGCCGAAGGTTATTTGACCCGAGGGGCTAGGCGCTGCAGCTAGACAAAAAAAGAACAGCCCTATATATTAGGGCTGCTCAATTGGATTGATGATGGTTTGTGATTCAATTATCATTTCGTACATGTGCTTGGTTGGTTCTAATGGTGAAACCCCCAGCTCCTCCTCCAACACTTCTGTGCATTTTTTATACCACTTCATCGCTTGTGGACGATTGTTTTTTCGATAATAACAATACATCAGTAAACGATATGCTTCTTCCCAGGTTCGGTCACGCTCTAAAATTTTTTCACACCAGTAAATGGCCGTATCATAGTTTTCTCTTCGGACCATTAACTGGGCCATTTTTTCAGCCCCTCGTAAAAAATAAACGAGCATACTTTCTCTTTTACTAATACACCAATCTTCATAGCGTCGATCAGGTAAATATTCTCCTTGATAATGGGTTAAGCCCTTATCTAAAAAATAAACAACCTTATCAAAATTAGTCTCATTTAATCCATCCTGAATCCAGGACTGGAAATCAGTCGTATCCAATTCGATGACCGCCTGCGGGTTTAACCCATAAAACATCCCTTCTCTTATGATAAAAAAAGGAGCAGCCCTTGCTTTTCTTGATGGTTCTAATACATGGTGAAGACTGTTCAACGCCACTTTAAAATCGCGGTCCGCACTTTTTTTATCATGGTAAGGCCAAAGCACCTGGATTATTTCATCCTTCGCCATGGGTTCACTTACTGTAATAAGTAACTGAAACAATTCTTTCGCTTTTTCTCTGGGCCAATCCTTGTCAGCTACCTCCTTCTCACCAAGCCAAATCTTAAATTGACCCAGTGTCTGAACTCTAAGTGAATACCCAGGATGTGAGTCGATTATGGCTACACCCATATTCTGAAGAATTTTCGAAACATATGATTGATGAATTTCTTCTTTTATCGCCTCTAATAATAAGGGAACAAATACTTGTAGATCCCTCGGGCTAAAGACCGATCTTTTATGAAGGAAAAATTCATAATCGTTACTCTGCACAATATTTAGAAAATCAGTCATGCTCTTCCTAAAACCTTCCGTACTTTTTTGTACATAATAAACATGAGACATCCAGAAATGACTTAGCATCAGTCCAAAATAATCCTCACACAGTAAAAATAATGACTGGGTTTTTTCTAGATAGTGATGCGCCTTCGGCAAACAATCATTATAAATACAGGTAATACCCATACACAAAGTAATAAGTGCTGACAGCCATACATCATGAACCTTTTCCGTTTCCTGAAGGGCTTTTTCCCCTGCCTCCAAAGCCCGTTCCAGCTCACCTCTTGTTCCATACAAAATACAGAGACCCATAAGTGGCTCCGCTTTACCGCGATCCACATTAAGCTGCTTCATAATATCTAATGCCGTTTGGTAACAGGTTTCTGCTAGATTTAAATCATATTTATTTAACACTTGCACGGCATGCCCCATACGAATCCAGCCACAGGCTTCAACAAATGGCGCATTTAGATTTATACCTTGCTGAATTCCCGCTTGGGCTAGCTCCTTCGCCTTTATCCCTTCTCCTGTAAAGGCTTCTATGAGGGAAAGTAATAAATCGGTTTCACGGTGGGCTTGCGGCAAGGAGGCACCATTTGTCCCTTTCAGCTCTCCTTTTTTAAAATAAAGCGCTTTCTTCGCTTGGTCAAAACGACCGGTTCGTAGATATAATCTAGCTTCTAAATTTCCATCCAAGCTGTCCAGCATCGATTCCTTCGTCTTTTTTATCCATTTTTCTGCTTCAGACGATTTACCTGAGTTTAATAGATTTTCAGAAAGTAAGTGATAGAGTTTCCCTTTTTCCTCCGCTGAACTCCTAGATTTCTCTCGATAAGTAATTGATTCATATAAAATTTTTTCTGCGAGCTGCGGTTGTATCGTATCTAAATAGATTTTGGCTTTTCCTTCTAACGCCCTGCTCATGCCCAAATAATCCTGCTTTTTCTCAGCACCGGAGAAGGTTTTGGTGTAGCACTCCTCAGCCTCTTGGTACTGGGATCGGTAACGATACACCTCTGCTTTTAGAAACCAAAGGAGATAATAGGCTTGCATTTCCACTTCTGGAACCATTGTTAGCTGATCAAATAAGCTATCTAGTTTGCCACTTTCAAGCATTCTTAAACCATTCTCCTGGAGAATAGAAGCAATCGCTTTATAGTGGTTAATTTTTTTATAGTGGTGAAGGGCTTCCTCCCATAATTCTCGTTTTTCATAAAAACGAGCGGCTCTTTCGTGAAGAATAGCATAATTAGTTGGATTGTTTCTTTGGAAGGACTCTTCTAAGAATTCTTTAAAAAGCGCATGATACCGGTAATGGCTCAACCCTACCTTTTGTATAAATAAATTTCTTTCTTTTAATTGCTCTAGCATTCCAGAGGCGGCTTGAAGCCCAATCACCTCATCACAAATTTCTTCCTCTATTTCATCAAAGATCGAGGTCTGCTCTAAAAACTGTTGGATGATTGGAGGCTGTTTTGAGAAGACTTCCATCACTAAGTATTGGAATAAATCTGGAAGTGAATGTGAGGAGTGTTCAAAAAGATCCGAAATATCTTGTGTAAGAGGAATTTGCTGTGCAATCATGCATAAAGCAATCACCCATCCCTCTGTCATCTGATAAATCGTTTGTAAATGGCTTGCCTCAATATCTAATCTATAAAGGTCGGTTAATAGCAGTTCCATTTCGTCAAGGGTAAGGACTAGATCTTCCTTCGTGATTTCTAGTAATTGCCCACATACCTTCATTTTCGTCAAATGCTTCCATCCTGGTCTACTTCGGCTGGAAATAACAATATGTAAATTGGAAGGTATGTGTTCAAGCAGTTTCTCTATCCAGCTATTAATCGTATAGGAATGTTCTATTTGATGAAAGTCATCTAAGATTAATGTTAATTCAGTTGGAATGGAAAGGACTTCATTTATAAAAAGTGAACACAATACACTGAGTTCTTCTGCCCGAATATAACGGTCCATCGTATCAATATAATTCGATAGCTCCATTCCGAATTCAGGGACAACGCGGCGAATGGAATGGATGACATAGGAAAGGAATGGCAGGATGTCGTCATCCATTGGCGAGATGGAGTACCAACACCCTTGTATGGCTTCGCCCCTCATAAATAAAGCAAGCGCCGTACTTTTTCCAAAACCTGCACCCGAATGAATGATGGTCAAAGGGTAGTCAGGAATCTTCTTCATTTTCTGTGTTAGTTTTGCTCTTCTAATAAACTCATCCTTCACTGCAGGGATTCGTAGTTTTGTTTCAATGATTGGCAGCTTCAATTTATGAGACCTCCTCTCTTTTTCACAATTTTTACACTATTTTACCATATTGTGACTCATAAGTGTACGAGTATGGAGAAACAAATAAGGAGCTGAAATCCAAGTGAATTTATTCAGTGTAAATCATTTTCCGAGTCATTCCGCCATCTACGACTAAATTAATACCCGTAATAAAATCATTTTCACAATCTGTTAAATAGAGACAGGCACGTGCGATATCGCTAGGTTTGCCTACTCGTTTAGAAAGATGCTGCTCATGATCGAGTTCCGATAGTTCTGACTCGTCTCCTGTATGAATCCAGCCTGGAGAAATGGCATTAACTGTAATTCTATCGTTACTAAATGAAGCAGCCATTGCATGGGTTATTGCAGTAATCCCACCTTTTGTTGCCGCGTATGCTTCTGAATTTGGTTCTGACATAAGCGCTCTGGTGGAAGCAATGTTAACAATGGCTCCCCCTCCTTCGTTCTCTCTCATATACTTAGCCGCCTCCCTCGAGCAAAGGAAAACACTTCGCAGATTGGTATTGATGATATCGTCCCACTCTTCTATAGATAACTCATAGGGGGATTTAAACACACTCTTCCCGGCATTATTAATTAATATATCAATGGTTCCATATGTATTTTTGGTCGTTTCAAATAGGTGAATAATGTCCTTTACCGATTTTACATCTGTTTTAACAAATTGAACTTCTGCCCCACTGTTTCTTAGTTCGAGAGCGGCCATGTTCCCCGACTCAGAGTCTACATCCGCTATAACTACGTTTGCCCCTTTTTCAGCAAAGGCGGATGCCACGCCACGTCCAATTCCATTTGCCGCACCTGTGATTACAACTACCTTATTTATAAAATCCATTTGTCTACCATCCCTTCTTTTATAAACTTGGCTGTGTTAATGAACATTGTTGATTTTTATACCCTTTTGATTGGAGCGGAAGACGCGAAGACTCCTGTGGGAGTATGGTTCAGGGGAGACCCCGCAGGCGCAAGCGCCGAGGAGGCTCGCCGAAACACCCACGGAAAGCGAAGCGTCTGGAGCGCAAATCAACAGACATGTTTAACAAAGCCAAAAATTAAGCTTATTCCCATATGATATACGGAAATTTCAAGTAATAATATAGGGCTTGCTTGAAAAAACTAAAGAGATAATAGAGGGTTATCCCCTCAGTTAATTGGAGTGTTTAATATTGTCCATTAAGAAAAAGATTCCGCTACTTTTTTGCCTTTTAGTTTTCTTGATTTTACTAAGCAATAATACCTTTCATTATGTACGTTCTAAGAGTCAGTTACTCAATTATAACGAGAAAGAAATCGAAATGATCATTAAAGAGGTCTCCTTCCAAGTAGAAAAAACAAAGGAAGGTTCGCTTTATGTAGAGGATATTTTAGGTAGAGACCTTAGAATAGCTTCACTAGCAATCAAACAAAAGCTCCCCCCAAACTACCAAGACATAAGCAATGAACAGTTAACATCATTAGCAAAAGAGGTAGGAGTTTCACATATTACTTTATTAGCCAAAACGCCAGATGACATAATCGGTATAAAATCCTCCGACCCTGAAGAAATTAACATGTCTACTAAGGACTGGGGCTATTGGTATGATGCCTATCAACAATTGTTCGCTATAACTCCTGTTTCCGTTGGTAAAGGGTTAACCTTACCGGATTATTGGTCTGGTCCAATAGAAATTGCGTCCTCCGATCCCGAACATATCGATAAATGGGGCTACTATTTTGATGGGTCTACCAATTACATCATTAACCCTTATTTTAGAGACAATGAAGTGTTAGAATACGAGGAACGATTCGGACCCGGGAAGGTAATCAAAGGTTTCATTAAAGAACGGGGAGTTTTAGAGCTATCCGTCATCAATCCTAAAAACTTTGGTAAAAAAAGTGAAGTGGTTCATCTAAACGGAAATAGTTATATACGAATTTCCGCTAGACCCATCTGGTATGGCTCCTACAAATACCGCAATGTGAAAGATGATACAAAATTTGTAAAAAAAGCGATAAAAACGAAAGAATTACAATCATATAAGGTTTGTTTGAATGGAAAAAGTATCATGAAGACCTTTGTGCCTGTTTTTCCTAAAAATGACCAAGCCTATGTGATTGGTCTTGTTTATAATTATGGCTTGATCGAGCAGGAGCTTCGTCATGAGTTAATGGTCCATGTCCTTCTGTCTATTGCCTTTATGATTATTGTATTAATTATTAGCTTTATCTTTTCTCGTTCCATTACACAGCCAATTGGATATATCGTTGACCAGGTCAATGATATCGCCCAAGGAAATTACGAAAAAAACATCCACTTAAATCGAAAAGATGAGTTAGGATTACTTACTGAAAATGTGAATTCTCTTTCTAAACATTTGCAGAGCTATGTTAAAGACTTACATCAAAGTAAAGAACTCATTGAATACCAGGCCTACCATGATCCTTTAACAGGCTTATTAAACAGAAGATATGTCCTTGAAAAATTAACCCCTTTTATTAACCGTGCTAATAAAACGGGTGAAAAAATATCTGTTTTATTCATCGACTTGGATCGGTTTAAACAAGTCAATGACTCCTTTGGGCATAGCAAAGGAGATGAAATATTGAAAACCGTTGCTAATCGTATTAAGAATTGTCTCCCAGAAGATGACACCATTATCATTACAAGACAAGGCGGAGATGAATTTATTATTTTTCTAGTGGACTTTGATCTCTCCAAAACGAAGAATGTTGCTGAAAAAATTGTCAGCAACCTTAAAAAATCATATTCTCTTGATGGCAGTGAAATTTACCTTGGTGCCAGTTGTGGAGTTAGCTTATATCCTGACCAATCAAAAGAAATAGACGCACTTGTTATTTTTGCGGATTTGGCTATGTATGCAGCTAAAAAGATGGGCGGCAATAAAGTAGTGGTTTACTCGGAAAAAATAAATAAATCCAATGTAAAAAGGCCAAGGTTAGAAGCCCGTTTACGTAAAGCTATTGAGAATGAAGAAATTGAAGTGTATTACCAGCCTAAAATCAATGCTGACTTTGGTACAATCTTTGGTGCTGAGGCATTGGTCAGATGGAACGATGAAGAATTTGGATTCGTGTCACCTGATGAATTTATTCCGATTGCGGAGGATACGGGTTTGATCCAACCTTTGTGGGAGTTCGTCATGAAGACAGCTTGTCAACAGGTCAGCAGCTGGAACAAGAACTTTCCACATCCTCTATCGATTTCTGTAAACTTTTCTGCACGTCAATTCCAAGAGCCAGACAACATGGTGAAAAGGGTTCAAGAGATTCTTTCTGAAAACAAATTAGATCCAAGGAATTTTGAAATAGAGATAACAGAAAGCATACTCCTGAATAAATCAACTGAAATTGTTCATTCACTGCAAACTCTTCAAAATATGGGAATTTCTATTTCAATTGATGATTTTGGTACTGGTTACTCTTCCTTAAGTTATTTGAAAGACTTACCAATCGATTCCTTGAAGATTGATAAATCGTTTATTCAGAATATCGATGAAGAATATAGAAATACTGAGATTCCTGAGGCCATCATTAATTTTGCTCGCAGCCTTCATCTGAATGTCATCGCTGAAGGAGTAGAAAAAGACTTTCAAAAGGAGTTTTTACTTTCGAAAAACTGCGTGCAAATGCAAGGATATTTATTTAGTAAGCCATTGAGTAAAGAGGATTTTGAGAAATACATGAATGATAAAAAATGAGGCAGCCGTGGCTGCCTCCTTTCTTTCTACTGAACAAATTCTTCTGCGGTACATATACTACTTCCTGTATTGCTGATAGACAACAGCTTTGCGTTCATTTCAGGAAATTCAGCTTGCATTGTATGCATAAGCTGCTTCCCTTTTCCTTTTTCGATAAAACAAATAACCGTTGGTCCAGCACCGCTTAGTGCTACCCCAAAGGCTCCACTAGATTTGGCCAGTTGTTCCATTTCATGATAGGCATGAATAAGCGGTTTACGGTAAGGCTGATGAAACAAGTCCTTCTCCATCATTTTTCCCGCTAATGACCAATTTTGGCTTAATAAAGCTGCAACTAATAGATTGGCTGTAGAAGAGGCTTGGATTGCCTCTCCTTGAGAATAGGTTGTCGGCAGAACTTCTCGAGATTCTTTAGTCAGTAATATGTCTTGTGGAATCAGGGCTACCATTTCAAAAGGAAGCTCTGTAAAGGAGAGCATATCTACTTCATCTTGGCCATAACAACCAATGACAAGTCCTCCAAAAAGAGATGCGCCCACATTATCAGGATGACCCTCCCATTTAGTAGCAAGGAGAAGCTTCTCTTGCTTAGACAAGCCCAGGTTTCCTACTGAATCAGCAAGCTCAATACCGGCCACAATGGCTGCGGCACTAGACCCAAGTCCACGTGCTAAAGGAATCTCACTATCCACACTAATTTTACGTGGGGATAGTTTTATGCCATAGTGAGCTGCTGTCTGGATCGCAACTTGGCAAATGAAATGACTTTCATCTGTTGGTAAATCCTTCAATTCCTCACATTGAGATCGGCATTCCCATTTGTCATGCTTCTCAACTTCTAAGGTCAAATACAAATTAAGAGCTAGACCAATTGAATCAAATCCTGGTCCGAGATTAGCTGAACTTGCTGGTACTTTAATGATTAGCCGATCATTTAGAGTCACGTTGGACAACACCTTTGATATGACCTTTTACCGCCTCTTCATCATTTGGCAACTGAACTGGTTTAACCAGACTGCTGCCAATAGCTGTATCTGGATCTTTTAGCCCATTTCCAGTGAGGACAGCCACAATTTTTGCCCCTTTTTCTACTTTTCCCTGTTGGATACTTTTGTAGATGCCAGCAATGGAGGCACACGATGCAGGTTCAGCAAAGACCCCTTCCGATGAGGCTAGTTTTTTATAGGCAGCAATAATCTCTTCGTCTGTTACTTCATCAAACTGACCATCTGACTCCTGAACAGCAGAAACAGCTAAATCCCAGCTAGCGGGATTCCCAATTCGAATGGCCGTTGCAATTGTTTCTGGATTTTCAAATACTCGGTTATGCACAAGAGCAGCTGCTCCTGCTGCTTCATAGCCAAACATTCTCGGCAACCCGGTTCTCCTCTTATCAGCAAATTCTTTAAATCCTTTCCAATAGGCACTAATGTTTCCTGCGTTTCCGACTGGGATGGCCAAAATGTCTGGCGCTTCTCCTAACTGCTCACAAACCTCAAATGCAGCTGTTTTTTGCCCTTCCAATCTGAAGGGATTAACGGAATTCACAAGTGTAATTGGCTCTTCTTCGCTAATATTTCGAACCATTTGCAATGCCTGATCAAAATTCCCCTCAATAGAAATGATCTCAGCTCCATACATCATCGCCTGAGCAAGCTTGCCTAAGGCAATCTTCCCTTCTGGAATAACAATAATACACTTTAATCCCGCTCGAGCTGCGTATGCTGCTGCAGCAGCAGAGGTGTTACCTGTAGAAGCGCAGATAACTGTCTTACTTCCTTCCTCTACGGCTTTGGCCACAGCCATCACCATTCCTCTGTCTTTAAATGAACCAGTAGGGTTTGCACCCTCCATCTTTACATAAAGGTCCACATCCCACTCCTTTGAAAGCCGTTCAAGCTTGATTAAAGGCGTATTTCCTTCATTTAATGTTAGTTTAGGAGTCTCGTTATTGATTGGTAAAAATTCTTTATATGCTTCTAATAGTCCTGGCCATCTCATAATGATTTCCTCACAACCCTATATGCACTTTTTATTTCTTTAACTGCTGTTAAATCATATAATTCTAGTAGAATTTTATCGTAATCTGTTACAGATGCTCGATGTGTTACTAAAACAATTTCTGATGTTTCATTCTTCTTAATCGGCAATTGAAGGATTTTTTCAAAGCTAACCCCGTATTTTGCAAAAATGGAGGTAATATCAGCAAACACCCCTACCTCATCCTGGACATGTATTCTCAGGAAATACTTAGAGAATTTCTCTTCATCTTCTTTTAATCGCTTAGGGTACTGCGGTGTAACCGCACTTCGGCCATTTACACCCAGTCTTAAATTTTTAATCACACCTACAAGATCAGAAACAACGGCAGTTGCGGTTGGTAAACTCCCTGCCCCTGGTCCATAAAACATCGTTTCACCCACTGCTTCACCATAGACATAAACCGCGTTGTATTCATTTTGAACAGAAGCAAGTGGATGATTATCTGATAAGAAAGTCGGTGCCACACTTACTTCTACTTTTTCTCCTTCACGGTGAGCGAAGCCAATTAGTTTCATTGTATAGCCTAATTGTTTTCCGTATCGTAAGTCCTCTTCTGTTACATTAGAAATGCCACTTACTTTTACATCATCCAAATCGATATGCATAGAGAATCCTAGTGTCGCTAAGATGGTCATTTTTCGTGCGGCATCTAACCCTTCTACATCTGAGGTTGGGTCGGTCTCTGCAAATCCCAGCTCCTGGGCTTCTTTAAGAACTTCGTCATAGGAGCGGCCTTCATTGCTCATTTTTGTTAAAATATAGTTAGTGGTACCATTCACGATACCCATCATTTGTGTAATCCGATCAGATGCCAGACCGTCGACCAAGCCTCTTAAAATAGGAATGCCTCCCGCCACACTTGCTTCATAAAACAAATCACAGCCATGTTCCGAGGCAACGGTTAACAGCTCTGAACCATGCAAGGCCATTAAATCTTTATTCGCTGTAACCACATGTTTTCCTTGGCGAAGAGCCGTGATCAAATAGTCCTTTGTATCTTGTACTCCACCCATCACTTCAATGACAACATCAATGTCATTGTCGAAAAGAATATCATCAGCGCTTGACGTTAACATTTGAGCTTCTACCTCTACAGGTCTACTTTTATGTAGGTCTTGTACAAGAATTTTTTTGATGACTACCGGACACCCCACTTGGTGGATTAATTTATCCTGATGATTTTTAATGATTTTGACTACACCTGAACCAACTGTTCCTAATCCTAATAATCCAATAGAGATTGCTTTCATGTGTTCGCCTCCCATACATGTGTCCGTATATCACGCACAAATGTTTTTCTGTTGTAGACATTATATGACTGTCTGAATTTTTTTACAATATATTTATTTAGGTAAAAATATATGTAATCGCTTACTACCGCGCCGTTATTGAATAACTTTTTTATGGTGAATTTCCTCATCTAAAAAGTTAAAATTTTTTCCGCTTTATCCCTTTACAATCCTGAAGGTATGGTTGTAGAATAGTCCCTATATTCAATTGAATTTTGAACTTTCGAGCAAATTAGTTTTTTTATAGTTAATAAAAGTATTGATGAAGACGGCATTAAGAAAAAGCTTCAGAGAGCCGGTGGTTGCTGCGAACCGGTGCTGTTTCTTAACATGCCTAGCCCTTCTGAACTGGCTGCTGAAGACTTTTAGTAGGCTCGCCCGGTAGAAACCGTTAATTTCTTGAGGCTGCACTTCTGTTGTGCAGCAAAAGAGGGTGGCACCACGTGACCTTACGTCCCTCATAACAAGACAAATCTGTCTGTTATGAGGGACGTTTTTTATTAGAAAGCTGTTTTAAAGAACATTGTTGATTTTTACACCCTGTTGATTGTAGCGGAAGGCGCGAAGACTCCTGTGGGAGTATTGTTCAGGGGAGACCCCGCAGGCGCAAGCGCCGAGGAGGCTCGCCGAAACACCCACGGAAAGCGAAGCGCCTGGAGCGGAAATCAACAGGCCGTTTAACAGAGACTATTAGAAAGCAAAAATTGAGGAGGCTTGGAGGAAAATGTACAAAGTACTTGTAACCGATGGAATTAGCAATACAGGATTAAAAAGCTTATTGGACCATCCTAATTTCGTTGTCGACCGGCAACCCACTCTTCCTGTTGAAGAGTTAAAGACCATTATTGGGAATTACGACGCACTCATTGTGAGAAGCCAAACAAAAGTAACTGGGGAGCTTCTAGAAGTGGCCGGCCGATTACGAGTCATCGCAAGAGCAGGAGTTGGCGTTGATAATATTGATGTGAATGCAGCTACTCGTAAAGGAATTATTGTCATTAATGCCCCTGGCGCCAATACAATTGCAGCAACAGAACATACCTTAGCAATGATGCTTTCCTTAGCGCGACAAATTCCCCAAGCCCACAAAAAAACATCAAATGGCGAATGGGACCGAAACTCCTTTAAAGGGGTGGAGCTTTATAAGAAAACACTTGGTGTCATTGGAATGGGCAAGATTGGTACCGAGGTTGCAAAACGAGCCAAAAGCTTTGGAATGAACATTTTAGGGTTTGACCCTTATTTGACAGAGGAACGGGCCCAAAAACTAGGAATGACGAAGGCAAGCCTTGATTTAATTGCACAGGAATCAGATTTTATTACCATCCATACCCCTCTAACTAACGATACAAGAGGACTAATAAACGATGAGTACTTAAGCAAAACAAAAAAAGGTGTCCGCTTTGTTAACTGTGCTCGCGGAGGCATTATTGATGAAAAAGCACTGGTAAGGGCCGTGCAATCCGGACATGTTGCAGGTGCAGCCCTTGATGTGTTTGAAAAAGAGCCAGTTGCAGACCCAGAATTACTAGAAAATCCAAATATTATTGTGACGCCGCATCTCGGTGCCTCAACTGTCGAGGCACAGGAAAAGGTAGCCCAAGAGGTAAGCGCGGAAATTATCGAAATCTTTGAGACACAGTCGATTCAACATGCGGTTAATATGCCGCAAATGTCTGGGGAAACACAGGCAAAATTGCAGCCCTATTTACTTCTTGGCGATCAAATGGGGCAGCTTGTCATTCAATTATTAAACAAGCAAGCTCCGACCAAAATAGAAATCAATTATTATGGTGATTTAGTAAACGAAGATACAGAGTTATTAACTCGTACTTTATTAAAAGGTGTATTATCCTATCATTTAAGTGATTCCGTCAATTTGATAAATGCGCTTCACCTTTTGAAGGAGCAAGGTGTATCTCATAATGTGGTAAAAAACGCAACCAATAAGGGCTTTGCAAATTATATGGAGCTAAGCGTATCACAGGGTAATCAGACCGCGAAGATTGGAGCAACGGTCTTAAATGGATATGGCGCGAGGATTTTGAAAATTAACCAATACCGGATCGATGTGAAACCAGAGAAGTACTTGTTATATATTAAGCATCGCGACGTACCAGGTATGATTGGAAAAGTGGGTTCATTGTTGGGCGATCACAGCATCAATATTGGTACGATGCAGGTTGGCCGGACGGAAGTAGGCGGAGAGGCAATCATGGTGTTAACTCTTGATAAAACTTTAAGTCCAAATGTGATCCGCGTACTAAAAATGATTGATGGATTAAATGAAGCTCAAGTCCTGGAGTTGAGTACGGTAGATTCGTTTGAGCCTGGGCGGTTGGAGCCTGAGAAGGTAGAGAGCATTTAGGTTTGCATAGAAAGAGGGATTGCGTATCGGTGCAATCCCTCTTTTTATTGATTTTTTTCTAATTATTTGTTGGTTGCTTTGATTCGCTCATAAAAGGCAAGATTCGCTCATTAAATTGTAAGATTCGCTCATAAATAAGTAAAATTCGCTCATAAACCAAGTAAATCCGCTCATAAGTTTATTTTTATAGATAGTTTGGCTTTTTTAGCAATGGGAAAACGGCATTTTTAACGAAAATAGCCTTATTGATTATAAAATCCCCTTAATATCTAATACAGAATCTAAAATATAGTCCGCTTCATGTTTTTCGAATTCACTTCTTGCGTCTTTACCTGATAAACCAGTCAATACCGCAGCAAATTGGCATCCCAATTGTCTAGCAGCAAGCAAATCTGCCAAGGAATCTCCGACAACTAAGATCTCTCCTCCTTTTTCAATAGGCAATGCAGTGTTTAAACAATCTGACACAGATGTGTCTTTCCCTTTAAGCCCCATGATATACGTATATGGATGGGGTTTTGACAAGGATTCACTGTTTGGAAGCTCTTGCTCTGCCTTTAACACGTCATCAGCGGTTACTATCCGTTTTTCATCAAAATGCCGTAACCAATGTAAATGGTGAAAAGGCTGAATCGTTTCTAATTCCGGTCTCCCTGTTCCTATACCAATCGTATATCCAGAGTTAGTTAGGAATTCGAACAGTTCACTAATTTCTTCCTGAGGAGCTAATGTTGTTTCATTGGCAAGGAAGCCATGTTTACCTTTTTGCACAGATGGTCTACCAGTAGAAGCTAAGACATGCTCATCCCCTACATACCATTCCTGGGAAACATGTTCACAGACAGACCACAGCTCCCCTTTTAGAAAAATGGACGTTTCCACTCCCAACTTCTCATAGGCTAACTCATTTAAATATCCAAGTAATTCCTGCTTCGTTGCCTCAGATTGCTCAAACTCCTTCACAAACAAAGAAAAATCCATCTTTACAGGATAATTCCCAAGAACCCTTCCAATCTCAAGCAACGTTTCACGATTAATGGGTGCCTGACACCATTTGTTAATTTTTTCAAATTCATACTCTTTTATTTGTGATA
This sequence comes from Neobacillus sp. Soil_C_43, assembly GCF_057656715.1. Classification (NCBI taxonomy): domain Bacteria; kingdom Bacillati; phylum Bacillota; class Bacilli; order Caryophanales; family Bacillaceae; genus Neobacillus; species Neobacillus sp. Soil_C_43. The sequence goes on from NZ_JBDGJV010000010.1 coordinate 33,019, forward strand.
ACAGATGGATTAGTTGATGGCTGAATGATAGATAGATCATGTCCCAGTTCGCGTTTAGGCCGCGTGATTTCATCAACTTAAGGACTTGGTCGTTTATAAAAACATGCTCTCTTATTCCCTTCATTTCCTCTGCCGTATAGTCTGTTTTAAACTTGTCCGGAGACAGCCCTAAGTATTTATTACTAATTAACATCTCCCAAACCGTCAATGCCGAAGCATCAAAATAGTGTTCTTCACTTAACAAGACACCATCCACGTCAAACAAAATCGTTTTAATCAATTTCCCTTCCCTCACTTCTAATTATGCTTTTATACGCTATCGTAACACAGCAATCCTAATTACTTAAAGGGTTTGTTAAAAATAAGACGGTTTAATTTTGCACATAATAAAAAAAGCTAACCAATTAGGCTAGCTTTTTAGGACAACTATTATCTCGCGAAGCGGTGGTTACCGATTGTCACAGTCACTTGGCGTGATGTAATCCAAGAACTGGTAGAAGTTTTAGGATTATAGAAGAATAAAGATCCATTCCCTTTTCCCATGAATGCGATCGCTTCATTTACGGCTCTCTTTGAAGCATTATCCGCTGGTTGATTAATTTGACCGTTTGCGACAGGTGTGAATGCATAATGGCCATTTGAAATTTGATAGATGACGCTTTTCACAGTTGAAGGGAAATCAGGGCTCTTCACTCTATTTAAGATAACAGTTGCGACTGCAACCTTCCCTGCATATGGTTCCCCTACAGCCTCTGCCCGAACTAAACGTGCCATCAATTCTTTCTCTGCTGGTGTAATTGGCGAGTTAGGAATTAACATGTTTTGACCAGTATAAAGTGGTTTCGAATGATTTGTCGCCAGTAATGTATTGATTGGCACACCAAAGCCTTTTGCTATGTTCCAATAGGTTTCACCGGATTGAATTTTATGAGTAGTCGTTGCCGCTTCTGACTTTTCAGTTAACGTAAAGGCTGACATGGATAAAATTAATCCCGTTGCAATAACAAGTTTTTTAAGTTTTTTCATGTGTTAGTACCTCCCGTGTTTTGTCTGTCGTTTCTCTACTCATAAGGCTATCAGTTGTAACATACTAATTCATCGTCCAAAAAATGGTAACTAGTAAACTACTAAAACCGCGCCCATCCTCATGCTATTTCTCTACTAAATGGAATTTTAAACCACTTCTACTTTTTATCCTAAAAATGGTTTTATTAGATAGTTTTGGTTGCCTTATTACAATTTGTATCAGCTATGTAACATAGAAAGGGAGCCAAAAAGACCTAGTTTTCACGATATTGACAACAAAAATCCTTATTTTCATGTAAGTTGTCATCCAAAACATGGGTAAGATAAAAGAGACAAAATAATCGGGAGGCTTTGAAAATGAAAAATCAATTAGTTGACGTACTCAACAAACAAATTGCCAATTGGTCTGTCTTGTATATCAAGTTACACAACTACCATTGGTATGTGAAGGGCGAAAATTTCTTCACCTTACATGCTAAATTCGAAGAGTTCTATAATGAGGCTGGATTACATGTGGATGAGTTAGCTGAACGATTACTTGCAGTTGGAGGCAATCCCGTTGCAACGATGAAGGAATGTTTAGAACTATCTTCTATTGAAGAAGCATCTGGTAAAGAATCTGCATCTGATATGGTTCAGTCTATAATAAATGATTTCTCCATCATCACAGGTGAATTAAAAGAAGGTATGAGTACTGCAGAGGAATTAGATGATGAAACAACAGGAGATATGCTACTAGCGATTCATTCTGGTTTAGAAAAACACATTTGGATGTTAAATGCCTATCTTGGTAAGAAAGTTTAATAAATAGATCAAAAGAGGATGACTCATTAACCATTGGAGTCATCCTTCTTCTTTAAATTATAATAATTATTAAAAAGGTTTGACTTTTATTTAGTATTAATATTATTATAATAATTAGATAAATCCTACTGGGAGGTAGAAACATGGAGAAACTAGAAGTAATTGTCTACAGTAGTACAGGCTGCCCATATTGTGAAAAGGTTAAAGCTTTCCTTAAGGAACACGGAATTGACTTTGAAGAGCGAAATGCCTCTATACATAAAGAATATTTTGATCAATTAAAGGAACGTAAAATCTTTGGAACCCCAGCAACCCTTATTAATGGAAAGCTAGTCTTAGGTTTTCAAGAGAAAAAATTCAATAAGCTTCTCGGTCTTTCAGAAACTACACCTGCGAGTGTGACACCCCCTACTCTAGCGGAAGCACCAGAAGAGACGACAGACAACATTTTTCAACCAGTTAATCAAAGAGTGCTTGATGAAGTGTATGATTTCGTTACAATAGGCGGTGGACCTGCAGGTGCCTCAGCAGCTGTTTACGCAGCCCGTGGGAAATTAAAAACGCTTGTTATCGATAAGGCCCCAAAAGCAGGTACACTAGCTATTACACATAAAATTGCTAACTATCCTGGTGTTCGTGAAGAAGTAACAGGTCTTGAGCTCCTTACGAGAATGCAGGCCCAAGCAAAGGATTTCGGGGCAGAATTTGTTCGCTCCACCGTACTTTCTGTTGATTTTTCCGATGAAATCAAGAAGATTGAAATTGCCGAAGGAACCATTCAGGCGAAAAGTGTCTTTATTGCTGTCGGTGCAAAAGCCCCATCCAGTAAAATTAAAGGGGAAGAAGAATTTACTGGACGTGGTGTAAGTTACTGCTCAACCTGTGACGCGGCCTTCTATCAGGACCAAGTAGTTGCTGTTGTCGGGGATAATGATGAAGCCATTCATGAGGCTGAAACACTAGCTAAGTATTGCAAAGAAGTGAAATTACTAATTCCGACCGAACAGTTAAAAGGTGACGCAGATCTTTCTTCATTAGAAGCCAATCCTAAGGTTGAAATCTTTAGACGTCATCGAGTCCGTGAAATTCTAGGCACAGATAGTGTGGAGAAAATTGTTATTCTTACTGATAAAAAAGAAGAACAAGTTTGGGCTGTTGACGGTATTTTCTTATACTTAGGTGGAATGAAGCCCGGAACAGACTTCTTAAACGGAGCCGTAATGCGGGACGAAGAAGGTTATGTAGTAGTAGATGAAAATCTTCGGACTAATATTGATGGCGTGTTTGCCGGCGGAGACGCTCGTAGAACGCCAATTAAACAAGCCGTTATTTCCGCGGCAGATGGCGCCATTGCCGCACTTAGTGCAGAGCAGCACGTTAATAAACGAACAAAACTACGACCACAATATAGCTAATAAAAAGGACGCCTATCAGGTGTCCTTTTTCTCATATTGCCTTCCCTTGTTGTCAGATTCTGTCGGAAACTGTACAATTTAATACAAGATATTAGAATGGCAATTGGGGGAATAACCATGAAAAAATGGATTTTTTTATTACTAGCCGTATTTATTCTTTCTGCCTGCACGCCAAAAGCCTATACCGAAAGTTTGGATGCTGGAAAGGCTGCACTGGAGAAAGAGAACTATACTGAAGCGAAAGACAAATTCGAAAATGCATTAGAAGAAAAAGAAACAAATGAGGCAAAGAATTATCTTCATGCCGCTGAAATCATGCAGGAAAGTGTCACTCTCTATCATAAAGGTGATTTTGATACTGCCACTTACACGTTAAAAAAACTATTAAGTAAGAAAGAAACGAAAAAGTTAATTAGCAAACAAGCCAATGCACTCATTAAAGAAATCGCAGAGGCAAAAGAACTTTCGGATTCAATGAAGGAACGAATCATTAAAGGTAAAGCCTTAATCGAGCAAAATCAGTATGACCAGGCATTAGACGTCTTTAAAGAAGTATCAGAAACCATTCAATTTACCGATATCCCTTCTATTGAAAAAATCACCAAAGATGCTTCGGAACTTATGATTGAGGCTGCTAACAAGAAAAAGGCAGCGGACGAAGAAAAGCAGAAACTAGAGGAAGCAAAACAGAAAGAAAAAGAAGATAAAGAAGCAAAAGCAAAGCAAGAACAGGAAGAAGCTAACCAACCACTTACACATGCACAAGCAGAGGATTTAGTGAAACAGCATCTTAACCTTTCTTCTGATCAAAATGTTAAGGTAGTCTATGATCACGATGCTGATAACGGTGATTACATTATCCACGTCTATGAGTTTGTTGTCGATAATTCACAAACTGGCGAAGGACATACGACAACCTGGGGCTGGTATGGTGTGAACAAACATACGAAGATGGTTTATGATGCAATGCAATAACATTAAAAGGCTGGTCCAAGTGTAGAAAACACTTTGTTCTCAGCCTTTTTACTTTTTTCATCAACGTTTGTCCCTTTCACTATGAACAACACCTGCATACATTGTATTAGTTTAGTATGGGAGGTGATTTTCTATGTCAGACGGCAGACACAATAACAACAGCTTTGCTTTAATTGTTGTATTGTTCATCTTATTAATTATTGTTGGTGCATCTTATCTATACTAATGATTTCAACTGCACCTAATAAACAGAAAGAGCGGTAAAACCAAGCGGTTTTACCGCTCTTTTCTTTAATTGATTACACTACTCTTTATGGCGGCGCGCAAGGACCACTAAACTTACAGTAATAATAGTAAACGCAATAAAGGCTAATAAAGGAATCGTAATAAAACCAAGCCAATTAATGTAATCTCTCGCGCAAGGCACACCCGAAGTACACATTTCAAACTGCTGTAAATAAGGAATCTTTTGTAACAGTGTATGATAGCCCGAAATCAACATGCCAATGATCGACAATGGCAAAACATATTTATGAATTCTTAAATCGTTACGATAAACTGCCATACCTAAAATAATGGCTAATGGGTACATGAAAATTCTTTGATACCAGCAAAGGGTACATGGAATGTAGTGCATCACTTCACTAAAATATAAGCTGCCAAGTGTAGCGATGAGAGCAGCAATCCAAGAAAGTAATAATGATTTATTCATTTTATTTCTCCTTAGCGGCGTCCTCTACCATTTTAATTAAATCATCGATGGTTTGACCTTCAAACAGCTTCCCATTAACGAAAATAGTCGGAGTTCCCGTTACGCCTAGTTTTTCTGCGTAACTCATATCCTTGTCCCATGCCTCTTTTGATTTCTTGTCACGGAAGTTTTTAACCACTTTATCTACTTCATTGCTGTCAGCCACTTCTTTTAAAGTATCAGTTAAAAAGGTTTCAGTGAAAATATCCATTTTTTCTTTTTCAGGCTCAGCCGGCTGCTTTTTATAAAGAAGATCATGAAATTCCCAAAACTTATCGTTACCAAGCTCTTGATAAACTGATTCAGCAAATTTAGCCGAACGTTTGGAATCAACATTAATGAAAGAATCATTCATGAAATAGAATTTAGCTTTTCCGTTATCAACAAGCTCCTTTTGAATAATCGGAACAACCTGCTCGGTAAAGTTCTTACAATTTGGGCATTTGTAATCGCCAAATTCAATAATAGACACAGGGGCAGACTTGTCTCCAAGAAACGGCTGATTGCTATAATCAATCGCTTCCTTTGTTTTTGACTCTTCTTGTTTGGAGTGATTCCCCAAAAAAATAAATCCTAGAACAAAGGCCGCAATAATTCCTACCACCCAAAAGACAAACTTAGAGGATGATTTAGTTTCGTTTTTCGTACTCTTCTTTTTAGAAGCCATATTCAATCTCCTTTTATGAAATATATGAGAAAATAGTTTATAAATAATTATAGGATATTATAATAGAGGATACTAATTTTTTTACTTAAGGAGCAAAGAAAATGACAAATACGAATCATTATATGGGATATATCGGAACCTATACAAAAGGAGATAGTAAAGGAATCTATTCCTTTACCTTAAATACGGGAGATGCAAAGATAGAGAATGTTAAGATTGCGGCAGAGTTAGAAAATCCTACATATGTAAACATTAGCAAAGATAACCGGTACCTATATTCGGTTGTCAAAGAAGGAGAAAACGGCGGTCTTGCTGCTTTTTCTATTGATGAAGATGGCAACTTAACTGCCATTAATAGAGAGCTTGCTGTTGGGGCATCTCCTTGTCATGTTAGTGTAGACAGCCAAAATCGATATGTGTTTGGTGCTAACTACCATAAAGGTTTGGTAGAATCTCATTTACTAACCAAAGAGGATGGTTCGATTTTACCAGCTGCTTCTATTATGCTTCATGAAGGTTCTGGCCCTGATCCAAGACAGGAAAAGCCGCATACCCATTATGCAGGACTTACACCTGATGAAAAGTATCTTGCAGTAGTGGAATTAGGAATCGATGCCTTAATCACCTATGCGGTTAACAGTGACGGAACGCTGACGAAAGTGAAACTGTTGCCAGTAAAGGCTGGAAGCGGTCCAAGGCATTTAGTGTTTCATCCGAATGGAAAAATTGCCTATGTGATGACAGAGTTTAGTTCTGAAGTCATTGTGTTAACTTATCATGAGGAAAATGGCCACTTTACAGAAAAGCAGTATATCTCGACGCTTCCTGAAGACTTTACTGAAAATAATCAGGGCAGTGCAATTCATATTTCATCTGATGGACGTTTTGTTTATGCGGGGAATCGCGGACATAACAGTATCGCTGTTTTCCGTGTGAATCCAGAATCTGGAGAGTTAAGCTTTGTTGAACATGTCTCCTCTGAAGGGGATTGGCCGAGGGATTTTGCATTAGATCCTAGTGAGAAGTTTATTGTGGCTTCTAATCAGGAGTCGGGGAATCTTGTGCTTTATTCACGGGATGAGGGAACTGGAAAACTAACGTTAATTCAGTCTGATATTGTGGTGCCTTATCCGGTTTGTGTGAAGTTTTTGCATGTGAGGTAGTTTTATTAGGAATAACTGTTGAACTAGTTCCTTTCTTTTATTCGACAACTTCGATTGACAAAATTTTCAAGTTTTGTCTTTTATAATCGAATTAAGAATGATGTAAGATAGGAGTAAGGTTCATGGTTCAACGACAAATAGAGACTAGGGTTAAAAGAAAAACCGTAATACTTGTTTTATCTATCATTTTTTGGGGACTATTTTTATTATTAAATACGTGGACGGAAAGCATAGAGAAATTGATGTATTTACATACATTCGGATTTAAATGGGTATCAAATCCAGACTTTTTATCTTTTTTTTACTTTAATGATTTTACGGCGTTTCATCCTGAATTTATTAAAGTGAAGTTAGGACATTTCGTTGGTTTTGCGGTGTTAGATTTCCTTTTATTTAATTTAATTAAAAGTCACAAATATGCTATTGGAATCTCATTTGTTTTTGCTTTTATAACTGAATTTGTCCAATTATTTTTCGGCAGGGATGGCCGATTTTACGATCTTGCTATTGATTCATTAGGTATTTTTTCGGTATTGTTCATAATAAAAATCCTGAAAGCCTAAGTGCTTCAGGATTTTTTGTTTAATGAGGTAAAAATACCTTTATCATACTAGTGATTCTCTTTTTATATAAAGACATATACATTTTAAAGATAGAACCCCCGTATTTTTCCTCACCAATTTGAGCTGACAGGTCATATTTCGAAGGCCAGATCCAATAATAGAGCTCGATTATACTATGCTTGACTGTATCATAACTGAAAAACTGATAATCGATAAAGTCTGCATATTGTTTTAGATCGTTTCCCCGTTGATATTCCCATCTTGTAGTTTTCACTTCAAAAGGCAACCTTTTAACTTTACATAAATGAGGAAATTGATTATAAACAATCGACAAGGTTCTTTTAAGTCGACGTAATGTTTTATGCGAGGCAGCAAGTTTTAAAAGATCATCATAATCTATTTCATTACCTAAAGTATGAATCAATTGAATAATGTCCAAAAAGTATTTCATAGATTCTAGATTATGACGCCAACCATGTAGGCAAATCATATAAAACAAGTGGGTAGGTGAAAGCTCCTTAATATGCTGATAGTTGCAAAATCGTTCAGCCTGCCCCCATAGGTCATTAATATTAAACTGTGAAGTATTTTCCTTCACAATATTCCAATGTAATTCCACCACTAATGGCATGGTGGACCCAGGTAAATTCTTACTAAAACTGCAATGAAAATGCCCAGGTATCATCTCTTCTTCAACCATAAATCCTAGTGACTTTATGATCTCAATTGCTTTATCCAGTTCCTGAAATTGAATTAATAAGTCGATATCAGATGTGGCCCTTGCTCCAATATGCCCAAAATATCTTTCAGCAAAATAAACTCCTTTAAGTGCGATCACATCTATTCCCGTGGCTTCAAAACTTTTTAGAATTGTATCCGTTTGATTTTTTATCAAAAGGTTTTGAAAAAGCCCTTTATCGTAGCTATCTTTTAAGCGGTCCTGAAAAAAAGAAGGAGTTTGATTAAGCCTTCCTTGCTGTTTTAATAAAAAGAAAACTTGAGAGGAAATTCCATCCTCTTTTATATCCTGGAGGGCACGTTGATAGAATTTGTCATCCTGTGGCAATACAGTGTTTTGATCATAGATTAACTTGACCATTTCTATACTCATGACCCTCACCCCTGTTTACGATTTTGCAGTCAAAGGTAATTCCCTATCATTTTTTACGCCAAAGGATGTTTCATTCAGATTTCGATATAAACCAATTTGCTTTATTAGTTCCTTATGCGTTCCCTGCTGAACAATTTTCCCTTTGTCCATAACATAAATTACATCTGCATGTTGGATGGTGGACAAACGATGGGCAATGATAATCGTAGTCCGGCCTTTCATTAATTCCTCCAATGCCTCTTTTACGTAATACTCGGTTTCTCCATCCAAGGCAGACGTGGCTTCATCCAATAACAGAATTGGCGCATCTTTTAATATAGCTCTAGCAATCGCCACACGTTGCTTTTGCCCCCCGGATAACTTAACTCCGTTTTCACCAATTTCCGTATCGTAACCCTTTGGCAGTGATAGGATGAAATCATGGATTTCCGCTCGAATGGTGGCTTCAACCATTTCTTTTTCGGTGATGTTAGGACGGGCAATTAGTAAATTTTCTTTCACCGTTCCCGAAAAAAGAAACGTCTCTTGAGGAACCAATGCAATCGAGCTTCTTAATTCCGAAGCTGAAAACTCTTGAATTGATTTTCCTGCTATTCGGATGTCACCAGACTGAGGTCTATAAAATCCTTGAAGAAGATTAAACAACGTACTTTTTCCTGCACCGCTTGGACCGACTAAAGCTACTACCTTCCCCTCAGGGATTTCGAGATGAAATTGTTCAAATACAGGTTTATTTTTCACATAGCTGAAGGTAACATCTTGGAATTCGATGGCACCATTTACTCCGGTGTTTGGAGAGAAGGAAGGAAGTTCTGTACTGTCTGCTGGTTTTTCAAGAACATTTAGTACCCTTTCAAGGGCGGCAATCGAGCGTTGAAAGCCCGCCCAAACATTGGCCATTCCCGTAATTGGATAGAATAAATGTGTAACAAGATTAAGAAAAGTTAACAAAGCACCCACTGTTAAACTGCCTTTTGAAACAAATAAAGCACCAATAGATAGATTCATAATAAAGGTGATATACCCAATAATTTGTTCACCCGTACGATACCAATTTTGAAGCTTGGCATTTTCCATTTCTAATTGATAAAGTTCTTGATTTTGCCTACTAAATTTGTTGTACTGAAATTTTTCAAGTGTAAATGAACGAATGACTTGGAAACCGTGAAAGGTCTCATTTAATATACTATTAATATTGCCTATTAATCTGTGAATTAATCTGCCATTTTTCCTCAGGAATAAACCAAATACAATACCCGATAGCGCAGCAATCGGAGCAATGATTAAACTTACCAAGCATAGTGTTAAATTAATATTCATTAAATAGATAAAGACGACAATATAGATGATTGGTAGTCTGATAAGACTTAGAAGACTGCTCCCAATCATTCCATCCACACCATGAATATCATTGGAAAAATGGGACATTAATTCACCGGAACGGTAATTTGCTGTCACTCCCGTTGGCAGCCTTAGAATATGATCAAATAGATAGTTTTTAAGATCCATCTTCACTGCATTTGTTGCAATTAAATTAAAAAATGTATAAGAAACATTCGAGGCAATACTCACAATAATAAGAAATGCCCCATATGGAATAAAGGATAAAATCTCCTCATACCCTCCATGTATAGCTGCATCCGTGATATCACCATAATATTTCGCGAAAGCAATAGTTAAGTAAATATCTACTCCTAATAAAAGAAGAATCATCAAATAAGCCTTCCATCTCTTGAAGATAAAAGGCAACACAAAAGAATAAGCCCGTTTAATATCTGTCATCGTAAAATATTGTTTAATTAGCGAGTTAAGCTGTTCTTTCATGGTATGGACACTCCATTAGTTTATTTAAATTGTAATTTTAACTTTCTATTCAAATACTTTCGCAAAATGCCGGATAAGACTGGAAAGGTGAGAATCATCCCTCCCCAAAGGCGCACAATTAAGTGTTCTGGGGATAGATGTATGTGTTGTTTTTTTACACCTACCAATTTCCCAAGAATCTGTCCTTCTTCAATGGGCTTGTCGAACCCAAGGTTTGTGTCCCCTTTTAAAATAAAAACGTGTTGGTAATTAACTATTTGTTTCTTTACTAGACGGTGAGCAATCAATTGACCAGTTTGTAATTGGACTAAAACAACATCACCTTTTTTTAATAGTGAAGGGTCACAAGGTGAAAATCTGCACACATCGTCCGATTGGATATAAGGATACATACTATTCCCAAACGCAGGGAGTTCCAGCCAACCGTCCTTGTTGATGGCTATTTTAAGTAATTTAAAGATAGGTTCGTCAATCAACATGGTCGATCAATCCATATTGAACCAGATTGTTTAAAAACTCATCAATATCCTTCCTTACCTGGTGTGTATCCTCAATTGCAGAGAACCTTTCCAACAAAGATTTTGTCAGAGTTTCCGCATTCTGTGCTTCCGTTAACAATGACCAGCAGTGCCCGCCAACATCATTCAATTTCGTGATTGTACATTGATTGGCATTTAGAATAATCCATTCTCCATCAAGCTCTGTTGCCTCACAATTTTCTTTTTGAATATACTGATTCATGATATTAACTCCCAAAAGGTATTATTTTTTTGAAAATAGAGGTCATAGACTGGTACCTGCATGACTAGCATGGTCATAAGTTTTAAGATTGATTTGGTTTCTTCCCGGTTCCTTGGCCAGAAAAATACTTTGTCCATTAAATGAAGGAGTGCATCGGATTTAGTAGATTTAAGTCTATTATTCTGGAGTGCTTGGTGTAGAAGTTGAATACTTGCTAGCTCTACCGAACCTTCAAACGGATCTGCTTCCAGTTCGCTTCGGAATGGTGAATTATATACGGTAACACCATTAGAGGTGATTTTTAAAAGTGTTGCCTCATCTGATAGAAGACAACGAGGAAATGAAAGCTTAGCAGCGGTAGATTTACCTGCGCCAGACTGCCCAGCAAAAATATGTGCCTTTCCATTTTCTATCGCGCAAGAGGAATGAAGCAGCAATCCCCAATTATGATGAACAATGAAAGAGCTATATAAGTTTGTTAATGCATGTTTTAAGGCCAACTCATCATAAACTGATATAGTTGCAGACTTGTATTCTGAATCAACTTCTATTTGGTAATCGTCTCTGCGATAGGTAATTTTATCACCTAAATTCGTGATCGCTACCTCATAGTTCAAAAAGGGGACCCCATAGCCATGATCTATTTTTATGGTAAGATTAGGCTTAGTATTTTTCAACCCCAAATTGCGATAAAGATTTTTTTCAATAGATTTATACAGGGTATCTGATTCGCAGAAAATTTGAACATAATGTTCACCAATTTTTGTTAGTAATTTATTCATATTGGCCTCCTATGGGAGAAAACATAATAGCTGGAAGGGAAGTACTAGAATGTATGTATTATCCTATTGACCTTCCCATTCCATTGAAACTAAGGATTCACATTTGGATTACACTGGCCAATTCCACCACTGTTTCCATTTCCATTACCATTGCCTTGTCCTGGGGTACCTGCTCCACATGGGGTTGGATTAGGATTTGGGTCATTCGGAAAGTGTATTCCACCATTTCCATCTGAATCTGGATTTTTTCCTTTTCCAGGATTCCAGCTATGTCTTGTTTCAAACTGGATTTGTTGATGGCTTAAAATAGTTGGCTTTGTATAAACCCTTTCAGCAATCATTTGCTCACCTCCTTTGCTCACTAAAAGTTCATTATAATGAACGGACAGAGTAAAAAAATTTATTGTATCTTGAATTTTTAATTAAGAATTGAAAATTACATCTCTACCATAGAATTATAAATCACATTACGTTCTTTAAAAAGAACATTTATTCGACAAAAAATTTATAATTTTTCTTCAGCCTTAGATACAATATATTTATTTAGTGCAATTCCAAATGGTAACGCAATAAGTGTCAGCAACTTTTTGGGGGACTGTCTTAAAACATCTTTACTTCCTGCAAAGATACTGCAAGATACATAATGTATTGCCTGCTTAAGTCTAAATAGAAAAGGTGTGTTTGGTAATTTCATCATTTCCATTCGATAAAATCTGAAGCCTTTTGGACTGTGTTTATATTGTTTTAATATATTCATTGATGATCCATCCGGTAGATACTCCACACAACAGAGTGCTTCATTCATTAAAAGCATTTCATATTCCTGATCTAGCATGTAATATTTATAGGAGAGAGGAACTAACTTTTCATTTTGATAAACAGGGTACGGATATTTCCTTGTCAATTCCGTCCGATAGACTAGTTTCTTATCACCCTTAACACCATATTTATTATATAGGTTAAACAATGTGGAGGTTTTAATATTACTTGGAAGTTCTGTCCCAATAACTTTCCCTTTATTATTACAATCAAGCCCAATAATACCACCTATTTCATTGCTACCATTTTCTTTCCAAAAAGAAACAATTTTTTCAACAGCATCATAAGGCATGTAATCATCACTATCGATACAAACATTTAATTCCGTATCAATTAAGTTATATGCTGTATTGTGTGCTCCATGCATCCCTTGATTTTCCTGTCGATAATATTGAATCGAAATAATATTTTCTTCCATCCACCCTTTAACTAAATCCTCTGTATTATCAGAAGATCCATCATCAATAATTAACCAAATAAATTCCTTACTTGATTGTCTTTTAAGACTTTCATAACATTTGTGGAGGGTATAAGCCCTATTGTAGGTCGGAGTAAAAACAGTCAATATTGGCAAGAAATATCACCTCGCATTCGATAGATAAAAGTCTTGAAGCCATGTTGCCGTATTCTTAATATCATACCCTCTGTCTCTTAGCATGTTTAATTTAGAGGTATGACGTTGTATTTTTTCCACGGTCATTTTTTCTAGTTCAACAGCCCAAAGATCTATACTTGAGAGATTTAAAAATTTTATTAAACCTAAACCTAAGTCAACCTCATCTGTGATCTCATCTGATATTAAACAAGGGACTCCAGCTGCTTGTGCTTCTATGAGCGTTACTGGTAAACCTTCATGCAGGGAAGGAAATAAAAATAGGTCAAAAGCTTGTAGTAGTTGATTAATATCACTTCTAACACCTAGAAACTTTACCTTACCTTGTATATTAAGTTCGCCGACTCTTTTTTCAATATCATTCCGTAGTACACCGTCACCACATAATAATAAGATAGAATTGGGCTTTCTTTTAACAAATTCAGCAAATATCTCAACTAAGAACTTATGATTCTTTTGTTTTGTAAATCTACCAACATGACCGAAAACTATTTGATCATCAATCCCTAATTCCTTCCTTTTCCTCATTCTAATATCTGGAGAATAAGTAAACATTTCTGGTTCGATTCCATTATTAAGTAATTTTGCTTGATTTGATTTACTGCCAAACAACCACTTAGCAGCAGCTTCGGAACAGGCAAAAGTATAATCAGAATGGGAGGGTATAAATAACCCTGAATACCATTTATATGCCTTGGTTAAAACTCCCCCTTCCCCACCAGTATTATGACTGTGAGAAATACAATATCGTATTCCAAATTTCTTCGCAGCTCTAACTACTAATCCACTCATCCTATTTAAATGAGAATGAACAATTGTATAGTCATTATGGGTAGAGAAGAAATTATTTAGGGCTTTAATGTAACCAAAATGCCCTACTTCATTAATATATGGAATTCGATGGATGGTTCCTCCAAGTTCTTTAATTTCTTGATCAAAAACCCCTTCTTTACACGTCAAAAAATCGAATTGAACCTTGGAACGGTCCACATTTCGATATAGGTTCATTAGGAGTGTCTCAGCACCGCCTCTGTTCATATTTACGACAACGTGTAAAACTCTAATAGGTTTACTCATTTCCTACCCTCCTGGAACTTACACCGGTTCTAAGTATCCCAAATTCTCTTTATACCATTCTATTGCCGCATCGATACCTCGCTCAAAACTCCATTCTGGATCAAATCCCAGCATTTGTTGTGCTTTCGAAATATCGGCATTGCTATGCTTAATATCTCCTTTTCGCTCCAGCCCAAAAACTGGTTGAATATCTTTTCCTAATGCATTCAACAAGTGATTATAGATATCTATCAAGAACTCTCTTCCACCGTAAGCAATATTATAGGCTTGACCTGCAGCTTCACTACTTGCATTACAGGCTTTCAAATTGGCCTCAATTACATTTTCAATATAGGTAAAATCTCTACTCTGCTTTCCATCACCATTAATCGTTGGCCTTTCATTATTCAATAATAGTTGAATAAATTTTGGAATAACTGCTGCATAGACTCCATTAGGGTCCTGTCTTCGGCCAAATACATTGAAATACCGTAAACCATAGGTATCTAGTCCGTATAGCTTTGTATAGAGCTTCCCATATTCCTCGTCTACCATTTTGGTAAGTGCGTAAGGGGATAACACATTGCCCTCTCCGCCTTCTTTTTTTGGCAGAGTAGGCTCATCACCATAGACGGATGAACTTGAGGCGTAAACAAATTTCTTCACACCATTCTGTCTAGCTGCCTCCATCATATGTAACGTGCCTTTTATGTTAATTTCTTCATATAATAATGGCATCTCTATACTTCTTGGAACACTTCCCCATGCGGCTTGATGAAGGACATAATCCACACCTTCACAAGCTTTCATACAAGTATCCAAGTCACGAATATCTCCTTCAATAAATTCATAGTTAGGATTTTCTAAAAATGGTTCTACATTTTCTTTTTTTCCTGTCGAAAAATTATCAAGACCTCTAACTTGATAACCTAACTTCAAGATGGCTTCAACCAAATTTGATCCAATAAATCCTGCTGATCCCGTCACTAAAAAGGTAGAACCCTCTGGAAATCTGATAGTTTCATATCCCATGTTAAAGCCTCCAATACAAGAAGCCTGAATTCTCAGCTTCTGTTCGATTAAATACTCCCTTAATATCTATTAATACATGGTTATTCCTTTCAGCTTCTGTATCAAACTCAGATGCAGCAGCTACTTCATTCATAGCTTCAGAATGGATATACATTTGACTTGATAATCTATACATCTTTTTCACATCTTCTAAACAAATAGTTTTAAACTCATCATGGGCTACGGCAAAGATAACAGCATCCATTTCTTTTATTTCTTCAACAGAACACGGATTAATTCTATATTCATTCCAAAGGTCATCTTTATCCGCTAGAGGATCAACAACTTTTACTTCTACTCCGTACTCCTCTAATTCTTTGATTACATCGACAACTTTTGTGTTCCGAACATCCGGGCAGTTTTCTTTGAAGGTCACACCAAAGATTGCTACTCTTGAGCCATTTATTTGTTTTTTTGCTTTGATCATTTTCTTTACAGTACATTCAGCTACATACTTACCCATATCATCATTGATTTTTCTTCCTGAAAGAATAATTTGAGAAAAGTAGCCCATTTGTTCCGCCTTGTATGTAAGATAGTAGGGATCAACACCGATACAATGGCCACCTACCAAGCCAGGAGAGAACTTAAGAAAGTTCCACTTCGTTCCTGCCGCCTCTAATACTGATTTTGTATCAATGCCCAGTTTATTAAATATGATAGAAAGTTCATTCATAAAAGCGATATTAATGTCTCGTTGAGAATTTTCAATTACCTTAGCAGCTTCTGCCACTTTAATGCTTTCGGCTTTATAAACCCCTACATCAACAACCAGTTCATACACTTTTGCGATAATCTCTAATGTTTCTTTATCCATTCCAGAAACCACTTTAATGATTGTTTCTAGTCTATGTTCTTGATCACCAGGATTTATTCTTTCAGGAGAATATCCAACTTTAAAGTCTGCTCCACACTTTAAACCAGATTCTTTTTCTAAAATGGGAACACAGAACTCCTCTGTTACACCAGGGTAGACAGTGGATTCAAAGACGACAATGGAGCCTTTGGTTAAGTTTCTACCAAGAGTACGGGTGGCTGATTCAATAGGAGTTAAGTCTGGAGTTCGGTCTTCTTTAACAGGGGTAGGTACGGCAACAATATGGAATTTCGCTTCTCTTAGTCTTTTTTCATCAGACGTGAAATCAACAGTTGTGCTTTTAATTATTTCATTCCCTACTTCTTTCGTAGGGTCGATTCCATTTTTATAAAGCTCAATCTTTTCCATATTCACATCAAAACCAATGACATCCACTTTCTTTGCAAAAGAAACAGCAATAGGCATACCCACATAACCAAGTCCGATTAATGATACTTTTTCTTCTCTTTTAACAATCTTTTCATATAAGTTCATACCATTTCTCCTTATAAATTTTTAATCTCATCCATATATGCATTTATCACAATTCTTCTATCATATTCTTTCTCCATTTTTTTACGCCCAGCCATTCCCATTGCTTTCTTTTGTTCATACGGTAGCTTTATGAATTTAATGATCGATTCTACTAAACTCTCAACACTCTTAACCTCAAAACCAAAACCACTTACATCTTCATCAAAAGTTTCTTTACAACCGGGTACTCTAGAAGCTAAAACCGGCCGTCCGGAAGAGGCAGATTCAAGCAGTACATTAGCTGTTCCTTCATGGTAGGAGGGAAGAATAGTTGCGTGAGATTTCTCAATAAACGAATGAACATCATTCTGTTGGCCGTGATAATTAATCATTCCTAATTGATCTAGTTCAGTTAATTGTTGTTGGTAATCTTCTTCACAATGACCAATTAAATCAAATTGTGTATTTGGATATTGTTCTTTGACAATTTTGACCGCTTGCAGAAGCTCTTCTATCCCCTTTGATTTCATCATTCTACCGATAAAGAGGAATTTGTTTTTTCCATCATCTTCAGGGTATTCTTCAAAAGTTTGGTGGTTTAAATTCACACCAGAACCGGGAATTAATCTAGTTTTGCTCATTACAATGTTTTGATCCAGAAAGAACCTTAGATTCGTTTCATTTTGGAAAAATAAGCATGATGCTTTTTTCAATCCTACTTTATTAAGCATTAATGTAATTTTTTGAATGACACCTTTATTTTCAACGGATGTACCTAGCCCAGTTATGTTTGTAATGTATGGAATTTTTGTGATCCTACATGCAAGTCCGCCATAAACATTCGGCTTAATGGTATAAGTCAAAACAACTTCTGGTTTAATTTGTTTGATTATTTTTATGTAATTAAACAAAAGATTTAAATCTTTAATTGGATTGGTTCCACGTCTATCCAGTTGTGTCTTTACGTACTTACATCCTAGATTTTTTAGTTTTGGTACATATTCATCATTTGGTAATGAAATATATACTTCGTTATTTTCTTGGATTAACTCTTCTAACAATTCTTTTCTAAAGTTATACAATCCCATTCCGAAGTTAGCTAACACAAGAATTTTCATCCCAATCTCTCCCTAACCTGAAACCAAAGATGTAGCTTCAGTTATATCTCTTCGAACACCTCATCTTTTCTCCACTCTACCAATCGAAAAATCGCATGTTTAATCGTTCACTAAAAAGAACGTTTAATCCAAAATAAATTGAGAGATAAATACATATTTCAATACCTCTCTTTTATCGATAAAAAAGTATTAATCTAAAGTAAAAATTTACTTAAAAGTTCTTTATAAAGAACGTGGTTATAAAATTATAATATTATCTCAAGGAAATGAAGTCAATACTCTTTTTCGAAAGATTTGACAATATTCTTAGAGAATTAATTATAATTGATTCTGTTAGTAAACACATAAAAATATTATTATTTTATTGCTCCTTTAGTAATTCTGAATATTTCACTTTAAATGTCCAGCAGTTATAATAACTGGAGTTTTTACCATAGGAATTATCTAATACTATATTTTTCTTTTCCATTAAGCATGCTAAAATATGTCCATGTAAACGCGAAGTCATAATAATTTCATATTTACTAAATAATTTTATTGCTTTACGAATTATATAACTAGAGTATAAGTAATATAGTTTAGACAATACCTTTGTAGTAATATACTTATAGACTTTATAAGAATTATGAGCCCTATAAAATAGCCTCATCAATTTTAGATCAAGTCGAGAATATAACATGTCCCAATCAAATTCACTTGAGTCTTCTAATTGATATTTACCTGTATCTATTTCAGTCTTCTCTTTATCTTTTCTAAGAAAATATAAAATATCTGATTCTTTCTCGCATTTAATTAAAATAGGATACAATGCATGAGCCATATCTTGACTTAAGTAAACATTTTTTAGATATTTAGTAGCTAATAGATAGCTTTTCTCATCCCGGGTATAGAGATGTAAATTTTTATGTCTACTAAATACTCTAAAATCATTTAGCATTTCATGGTTATTATTATAAAATATCGATTGGGGTAGAATAACAATCTTGTGATTCGGGAAATTTTCAACTAATAATTTCCTTAATTTTTGATGAACTCTATACAAGTCTCCAAAATTACCTCCCCCGTGACACAATATTATTACGTCAATAGGTATTTGAAGTTCACCTTTTCCTAGTAAGTATTCTACTAAATGATAACTAAATCTTTTTATTACGCGAATATTACTTTCTCTTAAAAATTTTTCTGTTCCCTTCCAAATAAGCATATCACCAACATTATTATGAATAGGATAATCAAAATAATATACCTTGGACCCTTTCGGAATTACACTATTAATTTTAAGTAGATCTTCTTTTAACTCATTCATTTGCATTTTTATTCTAGTCTCCTAAAATAATAATTTTTTCCTACCAATTTAATAAATTATTTACCTGTCTTAAATTCAGTATTACAAGAGTACCCCTATTTAAACATTAAATCTGGATTTGTAATAAAAGGTCTTTTAACTTAAAATACCATTCATAAAATATCGGGTTAATAATAAACAAAATCCATATTACCTTTTCTTTTTTATTATAATAAGGATTATAAATCAGCGATCTTAAACTCTTAAAAAAATCTTTTCTTAATTTCGTAATCTCATTATCTGCAATAATATTATTTAATTTTACTTTTTTATAACCCCAAAAAAGAGTTTGAATGTATTGAACCTCTGCTTTATACTGGAGATTTTTTTGATTAATATCTTTAAAAAAGTTTGCTCTATCTTTTAAAGCGTAGACAGCATCTAATCTTTTTATATTAAATGGCGATCTCGTAATACTTTTACTTGTTTGAAGATAAAAATAAAGCTTTATTGGCAAATATGTTACCTTTGAACTTTTATATAATAATTTATGAGCTATAAACTCATCTTCATGTATTCTCCCATGGTCATATCGCAGTTCATCGAACAAACATCTTCTGTAAAGTTTATTCCACGCCACAACGAATTTTTCACTATTTTTACTATATAATTCCTTTAGTGCATCAATATTTGTGAATTCCTGGGTTTCAACATCAACATTAACACTTACTGTCTCAAATTTTTCATTTTCATTGACGATAAAATAATCACATATAACTATATCAGCTGAAGTATCTATTACTTTTTCATATAACAATTCATACATTTTAGTATGAAGATAATCATCACTATCTACAAAAGCAATAAACTCACCCGTAGCTTTGCTGATTCCAGCATTCCTCGCAGACGAAAGTCCTCCATTTTCCTTATGAATTACTTTAATTCTTTTATCTATTTTTGAATATTCTTCACATATTTCTCCACATCTATCAGGAGAACCGTCGTTAACTAAAATTAATTCAAATGCTTTAAAGGATTGATTCAAAATTGATTCTATACATTTAACTAAATATTTTTCTACATTATAAATGGGAACTATTATGCTAATTTTATATTCCATAGCTACTATCCTACCTTTTATCATTTTACCCTTAATAAATTTGTAGTAGTGGATTGATACGTTTTTTAATATACAAAAACACCTTTGTAAGGTTACAGTGTAAATTACGTAGGTGTTTTATATTTCCTGAATAATATGTTCATTTTCTGTTATCTTTTGATCATTTTCTTTATTACTTTCTCTAAATAAATCATCAAAATTTCTAAATTTAAACACGTCCAGATAAGAAACCCGTGTTGCGTTATAAATTTTCCTTCCTGACTTTTCATAAACAAATTTTGCTTTTTCCATTCCACAATACATTTCTTCAGGTGCCTGACCTGCTTTTCTTTCATCTGCTCTAATGTAATTTTCACTAAAATAAATTTTGGAATTCTCATCTTTTTTAAGGAATGATAGGTCTTTTGTTTTCGATACTGCACCTTTGAAATTGTAATCATGCCCAAGTAAATAAACTTCTGAAAACCCCATATAATGAGCAATTTGAAGTAAATGATATGAGACAGTCCCTGATGAGTATAAAGATTCCATAACATTAGTTGAAAATGTACCAAGTTTGTTTTTATTTAGGTTATTATTGAAATATAAATCTGCATTAAATAAGTGTTTATAGCACTTTAATGTAAATGTTGTGTTTGCTTCAACTTCATTGATTTCTTTTACATTTTCCTCTAGCACTATTGAATCTACCACCATATAAAAAGTTGGTCTCCAACTAGTTTGATTAAAAATTTTATATATCTTATTAGAAGCAAATGTAAATTCATCTTTCAATTTTTCTAAGTCCTCTTTGTTCAAACTTGGCCCATTACCAATTATAAAGCAGCGCTTGCCCTTATACTTATTTTTCAATTTGTATATTTTGTAATTATTTTTGTTAATTGGAATATTAATTTTTGAAAAAAGATTAATATTATAAAAAACTAATAAATTTGTATAATTATAGATGTTTTTCACCTGTTTTTTTAAAAATTTGAACACTCCGCCATTTCCCCTACTTTAATAATTTTCCCTATGTTTCCTTATTAAAATGCATTAATCAGATTACCTTTACTATTATTTAATGGATTATTATTACTAATATCCAAATCCTTCAATTTGTGAAGCTTCTTTAAAAGCCGAAAATCTGAAATATTATTATTTTTTAAATTTATCTTCTCTAAATTTATAAAATATTGTATCCCATCTAAATTGGAAATATTTTCACCACTTAAATCTAATTCCTTTATATTTATTAATTCTAAAATTGAAATCCTAGAATCTTCTGGGTTAGAAATATATTGTCTAATGCTTCTTTCAAGGTTTTTGTCAATAAAGGTAGCAACACCAGCAATTTCAGCAGTAGTATAAAATTCTAAATTCAACTTTTTTGCTTCAAGAATAATTTCCTGAATGGTATTTGGTGATATTCTCCATTCTCCGGCTTTTCTCGAATCTTCACCCCATCGAAAATCATTCCAGTTAATTTCTTCAGGAATTAGCGAGTGACACATAAAGATTAAATTATTACCTGTTTTCTTTGCCAGTCTCATTATTTTTTTTATATACTTCACATCAGTAAGTAACTTACTATCTATACTTATTGAGGGTGCAAATCCAGTATGATTAAATGAAATTAAGTTATTTTCGGCTAAATCTCCTCTAACGACTTTAAAATAGTTTGGCACTAATTCTTTAATATTCCATTCATTATAATGAGTGTAAGGAAATGCGTAAGTTACCGGTTTTTTAAATTTTTCTTTCGTTTTTGAATGCGATTGGTTTTCCATCCAACTGAACAAAGGTATTATCTCATCTTCGATCCATCTAGATAATCCATTTTCATTAGAATAATTAACAGCGCTCTGATGCTTATATCCATGATGGGCTATCTCATGGCCATTTGCTTGCAAATCTAGCAGCATGTCAATTTCGTCTTGAGAATGCTCTCTTTGGCCTTCAAAATGATGGAATGCATTAATATTAAAAGTTGCTTTGACATCATAATACCCAAATAATTCTTTTCCATATTTGTGCCATTGGTTGACCCTAAAACTATCATCAAAGGAAAACGTAATGCCAGGTTTATTTAAATAAGGTGTGTTTTTGTTTGATTTCAACTTAAATATCTCAATGTTCTTTTCCATTTTATAAATAATGCTCCCATAATACTTGTCATCTCTATACTGGGAACATCGGAACTTAACCTTCCTTATTGTATTAACTAACTTGTTTCTCACTCTTTGGCCCTCCCTTAAGTCTTGCTTAAATGACTGATAGTTTATTAATTGTGCCGAGTACATCATTTTGTATTTCTAATTTTCTATAGTAGTTTAATCGATAGCTTTAAAAATAAAATGTTTCATTAGCTAGAGCCTATGCTACTTAATTCTTTATTTAAATCTAGATTTTAATCTAATGTATGGGCTATTTCATTTACGATATCGCTGCACACTAGAAAACCTTTATTATAGTATTTGAACCTGTATTTCATTTTCATAATCTTGATTTTGTAATTTTCCAACTTGTGTTCCATTGGCAACTTCACCAGTATACTTATTTTTCACAGGAATTTTTACTTGTGCCCTTTTCAAAAACCATTCATACTCTATATCTACATTTCCAATATCAACTGCTTGATAACCCATTCTAGAAAGATCATATGCTAATACTGTTGCTGTTGGTCCAAGTGCAAGAAGTATTAATTTTGACGTGTTGTGTTTTCTAACTGCAGTTAAAATTCCATCATATTTTGCAAATGCATTTTCTGCTGGACATAAAATTCTTTTTAAAGACTTAGCATTACTAAATAAATTATTACCTGCGCCTAATCTACTTTGTTCACCTTCAACTAGAATAATTTCTCTATCATCCCAGATCCTTTTAAACTTTAAAAAGCGCTCATCTGCTTTACTTTTATCTTTATAGTCCATATATAAACGAGTCACCAATGCATCATAATAGACTTTTTTCTTATCTAACTTCCGATAAATTCTGCTTCTATATAAAGTTAAAAATTTATTCCAGTAATTTTTTGCTTTATCTGTTAACCTATCTACATTATTAAAAACATTAGGTAAACATACAATATGGTTGTTACTTTGCGAGTTTATGATTTCTATTAAACGCAGCCTCAAATCATTATTAAATTCTTGGAAAAATTGCTGTTCCTTAAACATTATTTTAAATTCCCCATCCCCATAGCGACTTACCGAGCACTTCTCTTTTATTATTTTGTCTAATGTTTCATCTGTTGTTTTAACAATTGGCGGTTCCATAATTATGGAAACAAAGTTATTCTGTAATATCGTAAAACGTTTTTTTAATTCTAGGAATATATAATATAATCTTAATAAAAATTTCTTCATACTTCTTTACTCCTTATCAAGTTTTACTAATAAATCCCTTACACTTCTTGGTCATAGTTTCTTTAATAGATGGCTGTATCTCTGTTACCAAAATTTCAGCGTAATTTAATAAATCTCTCTGCAATTATCTAAGAATTCAACATTGCACAATAATACATTTTAAATCAGTAAAAATTCGACTAGTAGTTGATACTCTAATTTAATTCTTCTTAAAGTAACTATTGCTTAAAAAATCCTTGTTTCCCACTATATATTTTTTTACTTTTATTACTTGTTCTACAAGCCAAACTAAATAATAATTATTTGTTTTTAATAACTTAATATATCTATTATCCTCTTTTGACGTATCAGCCATTTCTATACACTCTATAAATTCTTTTGAATTTAGAATATGATTGTTATATTTTAATTTTTTTATTAAATTATCTCTATTCCGTTCATCAAAGGTATTTTTAAACATATATAGAAAGTTCAAATAAAAATTAGTTGCAAATTCTTCAATTTGTTCTTGATCAACATTAAGTTGTTTAAAATATTCTCTCCAGGCATAGTAGACCATAACATTAATATCAGATAAATCTTTACGATATCCGTTTACTAAACTGTTCACATTTGAGTGGACGTAATTATAGCTAATTGTGGGAATTGTAACAATTGAATCCATATAACTCATATAGGAGAGGTTAAAGAGTAAATCTTCTCCCCTATTTACGTTAATGTCGAAATATAAAGAGTTCTCGATTATAATTTTTCTGTCATATATTTTGCAACATAAACTAGCTGAAAGACCTTTTTTATATGTTTCAAAATACCTACTTTTATCAAATGACAATTTTTTCGAGAAAGACTTTATGATTTCTTCCTTTTGTTCCTTGAAATTATAAACGAACCTAATTCCACTTACTGGCAAAACCTTTCTACCTTGTTTAACGGCATCATAAAGGTGGCTACACCAATTTAATTCAACATAGTCATCACTATCACAAAACATCAGAAAATCACCTTGTGCAAGTGTAATTCCATTATTTCTTGCGTTTGAAACTCCTCCATTATTTATGTGAATGACTTTAATTCTGCTATCCTTTCTAGCATAGTTATCACAGATCCTACCACTCTTATCTATTGATCCGTCATCTACTAATATTAATTCAAAATCTGAAAAAGCTTGTGCCAAAATACTATCTATGCAGCGGTGAATATATTTTTCTACATTATAAACAGGTACTATTATTGAAATTAATGGCTTTATTTTTCTCACCTCATTACATACACTTTATTTTATTAGCATTTTTATCGTGTGATACTTTAATTAATAAACACTTGTATATTTCCGAATTCTCATTGCTTTATTAGCAAATCAATAAATTCTCGAACGGCTCCATTTCCACCATTAGACTTGCAAACATAATCCACTACACTAATAACTTCATCCATTGCATCTGCTGGACAAGCTTTAAAATAGCAAACTTTCATACAGTCGATATCATTTAAATCGTCACCTATATATGCAACATTTTCATATCTTAGCTGGTATCTTTTAATAACATCGTCCAAAACCTTTAACTTATCGTCAACTCTTTGATGAACTTCCTCAATCTTTAGTTCAGCAGCACGTTTCTCTAAAATCTCGGATTTCTTCCCAGTAATGATAACTGGGATAATATTATACTTTTTAATATTAATTAAACGATAACCATCTTTAACATTAAACGCTTTAAAAATCTCACCATTATCACCGACATAAATTTTCCCATCCGTTAGGGTGCCATCCACATCCATTACTAGCATTTTAATTTTTGATAAATCCTTATCTTTAATCATGCAAATATACCCACCCCAAAAATATCGTTAACTCTTACAGTTCCAACCAGTTTATTATCACTAATGATTGGCAACGCAGAGATATTGTTTTCTTTCATTGTCCTAAGTGCATCTACAGCGAGCATATCTGGATTTATATAAATGGGCGTTTTTACCATAACATCATCTACTGACAGATCATAAACATTCACTTCTCTAGTAAATGTTCTTCTTAAATCTCCATCCGTAAAGACTCCGATTAATTCATTTTTTTGATTTACAATATTAATAATTCCTATTGCTTTTGTACTCATCTCAATAATTGCATCTTTTAACTTCGTCCCGGCCTTCACAACTGCGTTGTTATCTCCTGTGTGCATGATATCCTTCGCCTTTACTAGCAGTTTTTTCCCAAGGGATCCTGCAGGATGATACAATGCATAATTTCGTTCTTGGAAACCATAGATTTTTGATAAGCAGACTGCTAAAGCATCCCCCAAAACCATTTCAACTGTTGTACTTGATGTAGGTGCCAAATTCATTGAACATGCTTCGTTAAATTTAGGAAATACAAAGGAGTAATCACTATATTTAACAAGTGATGAATTTTGATTTCCAGAAATACCAATCAATGTTGCACCTATTAGTTTAATATTAGGTAAAATTCTAGTGATTTCTTCACTTTCGCCACTATAACTAATAGCTATTACAATATCATTTGCCGAAATCATACCTAAGTCTCCATGAAGTGCTTCTGCGGGATGAAGGAAAAATGATGATGTCCCTAGGCTAGACATGGTTGCAGCAATTTTCCTCGAAACATGCCCAGGTTTCCCCATTCCTGTAACAATCACCTTACCGGTACAATTTGAAATTAGTTCTACTATTTTTACAAATCTTTCATCTAGAGCATCTTTAACTAGGTTTATGGCGTTTATCTCAGTTTCAAAAACATATTTAGATTCAGATAGAATATCTATTTGAGGTTCAGTGAGAAATTCTAATTGATTCAACATCACTCACCGCCTTATATATATTCATTAGTTTTTTTAGCATCACTTCAATCTCATCAAGTTTAACCATGTTAGGGCCATCAGACTTTGCATTATCTGGATCCTCATGCACTTCCATAAATAAAACATCTGCACCGACAGCTAAAGCTGCTTTTGCCAAATGCTCTACATACTCTCGATTTCCACCTGTAGTTGTGAGGTTGCCTCCAGGCTTCTGAACACTGTGAGTTGCATCAAATACGACTGGATAGCCAAACTTTTTCATTTCAATAATGCTAGTCATATCAACAACTAAATTGTTATAACCAAAGGTGTTCCCTCTTTCGCACAAAAGAATGTTTTCGTTACCTGATTCTTCAACCTTCAAAATAACGTTTTTCATATCTTTTGCTGATAGAAACTGTGCCTTTTTAATGTTTACCGGCAATCCGGTTTCAGCTGCTGCTACCAATAGATCTGTTTGTCTGCATAGAAAAGCAGGTATTTGTAGCATATCCAGAACCTCAGCAGCAACCCTTGCTTGATATGGCTCATGAATATCTGTTACTACTGGTATGCCTAATTCATCTTTTACTCTTTTTAATATACGAAGACCTTCATTTAATCCAGGACCTCTGTACGATGTAATAGACGTTCTATTCGCTTTATCGAACGATGATTTAAAAATAAAAGGAATACCAAGTAGTCCTGTAATTTCCTTTAATCTTGTTGCCACTTCCATTACTTGTTCTTCAGATTCGATTACACAAGGACCTGCAATTAACGTAAACATTGTATTATCTACCGTAATATTACCTACTTTCATTTTTTCCATGAGAATCTTCCTTTCGCATTTTTTATATCGACATCAACTCTAATTTAATGCTGGAACTTTTCCACTTTCTTTCATATACTCTTCCACTTTTTCAATATCTTTAGGTGTATCAACTGAAATTGTCTTACAATGTGCGTTTATATAAAAAATGTCTTTTCTGTTTTCAATAAATCTAAAAGAATCATTCTCTTCAATTTTTTCAATAGGTCCTCGTGGTGTATCGTGATAATATTGTAGAGCCTTTTTAGTAAATGCCCCAACCCCCACAAATTTCTGGTAAGTATAATTCATTCCTCCTTTAGGGAACGGAATTGGACTACGGGAAATGAAAAGACAAATCCCGTCTTTATTAGTTACTATTTTTAAGTTTGATGTATCCACAACTTCCACCGGATCCGTAAAATCTGTCATAAGATTTGATACGTAGAATTCATCTTTATTTAAATTAGATGGAATGCACTTCACAATATCTATTGCTTCAATCGCAGGTTCGTCACCATTTATCATTACATAAAGATCGGCATCTATAAGTTCCGATACTTCATATAGTCTTTCCGTTGCTGTTTCATGTTCCTTTGAGGTCATAATCACTTTTGCTCCAAAATTTTCACATAGGTCCTTAATTTCTTCACTGTCTGTTGCAACATATACCTCATCAAAGCATTCAACTTCCTTAGAATGTGTGTAAACCCACCAAACCATAGGTTTTCCTAGAATATTTGCTAATGGTTTATTATTAAATCTTGAAGAACCGCCTCTAGCAGGTATTACTCCAACTATTCTCATACTTATACCACGCTTTCTAAAAAATTATTTTATCAAAATTTACTCTATCAAAGACTTCTAATTTGCCTCCACGAGTTGCATTATATATTTTTATATTATGTTCATCTGCATATTTTTTTGCTGCTATAAATGCTCTAGTTGAGATTTCTATATTTGGAATATATAAGTCATCTTTGTCAGAATTATACTTTTCACTAAAATAGTCTTTGGCCATCTTATCAATTATTATTTCGCCCTTATCGTTTTCCATTTTACTGAAATGATGATCAACACCTAAAAGATAAATCTCTTTAATTCCCATATATACTGCCATTTGTAATGCGGTATAAGCTACGGTATTTCCCCAGTATATCCCTTTAGCAATGTCTTCAGAAAACGTGGGTTCGAGTTTGCTGTCACCTAATTTAAAGATATAATAGTTTGCATTTTGAAAGTTAATCTTGTAATCCCATGGGAAATTAACAGGGAAAAACTTATTTTCTATCTTTAATTTATCTATTTCTTCTTTACTTTTAAAAATTGTTTTTTCATCTTCAGAGCAGTAATATGTAGGACGCCAATCTGTTTGGTCAAATAGATAGTAAATTCGATTGAAGGCAAATGTAATTTCGTGTTTAAGTTTATCTAAGTATTCAGCTTTCAAACTGGGACCATTTCCAATAATAAAACATCTCTGGTTTAGATGTATATTTTTAAATTTCTTTAAGGCTAAAGCGTTTTGTGAAAGTGGGAAATTAATAACTTTGGCTAGTCTCGTTAGTCTATAGAAGGTAGTGCTCATTGTACTTTTATATTTCTTTAACATGACAGACTCCTCTAATCGAATAATACTTTAGTAACCCTACTTAATTATTGCTGCTTTGGATTTCCTCACTACCTTGTTGGGTAGTTTATAGAGGAATTTTAATAGTTTTCCAAGATCAAAGACTGAGTATCTTATATCAATTACCTCAAAGTCATCACACTTACCATATGTATGGGCCCCGGTTAGTTTTTTATGGAAGTTTATTGGAATATCATCAGGTAAAATGGAAGAGATATTTTTTTCACAGTAGACACTGTCTGAGATTTCAATAATTTCATTGAACTTTATTGCTTTCCCATACCTGCCGTTTGAACAATCCTGGGATACCCTAATCAATTTACTGTTAAAGTCTAATATCCTTCCTGCAGGTCTTGAAAATTCATTATCAGTGATAATCGGATTATTTTTATGTGGTATAAGATTAAATTCATTATCAAGTGTATACAGTAATAATTCGTCACTATAAGGACTTGTAGATAATAATTTTGATACAAATAAATACATCTTCTCTTTTTGAAATAAAATTGTTGCATCAGAGAATTCAATATTATCCATTAACACTTTGCTTAATTTCCATTTTGAAGGAAAATCTATCGACTCATATAGGAGTAACTTTTGCACAGATGAAGTTTCAGGTATCATGTATATTTTGTTGTTAAAGTTAAAAACAAAGGGGTAAGACATGTGAAAAGGCTCTTTTAATATAATCTGTCGGTCTACAATTTTATGGTCTATAATTTTGGCAACCCCTATTTCCCCGCGATTTTTCATTTTATTATATGCTTCATAGAACATGTAGATTTTATTATCTACCTTATACAGGATAGGATCTGCATACCAATATTTAACACTATTTTTAAAAGGAATAAATTTTTCTTTATTTTTTTTTTTGATCTCAATATGCCTATCTATAAACCTATATGCAATCATATAATCCGTCCGATGAAACCTTTGAAAAAAATTCAACATTATGCCCTCCTTTCAAAAGCTAAAAAGATTAGATAATTGATTTTTATCTCATGCTAGTTTTGCCTCAATTAAATCATGAATTTTTTTCATAATAACTTCCGGACTGTAATCTTTTAAAACATCAAATTTGTCCTTTTTTAATTGATTATATAAAGTATCATCTGTTAATAGAGTTACAATTCCCTTAAATAGACCTTCCGGAGACGGATCTACTAGTAAACCATTTGTCTTGTTGTGTATAAACTCCTCTGGTCCCATAGATCGTGCAACTGTAACAGGTGTATTTAGAGCAAGAGCCTCCAGTACCGTTATCGACAGTGATTCAACAAGAGATGGATGAACATATATGTATGCGCCCTTTATATAGGGGTAAGGATTGGGTTTTGCACCTAAAAGATAAATATAATTTTCTAATTGGTTCTTTTCTATACAACGTTCAATTTTCTCACGTTCTGTTCCATCACCTATGAGATACCATTTAATGCTATAACCACTATCAATTAACTTTCTGCAAGCATAGACACAATTAATCATACCTTTTTCTGGTGATAACCTACCTACACTCAGGAGTGTAATATTTCCATTAGTTTTAAATTCTTTACATGTTTCTTGATTTGCTTTCCAAATAATTTCATTAGTGTTAATCATATTAGGTATCATAGTGATTTTTTTACTAATTCCTTCAATATTATTTAATAACATCTCCTTGCAGCTATTCGAAACAGCAATAATCTTGTTAAAGTTACTAAATACCTTGATCAAACGTTTACCATACTTATCAGGATAATCATAGGTTCCGTGGTGCCACCAGGTTACTTTATTGTGACTATTAACTATATATCCAACGAATTCAGTACAGAAGCCGACTCGATAAGCAATAGCACAATCATACTTTTTGGATAACTTAAAAAGTGGTTTTGCAAGAGATAATGCATTGACACCTATAAACTTTTCAAGAAAGAATATAAATCTCAGACAAAGGGCGAACCAATTTCTATTAATGAGGTTTTCTAGTATACATTTTTTAAATGGACCATAAGTTTTTGATAAATCGTAATAAATAATATTTACCGCAGCTGGAACTTCGCTAGCATAGTCACCAATTCCTTCAAATAATACAAGGTCAACCTCATACATGTCGTAATTAAAACTTTTTAGTACATCAATAAGTGATTTTTCTACTCCACCAATATTTAGATGTCCATTTACAAACAAAACTTTTTTTTTCAAAGTTTAACCTCACAATAAAGAATTGTTTTTCTACTAATTATTTTTGTTTATTCAACAAGCCATTAATAAAATGAAGTTTATTAGACCTTTGGTTAATGATCCCTAGATTGTACAACTTAACCATTTTAAATTTTATAAGGAGGATCGCGACTTTCACCTTCCATGAAACATTAGGTATTTTAAAGTCATTAAATATATCTAATACTTTTGGATGATGCATGATTTCTTTTATCATTTGTATATTGTCTTCTTTGTCGTACCCAGAATACTTAATTTGTCCTAACATATTTAATGTAAAATACAGCATGTTTATCTTAATCTGTCTGGAGAAATCAAAATCCTCTATTTCTCCGAAATAATTTTTTAGACTTTCATTAATTTTAAGGTAAGCATTCCACTTTTTTTCATTAAATGTATTCGTCGTAGAGGTAGGATTGTAGAAGTAGTTATAATAATATTGTTCTTTCAGATAATAAAAATTAGTTGCGTGATACAGAATCTTCGAACCTAGAATAGAATCCTCACAATAATGTATATCTTCATCATAGTAAAGGTTATTTTTCCTGATGAATCCCAGATTAAACAAACATACCCAATTAGAAATCGTTGGCGGAAATTCGATATGATCAAACATGATTAAACATTGATATAGTTCATTTTTAATGTCCTCTTTTGAATAATAGCCACCACGGATAGGTTGTGTTCTTTTATCTTCATAATTGCTTGCTTTTTTCTTGTAATCACACATAATAAAATCTAGATTTAATTCTTCAACTTTTCTAACCATCTCCTGGTACATCACCGGTTCTATCCAATCATCTGAGTCAATAAAACTCACATAATTTCCTTTGGCCATTTTAATACCATCGTTTCTAGCTGCTGAAACTCTAGCATTCTTTTTGTGTATTACTTTTATTCGCTTATCCTTTTGAGCATATTCATCACAAATTTGACCAGATCTATCCTCGGAACCATCATTTATTAGAATTATTTCAAAATCTTGAAATGTCTGGTTTAAAATACTCTCCACACATCTAGGTAAATATTTTTCAACATTATAAACTGGGATTATCACACTGATTTTTGGTAGCATCCTTTTCCTCCTTTCTTAACTTTTTGGTATTTCTTAAATTGACTGTTTTAATCTGTTATCTACTGAAATTAATTTACCCTTATCTACTTTGAAAACTATGTCACAATTTTCAATAGTACTTAATCTATGAGCAATAATTATTAGTGTCTTTTCCCCTTTAAGACCGTCTATTGCCTTCATAATCTCTTTTTCTGTTTCATTATCTAAAGCAGATGTTGCCTCATCTAAAAAGATAATTTCGGGATTATGATACAATGCCCTAGCGATCCCAATTCGTTGACGTTGTCCTCCTGAGAGCCTTACTCCTCTCTCCCCTACAACAGTATCTAAACCTTCAGGAAGTGAATCTATAAAATCTTTTAACTGTGCATCATGAATTGCTCTTTTAATAGCTGATTCGTCAATATCTTTATCAGCAATTCCAAATGCCACATTTTTCCTTATAGTTTCATCTGATAAATAAATGGATTGCGGAATATAACCAATTTTATTTTGCCATATAGGTAGTAGTTCATTTAGCTCTTTACCATCAACTGTTAGTCGACCTTTCTCAGGTTCAAAAAGGCCAAGTATTAAATCAACTATAGTTGTTTTACCTGCTCCAGAAGTTCCAATAAATGCAACTGAATTCCCAATCGGAATAGTTAAAGATAAATTCTTAACGGAATATTCTCTATGATTTGGATAACGGAAATATACATTTTCCAAATTAATTGAATGTAGGAATGTCTTCTCATTAATATTCACCTTTACTGATCTTGGCTTAACAGTTGGCTCTTCTTGGATTCGAATTGTACCTTTATTATCATTTATCAAATCATCATAAACTACCGTTAAACCAGGTTTACTAAATCGAATTGATGATAGAGTAGCAACAATTCGATTTATTGAAGGCATTAGACGGAAAGCCGCCATAGCAAATAATGACATGGTACCCACTAGTGTAGATGAATCTGTCCCTTGAAAAACAAGAATAATCATCGTAATAAGGACAACAGATACTAATAATGTCTCAATAAAAAGCCTTGGTAATTGATCTAGTATACTTTTATAAATAGTATTACTTGCCATTATCTTACTTTGCTTTTCATACGAATCCACAAAATAGCTTTCTTTTCCTGAAACTTTTACTTCTTTACTTGCCCCTAATCCTTGATTTACCCATTTAATCATCTCACGGCCTACTCTTTGATTTTCCTTTCCTAAATAGGTAATCTTATTGCGGAAGATCCTAAAAAATATAAATACACTTCCACCCAACAATATACCTGAAGTAAGCGTAGCTACTGGCGCTGTAACTATTAATAAAGTAAGTATAGAAATGATCACCAGTATTTCAGTTAATAATTGAAAACTCGCTAATAAAATACCATCAAATACTTTCGGTACTTCTCCATTTATATTCCTGAGCAATTCCGCGGAATTTCGTTGTAAGTGAAATGAATATGGTTTTGTTAAATATTCTTTAAACAATGTACTTGATAGTTTTACTTTTTGATTGAAAATAACCCTATATTGTAAATAGTAAAATAACAATAGATAGGTATTTTTGATTATAAAAACTGTAAGTAATACGCCTACAGCAAATAAAATAAAAGTATTAGTCGAATGAAAGCTTAATGTTTTGTAAATATATGATAAAATCCATTGTTGATGTATTTTAGCTGGATCAGTAACAATTCCAACAAAAGGAACAATTAAACCAATTCCTGCCGTTTCAAAAATAGCTGCAATGATTAACATAAAAAAAAGTAATAAAAACTTTTTCTTATCTCTTTTATTAAAAAGAACCCATAGCTTTATTATTGTATCCTTCAATTTAGTCACACCTTAAAATTAATAAATAACAAATCAATAAATCATATCTAGTTACTTCAAACGCTTCATTTGTTCATTATAATGAACAACATTTCCAAAAAAATATATAACTTTACTATACCTACAATAGCATAAACTTTTAGTGATGTTTTTTTAAATTATAACTCTTAATTTGTTCTTTTTAAAGCACATTTCTTCGACATAAATCTACAGAATTTATTATGAAACTTCCTTCCATTCCTTTGATTTAACAAATAATTTTATATAGCTTTTCTAATTCATAAACATTACTATAATCCCTACTTCTTACATTGTTTACTAATGTATCCTTCAATTCTTGATTACGATAAAACTCATCTATTCCTCGAGCCAAACCTGAAACACTTAAATCACAAATGATTCCTTCAATTCCATTATCTATTTGGCTGGCTGCAGTGGGATAATTGGTAATTAGTATAGGTTTCCCTAGAATTTTCGCTTCAGACACAGTTACTGCTTTTCCTTCATACCTGGACGGTTGAACATATAAGTCACAATTTTTCATATATGGATAGGGATTTGTTTTTTTACCTAAAAGAATAAAACTATCGTTTAGATTGTGTTTGGTAATTAACTCTTTCAATTCCTTCTCGTATCCTCCATAGCCCACGATGTACCACTTAATATTTGTTAAACCCTTGTTATGCAGAAGTCTAAGAGCCTCTACTGCTAGGTCAAACCCTTTGACATAAGATAACCTGCCTACAGAAACAAGGTTAAAGGTTTGAGATTTTACCTGGGGAAGCGGTTGTTCCTCCTCAGCCATTTTCTTTATGAATTGCGGTGATGTAAGATTTTCTACAACTAACACTTTCTCCAGTAAAGTGGGATAGGTAGATATAAATGCATCCCTGCATGCATCCGAAACCGAAGCAATATAATCAAATTGATTCCAAACTTTCAGGTCCAGTTCATTATCAATTTCCAGCTTACTGTAATCAGTATGAACCCATGCAATTTTTTTCTTTGCTTTCACCTTATTTGCGATAATATCGTGTGGCCAGGCATAGCTAATTGCTACATCGTATTCTTTTTTTAGCTTTGGTATAAAGAAGGATGAGTATTTTTGCGTTAGCTGCATTTGTATATATCCTGCCCCCTCTTCCAGTTCTCTATTTTTGGCTTTTATTTTTGCTATGTACTTAGATAGAAGCCTAATAAAAGCTAATAGATAATGTCTTTCTTTAAGACAAAGAGTAACTGGTTTACGGAAAACAGTGTACTTTTCTACCTGAGGGAGAACGGTAGCCGAATTAGGAATTAAATTCATGAACTCGCCAACATGATGAAAGATTAAAAGATCAACATTGTATTTTTGATAATCAAAACTTTCTAACATATTAATTAAACTTCTTTCAATTCCGCCAATTTCCATATTATAAACAGAAATTAAAATATTCTTTTTCATCCTTTATCCTCACCTAAAAAGAAGTATTAAACAGTAAATTGCACTACCTTTTCTTTGCTTTTATAAGGTTTTATTTCTGTTTCTCTTTTATTTAGAAATATTGTATTAGGCGGTACGATTCCTTTAACGACACTGCCTGCTGCAATAACCACATTATCGCCAATGTGGGTATTCCTTAAGATTACGACATTCGATCCAATCCATACATTTTGGCCAATACTAACTTCTCCCCTTATTAAGTGATCAGATGTATTTTTTTTATAATTATGATCATGGTCATTAATGCAGACATTTGGGGCAATCTTTGTATTTTTTCCTATCGTAATTTTGTTAACGCAATTAATAGTACAGTTGTCATTAATAAAAACATTATTTCCTATTTGCAGAACTCCAGTAAAATCAATACGAATGCTCGCATTTTTTCTAATAAAAACAAACTTTCCTATATCCATCCTTGCCTGTTTATTAAAAATTTCTATTTTACTATTGGATTGAAGAGAAAAAATAGAAGACTGTATGTTCTTAAAATAAATAAACTTGTAAAACAGTCCTCTTATTATTCCGACTAAGTGGGATAGATTCATAAGAATCATAATAAAAAAACCCCGTTTTTTACCCTCGGATATCAAGGTTAAAATGATTTTCCTGGTTATATTCACCTTACCATTCTCCTTAAAAACTGCTTAACGATATATTTTTCTTAATCTAGCAATATTTTGACCACCTATTACCTTTGATAGGATTAATTTTATTTTTCCTTTTAATCTAACCTTGAATGGAAGCCAACTTTTATAAAAATGATGAATCGTATATGTTTTATCTGTAATGAATGTTTGGCAATTGATATAATCATATGGTGAAAAGTAAGTCTGAGGATAAAAAGCCCCCATTCCCTCTACTTCCTGAAACTGTCCATTTGTTTTCAGACCAATGTTTCTCAAAATCTTAGTGATAATTGCTACATTAGTTAATACGTTAAAATTTCCATCGGATTTTATGAAATGATTATCTTTATAGGTATCAAGAAACGCTTTAATTAACTTGTTACCTTTTTCTGCCCCTATCGTACTAGTAGCGATATAGTTTTCCTGTTCGAATCCCCAAAAGGAAGTATGGTGTAATAGATCATCAAAGGATTTAAAAACTTCTACGTCTGTATCTAGATAAATCCCCCCGTATTGATAAAGCACATACACTCGAACGTAATCACTTACAAATGCAAATTTACCTGCGTTGTATGCTTCTTTTACATATGAATTTAGATTGATATTAAAATTACTCTCATTCCATTCAATAATTTCATAATCTGGAAGATTTTCTTTCCAGCTTTCTATACATTTACTTACTACCTTGGGTTTCTCTTTCCCACCAAACCAACAATAATGAATGATCTTAGGTATCTTTTTTATATTCTCCATTTCGAATACCTCAATTTCGCTCTCCTCGTGAGTACTGATTTTTCCATTTTATAAATTCAAACACAGTTTTATATTCTTTAATTTGTTCTTTTTCGATTCCCGTTTCCTTTAATTCTGCAGCGAAATCAATTAAATCTTGGTCAACTCCATGTTGTAAGTCATTTGTTTTTATGGGACTCAAGAATGTATCTATTTCCATATCTAGCACTGCAGCAATTCTTTTTACAACCTCGATAGAAGGATTCCGATTTAGATTTCGTTCAATATTACTTAAATATGACTTAGATATTTTTGCACGTTTCGCTAATTCGGACAAAGTGATCCCCTTTTTCTTCCGAAATTCAAATATCGTATTTCCGATCACAACTCATACCCCGTTTATCATAAAGTAATTACTAACTACTAAACATCTCCGCTCTTTCCTTCCTTTTAATAACTGTTTGTTTAATATGGTGAATAACTGTTTCTATGTCCTCCTCCGTCATATTTGACCCTGACGGTAAGCACAACCCATTATTAAAGACTACTCCTGAAACACTCTCTTGCTCATTATGGGGAAAATATTTCATTCCTTTGAATACGGGTTGTAGATGAAGTGGCTTCCACACAGGCCTTGCTTCAATGTTTTCCTCGCTTAATGCTCTCAGTATATCTGTTACAGTGATTCCAGCCTCTTTCTCATTAATGGTAAGGGCTGTTAGCCATCGATTAGAATAGGTATCTTTTAACTCAGGCATAAACGTAAACCCAGATAGATTAGAAAGTTCATCATAGTACCGCTGAAAAGTAGCTCTTCTTGCAGCAATTCTTTCCTCCAATACTTCTAATTGTGCCCTTCCAATACCAGCTAAAATGTTACTCAATCGATAATTGAATCCGATTTGACTGTGTTGGTAATGTGGTGCAGCATCCCTTGCTTGTGTAGCTAAGAATCGCGCTTTCCGCATAGCTTCTCGATCGTTTGAAACCAGCATTCCGCCTCCAGAAGTGGTAATAATTTTATTTCCATTGAAGGAGAAGACCCCGAATTTTCCAAACGTTCCACTTGCTTTCCCCTTATACATGGCCCCAAGTGATTCTGCAGCATCTTCAATTATAGGAACTTCATAATGGTTGCAGATGCTTATAATTTCATCCATCTTGGCACTTTGGCCATACAAATTCACAACAATTACTGCCTTCGGGAGAGTACCATCCTCTATTGCATCCTCAAACGCCCGCTCTAAAGCCTGGGGTGACATATTCCAAGTTTCAGGTTCAGAATCGATAAAAATCGGCTCCGCTCCTTGATAAATAATCGGGTTGGCACTCGCAATAAAGGTAAGACTCGAGCAAAACACCTTATCTCCCTTTCCCACACCTAATAATAAAAGAGCCAGATGAATGGCAGCCGTTCCTGAGCTTACGGCCACTGCTTCATTGACTCCTACGTATTCTGCTATACCGGTTTCAAAGGCATCCACATTAGGTCCAAGAGGAGCAATCCAATTAGTTTGAAATGCTTCATTTATATATTTATGTTCCTTCCCACTCATATGCGGGGAAGAAAGATAAATTCTTTTTTTATTAGCTGTATTTATCAATTAATACACCTCTCTCTACACTTTTTTGATTGTAAGACTTCACTTTGGCAGGAATACCCACTGCCGTACAATATGGGGGTATATTATGTGTCACTGTCGCCCCGGCCCCGATAGTAGCCCATTTTCCAATTTTCACTTTAGGGATTATTGTGGAACCGGCTCCGGTAAGCACCCCTTCAGCCAATTGGACGGAGCCCGTAAGTGTAGAGTGGGGACACACATGTACAAAATCATCAATTACACAATCATGTTCGATTACCGAACCGGTGTTAATTATGCAATGATTTCCAATAACTGCATCGGCGTTAATGACAGCATGCGGCATAACAACCGTTCCAAAACCAATTTTTGCACTAGGGCTAATCGTTGCGGTTGGATGGGTAATTGTTGTTGCATAGTACTTTATTGGAATACTCAAATTCTGCACGATTGATTGTCTGACTTTATTGTCACCGATTGCAAAAATGAATTTAATATCTTCATAATATTTTGCTAGTACCTTTGCCCACAAAATAGGACCTTGTACTTGGTTCTTAATAAAATGAATTTCTTTATATTGGTCATCTAAATAACCAATAATTTTATTTTTTGGATTAGTAAGGATCATATCCGATATCACCTTACTATGTCCTCCATGGCCAATTATGATAAACCTCATCAATGCCCGCCTCCAACAGAGGAATTTTTTGAACCTGTAAAACTATCTACGGTAGCTTTACCTTGTTGGTTAATACCTTGCGAACTTAAGACTTTATAGATTGTTAGAAATAAAATTTTCATATCTAAAAAAAATGAACGGTTATGAACATACCAGACATCTAAATTAAATTTTTCTTCCCAGGATATGGAGTTTCGACCGTTTATCTGGGCCCATCCCGTAATCCCAGGTCGAACGTTGTGCCTTAAGGATTGCTCTTTTGTATAAAGTGGCAGATATTCTACAAGCAACGGTCTTGGTCCGACTAAGCTCAAATCCCCTTTTATGACATTCCATAATTGAGGATATTCATCTAGGCTGTATTTACGAAGAAATTTTCCAAAAGTAGTTAACCTAATGTAATCAGGTAGTAATTCCCCTTGATTGTCTTTTTCATCTGTCATCGTTCTGAACTTATATAAGTAAAAAGGTTTGCCAAATAAACCAGGCCGTACCTGCTTAAAGATGACTGGAGAACCTAGCTTCTTTTTAACTAACAACGCAATCACGATGAAGATGGAAGAAAGACCAAAAAACAGAATGAAAGAAACCGTTAAATCAAAAAGCCTCTTCATGTTTGGTCCCCCCGAGCTATTTGGAATCAGCTAATAATTGTTTTTTTATTTCTTCAATAAATTCTTTTACTTGCAGATTCTCTGTCTCTATTCCCTTAACATACATATTCTTCAAGATTGCTTGCAGCTTCTGTTGGGTGATATGTTCCGATATAGCCATCTTACTAACCTCTCTTAAGAATCATGATTTATTTCCAATAAAAAAGTCCTCACTTCCAATAAAGTGAGGACTTTCTATATCTTGAATTTTTTCATAACCATTTGGGTTTCTTAATTGCCATCGCCAAGCATCTTCACACATTTCGTTTATTCCTTTTTTAGCAACCCACCCAAGTTTCCTTTTTGCTTTCAATGGATCAGCAAAACAAACAGCTATATCACCTGGTCGCGGCTCCACTATTTTATACGGAATTTTCTTTCCTGAGGCTTTTTCAAAGGCACTTATCATTTCCAACACGCTATAACCTTTTCCCGTACCAAGATTATATACATCAATACCTGTTGAATATGTAATCGTTTCTAAAGCTTTTAAATGTCCTAATGCTAGATCAACAACATGAATATAATCCCTTACACCTGTTCCATCCTTTGTAGGATATTGATTACCAAAAATATTAAGCTCCTTTTGCTTTCCAATAGCCACTTGAGATATATATGGCATAAGATTATTTGGAACTCCATTCGGATCTTCTCCAATTAATCCACTTTCATGAGCTCCAATAGGGTTAAAATACCTCAAAATAGATATACTCCAGTTATGATCTGAAACGTATAAATCTTGTAACATTTCTTCAATCATAAGCTTTGTACGCCCATAAGGATTTAATGCTCCTAAAGGACTATCCTCAGAAATCGGGAATCGGTTAGGTGTTCCATATACCGTTGCTGATGAACTAAAAACCAATTTTTTTACATTGTATTTTTTCATTATCTTACAAAGGACAAGAGTACTGGTAATATTGTTATAAAAATAGTGAAGAGGAAGATACACAGATTCTCCAACTGCTTTTAATCCTGCAAAATGAATGACTGCTTCAATATTATTCTCTGAGAAAACCTCATCTAGACTATTTTTATCTAATAAATCGATATTATAAAATTTAAAAGGAGTACTTGTAATTTCTTTGATTCTATTAATGGCTTCAGGCTTACTATTCATAAAATTATCCAAGACCACAATTTCATAACCTGCATTCAGTAATTCAACACAGGTATGACTACCAATATAACCGGCTCCACCGGTGATTAATATCGCCATTATTTCCCCCCTAAACTAAATTGGTTTTTAACCAAAATAATTACTTGCATATTTAATATTTAAGTTGATTACACTTTCGTAGTAATAATAAGCAAAATAGCATAATACGATTGCATAATATACAAGCTTCTGATCCTTATTTCTGAATACCTTGACTACCCATGAAATTAAAATGATTTGGTAAAGTTCAAAATAAATATTAAATCTAGCAAAAATCCAGTTTCCAATTGAGATAATCATAAACGACAAACCAATGATCGCCATATTAATTACAACGTCACTATCTGGGTATATTTCCCTTAGTTTTTCTCTTCCAAAGAATGCTAGTACTATTGGAACGGCAAAAACAATTACCCTGAAGATATTTGCACCGCCTTCATTAAATTGGCTATAAACACCATATTGACTATCTTGTATGGCGGAAAATAGTACTTTTGAGAACTCATTGAAGCCCAATACTATAAGTACCGAAAACAGAAGTAGAATTACAGTCGCCTTCGACCAAGCTTTATATCTTACTAAAAAATATATGGGAATTAAGATCAATGCACTTTGATGGAAAAACGATGCAAAAATTACAACTATAATATATCTAAACTTTTTACCCTCAATTAAGTATTTCGTTGCAGAAAAGATAATAGCTGTTGCTAAACATTGTCTTATCCCGTTCATAGTGACTAAAAATAAGCCACCTGTTATATATACATAGGTGCTTAATTCAACTAATCTTGAATATTTGAATAAACCAATTAAAATTAGAGCATTAGTTATGACTGCAGTTGTAAATATGAGAATTTGTGGATCCTCTGAATAACTTTTAAGAATCATTTGTAGAATTCCAAATCCAATATCATCTTGAGACTTAACATACTCCCAAGTAAAATTATTAATTTTGAATGTATGAACATAGAATGGGGTATCCCCAATATTATTACGGAGCCCAGAAACTAAAATAAATGACACGATAGTCAAAAAAGCAAATAATTTATTAGGTTTTAATGACACCAATGAATCATTGAATACTAGGACTCTTGAAAAATAACGAGAAAGAATAGAACATAAAAAAACTATAGTAAGATTGATCCAGAGGACAGTCATACGATAGGTCCTTTCAGAGTTTTAAAAATCATTATGGTTTTTTAACTAGTTCTCTATCTAACGTTGAAGAGAGATAATCCAATAATTGACCTCTTAAATCCTTGTTCTTCAAAGCAAATTCAATTGTTGTTTGAATAAATCCCATTTTTTCCCCCACATCATACCGCGTACCTTCAAAGTCATATGCATAAACGGCTTCATAATGGTTCAAAGCAGCAATAGCATCGGTAAGTTGAATCTCTCCACCCGCCCCAGGTTCTTGTTTGCTTAATATGTCAAAAATCTTAGGACTTAAAATATATCGACCTAGAATGGCTAGATTTGAAGGAGCGTCTTCTTTTTTGGGCTTCTCCACTAAGCTATCGACACTATAGAAACGTTCACCTATACTTCTTCCGCCCACAATACCATATCTAGAAACTTGGTTGTCAGGTACTGTCTGCACCCCCAGTATAGAGGCATTATATCTTTCATATTGTTCTATCATTTGTTTTAAGCAGGGTTTCTCAGCTGTTACGATATCGTCACCTAACAGCACGGCAAATGGCTCATCTCCAATAAACTTTCTAGCACACCAAATGGCATGTCCCAAACCCTTAGGTTCTTTTTGACGGATATAATGAATATCCACCAGTTTGGAAGATTTTTGGACTTCGCTTAATAATTCAAATTTTCCTTTTTCAAATAAGTTGTTTTCTAGTTCAAAAGAGTGGTCAAAGTGATCTTCAATTGCTCTTTTCCCTTTCCCCGTTACAATAATAATATCTTCAATACCAGATTCCACAGCTTCCTCTACGATATATTGGATGGTTGGCTTGTCAACAATTGGCAGCATTTCTTTCGGCATGGCCTTTGTAGCAGGAAGAAATCTTGTTCCAAGTCCCGCAGCAGGAATAATTGCTTTTCTAACCTTCAATTTCTTACACTCCTTTAAATAGACATGGATATTTGAGGTTGCGTTAATACTTTATAATTTGCTAATAAGATGAGCCTTTCTCGTATCTCCTCTTTACTTAGACGGGAGTAACTAGAAATAATATCATTTATTTCTTCAGTTAGAATTTCCGAGGTTTTCCCAATATAAATCTTCGGATATATCTGTTCTTCATGAACTTCATCCTCTTTTAATAATTCTTCAAAAAGTTTTTCCCCAGGTCTAATTCCAGTATATTCAATTCCGATTTCATCAATAGAATTTCCAGATAGTTTGATTAAGTTTTTGGCCAAATCAACAATCTTGACTGGATCACCCATATCTAAGACAAATATTTCTCCCCCGTTCGCAAGAGCACCTGCTTGGAGAACCAATCTAGATGCTTCAGGAATGGTCATAAAGTAACGAATCATATCCGGATGCGTCACGGTTACAGGTCCGCCCTTTTCAATTTGTCTTTTAAATAATGGAATTACACTCCCCCTGCTTCCAAGGACATTTCCAAAACGAACCGTTACAAATTTAGTTGCACTTTCCTGGTCCATGTTTTGGATAATCATTTCTGCAAGCCTTTTTGAAGCACCCATGACACTGGTTGGATTAACTGCCTTGTCTGTTGAAATCATTACAAACGTTTTTATGCCATTCCAACTGGCAGACTTGGCAATAGTCATTGTTCCTATTATATTATTCTTTACAGCTTCTTCAGGATTAGCTTCCATTAATGGTACATGCTTATGAGCAGCAGCATGATAGACCGTATCTGGTTGGTATACACTCATTACCGACATCATTTTCTTTTCATCCTGTATATCAGCAATTACCGGGACAAATTGAATACCACTGTCTTTATATGTTTCTTTTAATTCCATTTCAATAGAATAGATACTGTTTTCACCGTGGCCTAATAAAATCAGCTGCTTTGGTTTAAAATTTGAAATTTGCCGGCAGATTTCGGAACCAATAGATCCTCCTGCTCCTGAAACTAACACAACTTTATCCTTGATGTTCTCCGATATGCTATTAATATCAAGGTCGATAGGTTCTCTGCCTAATAGGTCCTCAACTTGCACATCGCGAAATTGATTAACCGAAACTTTTCCTGTCATTAGATCTTCAAGCATGGGAAGAATTTGCGTTTTTGCCTCTGTTTTTGCACATTCTTGGAAAATACTATTAAGCTCTCTTTTGCTTAATGAAGGAATAGCAATTACAATATTCTCTATATCTAATTCCTTTACAGCTGCTTCAATCATTTTTGTCCCACCAATAACAGGTAGGCCTAAAATATCAAGTTTACGCTTTCTTTCATCATCATCAATAAAACCCACCGGTACTAAATCAGTGTGATTATTCTTTTGTAATTGTCTTACCACCATAGTCCCCGCCGACCCTGCTCCGATAATAAGAGTCCTCTTTTTATTATCCTTTTTATTAAGCTTTGAATCTCTTAGCATTCTCCAGCAAAACCGCGAACCCCCAATTAATGACATGTTAAGTAACCAAGTAACTGAAAGTAGTCGAAAGAATATTTCATGGATCACACCACGTTGTACTATTGCAGCAATGAGAATAGAGGTTGTAACCACTTTTAAAATACTTATTAGCTCACCTACACTGGCGTACTCCCAGGCTTTATTGTATAAATGAAATTTAAATGATAATAAAAGATGGCTGAACAAAATAACAAATGAACTTAAAACAATTGGGAAGGTAATCACTTGAATCGTTCCGTTAACAAAAAAACGGCTAAC
Source organism: Neobacillus sp. Soil_C_43 (assembly GCF_057656715.1). Lineage (NCBI taxonomy): Bacteria > Bacillati > Bacillota > Bacilli > Caryophanales > Bacillaceae > Neobacillus > Neobacillus sp. Soil_C_43. The sequence continues at coordinate 77,692 of NZ_JBDGJV010000010.1, forward strand.
AAAAATAGCTGTTAAGACAATACATGAATCAATAATCACAAAAAGTGACATTCGTTGGCGATAGGTCATACATTCTCTCCTTTCCTAATTCACTATTAATCTACCCTCTGATGTCTTAACTTGATTGCATAATCTATTAGTTTTCTATTTTCCGCTAATTGTTCTTTAGTTGCCTCTTGATTGATGTACCTTATGGCCTTTTTATATGATTTTGGATAATCATTAATATCTTTCATGTCCAAACTCCTTCATTTTAAAATGGTTAAGTAAATGCACTTTAAATAAGAACACATACTTAACCATTTTAATTAAGTGTGGGCATCTAACCCGTCCTCACATCATACTATCGACGACTTGCGTCTAAGGTCCTTTACCCACAGCATGACCGAGTGCCTCCATGGATATCGGTAAGGAGACATCACCAATCTATAAAAGATGTATAATCGTACTCAATAAAGAACATCAGAGGAAAAATTAACCCTTTATTGTCTTATTTACTGATTCAGAACGACTCCAACTATTTTTGCTTTGGCGAATTCTAAAACTCTTTTTGCCTCAGCAGCCTTGGTTAATTTTGTCTTATTTTTCTGAATAACCAATACTACTCCATCACACTGATTAGCTAGAAGTCTAGTATCGGTTACTTCAAGAACTGCTTGAGAATCAATCAAAACAACATCGTACAATTGTTTCACTTTGCTTAACAATTCTTCCATCATTTGTGAACCTAGCAATTCCACCGGGTTCAATGGGACAATTCCACTCGGGAGAAGATCAAGCCTCCAAGTCTCAGTATGGTAAACAGCCTCATTGAAGGACAGCCTACCTGTTAAGACGTCTGTTAATCCATTCGAATTTTGTGCTTTAAAAAATGTATGTAAAGCAGGTTTTCTAAGATTTGCATCAATGACTAAAACTTTTTTTTTCTGTTGTGCGATAGACACGGCTAAATTTGCTGTGATTGTAGATTTCCCTTCCATGTCACAAGGCGAAGTAATTAGAAAAGTTTGACTTTTTTGATCAGACATTACAAATTTTATATTTGTTTGAATCATTCGGTATTGTTCCGAAATGACAGATTCAGGATAAGAATTAGTTATAATTGTCCTTTTTTTAGATTCAGCTAACAATTTCCGTTTACTTATAGCCAATCGTCTCCCCCCTCACATCAAGTTGAATTTTATTGGTCTTTCTTTTTACATTCCTTTTGTTCACTTTCGACACTCCCCCTAGAACTGGAAGCTCAAGGAATAATTCAATTTCATTTTTAGACCGAATCTTATCGTCTAAAGACTCTAAGAAAAATATCAGTCCAAAACCTGCAACAAAACCTCCAATAATTGCTAAGTACAATTTATTATTACTTTTAGGGTTTATGGGAACATTTCTTACTTTTGCTTTAGATAATATACGAACATAATCATTGGTTGAATATTCCGGCACTTTCCCAATGAATACTTCAGCTGTTGTGTCTGCAATTTTTGCTGCCATGCTGGCCTCAGAATAAATAACACTAATACTTACCACCTGAGTTTCATCAACACTTGAAACACTAATTTTTCCAGCTAAGGAGTCTGCCGTTTCATTTAATTTCAACTTTTCAATCACATTATCTAACACAGCTGAATCTCTTATAATTACTTGTAGTGTTTTTTGTCCTTTTGCATCTGCATCAAAAATAATCTTAGTGGATGATTGAAACAGTGGAACAGATGTTGAACTATTTAGAAATCCGCCCACTATACTTGCAAGTAAAACTGCCCCAACAAGAATCCAAATGCGCCGCTTTACAACAAGAAATATTTCCAATAAATTTATATCTTTAGCTTTATGAGTTGGATTCACAATATCACCTTTACTTTAAGATTTTTCATTCAATTAAGAACTGCGGGTTCTAAATAAAGAACGAGTTTTCAAAAAAAATTTACGTTGCCTAAGTTATGTCTACTTATCCATATAGTAGTTCTTTATATAGAACAAGTCAATAGAAATTCTTCCTTTTATTACCCTCTCAAAAGTAGGTGACTGAATTATAAAATACACCTTTTTACATACTGACTTCCATCTGTTTTCTGAGCATCGTACTAAATACACCTTTTTTTTCATTGGCTAGTTGATTATACTGACCTTGTTGGACTATCTCCCCGTTATCTAAGACAATTACTTGGTCAGCATTTCGAATGGTTGATAGCCTATGGGCGATCACTATTATAGTCATTTTACCTTTTAGTCTCTCAATTGCTTCCTGAATTTTGAACTCATTTTCTGTGTCTAAAGAACTTGTTGCCTCGTCTAAAACTAGTATAGAGGGATTACGTAGGAGAGCACGTGCTAATACAAGTCTTTGGCGTTCTCCACCGGACAACCTAACACCTCTATCACCTACAGTTGTATCTAGCCCTAATGGTAACTTTCTTACAAACTCAGCAACAGATGAAAGCTCTAATGCTTCCCATATTTGCTCTTCAGTTGAATTAGGTTCCATCATAAGTAGGTTTTCTCTTATACTTCCATTAAAAAGGAATGGATCTTGGGGAACGTAACTAATAGATTTTCTAAATGAATATAAATTACTACTTGATAAAGGTTTCCCATCTATAAATATTGTTCCCTTTTCAGGTTGTAAAAGTCCCATTATGATATCAATTAAAGTACTTTTCCCTGCCCCTGATTGGCCAACAACTGCGGTCATAGTATTGGAGAATATTTTAAATGATGCATTTTTTATTGCGAAAATTTTCTCTTCACAATTATATCGAAAACAGATATCCTTACACTCAATACCTTTTTTTATCATAATTGGAAATCTTTCACCAAAAATAAGATTAGAATCTTTTAATTCCCTTGCAATTATACTCTCTTCTTGTAATTCTCTTATTGATGTAAAAGCAGGAAGGTTTGCAGCAATTTGTTCCACATTTGACTGAATCCCAGAAAATCTCGGCCACAATCTAGAAAATATTAAAACAATTAGTAATAATTGTTCTGGCTTGGCTTTAAATACTTCCACCGATAAAAAAATGAGAATAGCAATTAAAATAGCTGATGAAAATTTATAAAAGAATTGCGAATTATTTTTTAATTTAACCTGTTCAATTTTTTCCTTCTCAATTTCATGACACCACGACCGTAACAATCCTATACGCGATTCCTCTAATATATTACTTTTTATTTCTTTTATTCCGTTAAAATTATCTGTAATTTCCCCTAGATATTTTTTTGCTATTTTAGTGGTTTTTCCACCTAAAACCCTTGACTGTACCACAAATCTTTTTGAAAAATATGCAAGTATTAAACTACTAACTAAAACGAATAGAGTTATTTTCACAGAAAGCCACAAAGCAACACCCAACTGGATCATTGTAAATATTAATGAAGTAATTAACTGTAGAAAAAGGTTAGTTCCGGCACTTACACGTCCAAGTTCATCTGTTAAAGAATTAATTAAATCAGACTTCCTTTTTTTCATTAAAAAAGCCCAATCTGCTTCTAAAAGAATTCGATACGTTTCTAATCTTAAGTTATTTATAAACCCAATTTGTATTTTTATATTATTTAGAACCACTTTTTTTTGTATAACTCCCTGACCAACAACCAATAGGATATAGATACAAAGTATTATAGATAAACTCTGGGTTTTAGGATATTTATCAAGCAATTCATGTATTGCTGGTATAGGAGCAGAATGTATGTTTACGGTTAAAATTCCAATCGTGCTGATCATGGGAATTAACAAAACAATCCCTAACCCTTCAAGGAAACTTATTAATACCATACCAATAAGATTAAAATATAGTTTTTTTCCAGCAAAAGCTTGTAAAGATTTAGTAAAATAAAATAGATGTTTCACTTGATATCCTCCTGAGTGAAAGCAAATTTCCTAACTCTCCTCCATACCCATAGGAGTGGGCGTAATGGGAAATATAAAAAGTGTACCTTTTTTGGTAATGGCAATGTTATAGCATCCTCATGGTATGGATAAAGAAAGCTTAAAATAAATAATAATTTATGCTGAAAGGACATTAATGAAAATAGATGATATTTATGGTATTTAGATACTTCAATAGTAAGTGGCTCTGAATGCAAATTAATCATTTGTTTAATATAAAACAATGCATCATGAGCTAACTTTCTTGACCTTTTACCGGTTGCTATTTGACTAATTTCTCCTTTTAATTCAGTACCTATTAATTGAGAAGTTAATATGGCAGCTTGCCCACATAAATGAAGGGTTTTATATTTTTGCATTAACTTAAGTGTTTGTTTTACACAAATCTCTTGTTTCAATAATTGGCTAATATCTACTAACCAACGAAGTCTTGACCACCCATGTCGAGCACCATGTGTAACCAAGAAATAAAATAGATCCTCACGCCCTAAATAATAAACCGGAGAACTAAATAGCGAACATTTTCTTTTTCGTTTCCACATTTCATAAAAGCTAGGTTCCTTTGACGGTCCAGGATTAAGTCTCCAATGTACTTCAAGCTTAATGCCTTTTTCATAATTGTAAAAAGCTACATGGTGATGCCTCCATTTCCAGTCTCCTAGTACTGTTTGTATATAATCATCCTTTACATAGCCATTCTCCTTAAGGAGAGTTTCCATTTTCCCCAAATCACATTGTGGGATAAGTAGATCAATATCATTACATGTCCGAAGGGAGATATCCGAATAAAGCTCTGAAGAAAGTATTGGACCTTTTAAAAAAAGGGTCTGAATCTCATGTTCATCTAATAGTTTTCCTAGCCGCTCCATTTCCCCGCTCATCAATAACATTTGGAAAGTATTCTTTTTATACAATTCATATAATGTTTTTTGTACATGTGAAGGAATGGCATTCTCACCAATATTTTTTATTTTTTTATAAATAATTGGGTAAACTCGATGATGCTTAACTAATTCAATAAATAGACTCCAATCAATATCTTTAAACATACCCTCTATTAACTGTAGTTCTTTATAGTCTTTATCCATCCTCAAAATACCAAGTAGTAATTTTAACTCGTTTGAAAAGCCGGATACATCAAGATTGGGTTTGGTTTTCATTTAGTTCCCCTTCATTTTGGTTACTGAATAGTTTTGCGATCTTACAAACAACAGCAAACTTGTTCATTTCTTCTGCACCAGTTAAATAATAATTCCCACTTCGTAACCATGCATGCGCAATCAATTTGCCGTTTCTATCTTTATTTGTTCCTAAGTAAAGTATGCTTTCAATCCGACGCTTCTCTAGCATTTTCATAGCTGCTATTGCTTTTACTAAACATTGACTTTCCCAAAGTGTAAATCTACTCATTAAATGGATAGCGGAGGATATCTCCTCTAATAACTTTCTATTAGAATTAGAATCAAAATTATTAATTGAGGTTTTATCCATATACACACCTAATATGGGAATAATCTTTGAAAAAGGTAAAGATTTAAGTAGGCGAGCGTATCCTAAATAAAAAAGTGCCTCTAAAAGTAGCAACCTCATTTCATTATCAAACAGTAAGAATTTCTTTATTTTTCTAAAAATATACATGAAAGCTACCTCAATTAAACAATTTCCAATATTAAACTTTCGATTATATAAACTTTACCAATCCTTCCTTCAATAAATCATGTAAGAAATCAATCACCTGAATCTCACATTCTGCTTGTTCAACCTCATATTTTGATAATAATGCTGTAACTAGTTCTTTAACCAATATGGGTTTTTCTAATAATCCCCATATATCCCCACCTATATCCCCTAGGTTATAATATTTCCCGTTAGTAATACTAAGCATCACCTTTTCCCCATCCATATCACTTACTAACTGCTTTTGACTTTGTACTATTGTAGAACGAGTTGTCACCTTTAGAGTATTTATCATAATATTTTAAGTCCCTCCTATTTGATAGTATTTAAAATTAAAGTTAATAGATTTTGAGCTGTAAATGTCGAAGTTGGGCGTTGTAATTTAAAGATTTCTATATTACTTAAGACTCTAGATGAATATGTAAAGTGCCATTCTTCTAAACCAAGACGCCTGATTAATGACTTTCGGTACGTATGATTTAACAAAGTCAGAAAACACTCCAACTTTCCAATTTTATGCATCTCAATTTCTTCATTATGTGTTTTTACTAGTTCAAATATCCCTGCTAGTGGTAAGGGTTTCTCACAGAACTTTGTTGGAATGGGTACTGCATATTTTGTTTCCCTATCAAATAAAGGCTTTAGATCGGCTGTATCCATACCAAATTGATCTAAACTCTCATGCCACAACTTTTGCTGTGGAAAAGAAGGAATAACATGAGGAATATTATCGTTTGATAATGAAACAGCAATAACGTCATCACTCAATAGTTTGTATCCATTGTTTAAAAAGGCTGCAGCCAATGTAGACTTCCCAGCACCCGACTCACCAATAAAAGCATATGCCTCCCCATTGATTTCAACAGCACTTCCATGTAATGGTAATAACCTATTTTGCAGCAAAATGGCTCCCATACATGTACCAAGGATGTACAGTCGGATCTTCCCAAGATCTGCACCATTTATTGGGCAGACAATGATTTTTTTGCTATTTTGTATACAAAACGTCGCAGTATCAGGGATTTGAAACATTATGAAGTCATCTTTAACAATGAATACTGCTTCAGGGTATGATAATCTATTCCAGGTTTCGGACAAATCACCATATTTAATTTCTAAATCCACATTATCTTCTATGTTGCTACATTGGTCTAACTCTGGAAGGAGGATATCACTTGAAATCCTTAGGCCAAATGCTGTGTAAACCGTTCTTTTCTCGGTTCCAATCATAAATTTCACTCCAACTTATTCTCTATGTGATAAAAAACCCTTATACTTTTTCATATGTATAAGGGCGTGCTAATAACCTTAATTTTGAATAATTATTTAACTGTGGTGAAGTGCTCCTCTTTCATCCTCATCTTCGTATACCTGATCAACAATAGCTATACCTGGGCCAGCCATTGTCATTTTAATATCTAGTACTTCTAATGTAGGCGCTTGCCAATTCTTTTTCATAAAACTCACCTCCTTTCAATTAATGGTATTTAAAAATCGAGTGATAATTAGACTTCGCATTAATATTCTAAAATCAGGATTAAATGCATACTCTGGACGTGGTTCGTCCTTGATCTTGGTTAGTGCATCCTTAATTACCTCCATATTTAGGAATTCTGAGGCTAATGGATTTACACTAACCTGTCTAAGCTCTTCAATAAATTCATTCCAAGAAGGCTTCATTCGATGTACCACATCTGCAGCTTGTATTCCCCTAACACGTTGATTTAACCTAACATCATCAGGAAGATAGGTATTTGTTGCCCTACGGATAAGTGCTCTATCTAATCCATTCTGAACAAATTGTTCAATAGGAGTGGATAAGCAAAAGCGAATAACTCGTAAATCATTTGTAGGATCGTGGCTCTGTACTGAATAACGTAATGATAATTTTGTCCCACTGGTACCTGTTGTGTTCCATAAATTTATTTGTCCAAAATGATTTCCTCGTATTTCATGTATATTACGAGCTATGGAATTTCCAGTGTTTAAACCAGATTCCTCTAATGCAGAAAAAACATTAGTTTTCTTGGCAAATTCAGAATTAATTAATACTGGCAGGTCGTATTGGTATTTTGGAGGAAATAGATCTTTTAGAAGTGGGAATGCCTTTTTTCCAACTACTTTTAAGATTTTAGATCTTTCCGCACCAATATTTTTACTATATATATTTACTTCACGAAAGAGCCGATACAGGTTAAACTTCTTTAATAGAAATGCATAATAGTCTAATGCAGGCCCCCAAGAGATGGTAAAGTTTCCTCTTGCTCCTCCTAATAGCACTCCTATCCCATCCTGTTGTGCTTTTTCATAAATTCCTTTAACCCATATTGAATTTTCGAAAAATTTGTAAGGCATTTCCATAGTTTCAAGCCAATCATCAATTTCTGAGTAGGGGGTTTTTCCTTTAAAGTCCAAATACTGCTCTGTAATATTACCAACATATTGGACCGTTGACTGTATGTACGGTCTCTCGTCAGCCATTGTATGAGCCCGTGTCCAATCTAAAAAGTCATCAACAGGTACAGAACTATACGTATGTAATTTCCTATTTTTCTCACTCAAAGCTTTGGCTGCAAAACTAACAACTGTACTTGAATCTAACCCTCCACTTAAATGTGCACCCACACGACGATGTGTTCGGAGTCTTGATCTTACAGCTTTATCGACTACATCCCTAAAAGCTTCTTCGTAATCTTCATTAGTTTTTAGTCCTAAATCTGTAATTTCAATTACATTAAATTTTGAGATTGTAATTCGCCCGTTTGATACTGAAATTGTATGTGAAGGAGGTAGTTGTTCTAAGTCTTTATAGACCGTTGAAGATGGATCTATGTTGTCAATCATGTTTGAGATAGCAAGATATTCTGCTAACCAATGTTCATTTAATTTTTTCTGAATATATGGTAAGGAAAATAATGGTTTAATCGTTGTGCAAAAAACAACCCTTTGTTTGTCTCGAAAAAGATAAAGGGTCCTGGCACCGGAAAAATCCCTCGCACCAAATAGTTTTTGCTTTGTTTCATCCCAAATCATAAAGGCGAAGTCTCCAATTAGGAATTTCGGACAGTCTTCTCCCCATTTATGATAAGAAAGCAAAATCAATTCACTATCAGTGATCTCTTTTCTTTTCCTTTTATCAACTTGTAATCTCTCAAACAATTCATCCCTATTATCAATAATTGCATCAGCGGTAATGGCTAACTTCCGTTGATGGTCATAGTAAGGAAGTTTTTCACCAACTGATTCCGGTGTAATCCACTGTGCATGGCAGCCAAGGAAGACTTTGTCGTTATGCCAAGTTTGAATATCATCGGCCGGATATTTTTCTAATTCTTTCATCATCCGGTTTCCTTGCTCTAGATTGATAGGTTCATTATTTAAATGATATATTCCGGCTATTGCGCTCATCTTTTCCTCCTGCCAATCAAAAAAATTCATAGCATTTATTATTTTCAACTTCATTATTAGTTCACTAAAAAGAACAGTAAGACCACACTTAATTATCAGGAATCATATCTAATCCGATATACCTGAAATTTAGTATAATTAAGTTTTTAAACTGTCGTTCTATGTAACTTATTACCCAGATTAGTTCTTTATCAAGAACGTTCGTTATAACTAATAATAAATCCATAAACTATTACTGTCAATAAATTTTAAGATAATAAATTAAATATTTTGTCCTCTCCGTTATAACTAAAGTTTCCTCATTAAGATAAAAACAAATTGACATCCCCCCCAATTTGTAGTAAATTTTATAAATAATCTAAATAATTGATTTCTTATCAAGAGAGGTTGAGGGAATGGCCCTGCGACGCCTCAGCAACCTTCAAAGAACGATCCGTTCATTGAAAAGGTGCTAAGTCCTGCAAATTTTACTAATTTGCAAGATAAGAAGAATGACAATTTGGTCGTACGTACAAAAGTCTTCTTCTTATAAGAAGACTTTTTTTATTTATCTGAAAGCTTTAGCGCCCTGTAGCGTTAAAGTTAGCAAACTAACTCTAATTACAACAAACTTTAAGGAGTGTGCGTTATGTACAAAATTGACACAAAACTAGCCCAAATTGGAAACCGCAGCGAGACAGCGACAGGTACAGTGAACCCGCCTGTTTATTTTTCTACTGCTTATCGACACGAAGGCATCGGGCAATCAACAGGGTTTGACTATAGTCGAACAGGGAACCCAACGCGTCAGCTCCTGGAAAAAACGATTGCTGATTTAGAATCAGGTGATCAAGGCTTTGCCTGCAGTTCAGGTATGGCTGCTATTTTCACAATTCTTTCCTTATTTCAATCGGGAGATGAATGGCTTGTTAGCGAAGATTTATATGGCGGTACCTATCGCTTATTAGAACAAGGCTTTAAAAAATGGGGATTAAACACTCAATATGTAAATACCTGTTGTCCGGAAGAAATCGAAGGGAAGATTACTCCACAAACAAAGGCCATTTTTTTGGAGACTCCTACTAATCCCCTCATGCAGCAATCGGACATTGCCGCTGTTTCTCAAATTGCAAAGGAGCACGGAATACTCTTGATTGTTGATAATACCTTCTATACTCCACTATTACAGCAACCCATTAAGCTCGGGGCTGATATCGTTATTCATAGTGCAACGAAGTACCTGGGTGGTCATAACGACGTACTTGCAGGATTGATTGTTGCTAAAGGAAAGGAACTATGTGAAGCATTAGCTTTTCATCATAACGGTGCGGGTGCCGTACTTAGCCCATTTGACTCCTGGCTGTTAATGCGCGGAATGAAAACTCTATCGCTTAGAATGGAAAGACACGAAAAGAATGCAAAAGCTGTGGTAGAGTATCTTTCTAATCATGAAGATGTGACAGATGTTCTATATCCTGGACGCGGTGGAATGGTTTCTTTCCGAGTAAAAGATGAAGCATGGGTGAATCCATTCCTACAAGGATTATCGCTCATTACGTTTGCAGAAAGTCTCGGTGGAACGGAAAGCTTTATTACGTATCCTGCTACACAAACACATGCGGATATTCCGGAAGAAATACGAATTCAATCTGGAGTTTGTAATCGTTTATTACGTTTTTCCGTTGGGATTGAAGATCCTCAAGACTTAATTGAAGACTTGAAAAAGGCGTTCGAGAACGTGAAAGAAGGAGTGATTGTGTAATGTCACACGAGGAATACACCTTTGAAACAAGGCTTCTTCATAATCAGCATAAAGTGGACCCGACAACGGGTGCTGTTAGTGTGCCCATTCAGCATGCATCCACCTTCCACCAATTTGATTTCGACCAGTTCGGTAAATACGATTATGGCCGCAGCTTAAATCCAACAAGGGAAGCATTGGAAGATGTGATTGCAGAGCTGGAGGGTGGTTTAAAAGGCTTTGCTTTTTCATCTGGTATGGCCGCCATTTCGACAGCCTTCCTTCTGCTTTCCGCTGGTGATCATATTGTCATTACTGAAGATGTATATGGCGGTACGTTTCGGATGGTCACACAGGTCCTTTCCCGGTTCAGTATTGAACATACCTTTGTGGATATGACCAATTTAGACGAAGTAAAACAAGCGATTTTGCCGAATACAAAAGCATTTTATGTGGAAACACCCTCCAATCCATTAATGAAAGTGACTGATATTGAGGCAATTAGCAGTTTAGCAAAGGAAATTGGCGCGTTAACCTTTGTTGATAATACGTTTCTTACCCCTTCTCATCAAAAGCCTTTGGAATTAGGGGCTGATGTAGTCCTGCATAGCGCAACGAAATTTTTATCTGGGCATAGTGATGTCGTTGCGGGTCTCGCTGTGGTTAAGGATGAAGACTTGGCGAAAAGATTAGGCTTTTTACAGAATGGATTTGGTGCTATATTGGGCGTCCAGGATGCCTGGCTCGTACTAAGAGGGATAAAGACACTTCACGTTCGGCTAGAACAATCACAGAAATCAGCTATTAAACTCGCAAAATTTTTAGATGAACATCCGCTTGTGAAAAAGGTGCATTATCCTGGGCTCGAAAGTCACCCTCAATATCACATCCAGAACAAGCAAGCAGCGGGGCCGGGAGCTGTCTTATCGTTTGAATTAGAAAGTGAAGATGCGCTTCGAACCTTTTTGGCTAATGTAGAAATCCCTGTTTTCGCTGTCAGCCTTGGAGCAGTCGAATCAATTCTTTCTTATCCAGCGAAAATGTCACATGCCGCCATGCCGCAAGAGGAAAGAGAAAAACGCGGGATTACTAATAGCCTCGTCCGACTATCGGTTGGACTAGAAAATCCAGATGATTTAATCAAGGATTTTTCCCAAGCGTTTGAAAAAGTTAATCGAAGTCAATTAGTATTCGAGCGGGGAGAATAGTGATGAGCTTTTTAGAAAAATTAACAAATCAAATCTTAATAGCCGATGGAGCTATGGGTACTTTATTGTATTCGTACGGAAAGGATAGTTGTTTAGAGGAACTGAATCTTTCCCAGGCAGATCATATCCAAACGATCCATCAAGCGTATATCGATGCCGGTGCTGATGTCATTCAAACCAACACATATGCTGCCAATTATTTAAAGCTGCAGCGATATGGTTTGGAGGATTCTGTAAAGGAAATTAACAGTGCTGCTGTAGCTAATGCTAAAAGAGCCGCTGCAAAAAGCCATGCATTCGTCCTTGGAACGATTGGCGGGAATCGAGGAATTAAACCGGATTCGGTCACCATTGAAGAATTAAAACGAAGCTTCCGTGAACAATTATATTGTCTACTGCTTGAAGGCGTAGATGGTTTGTTACTTGAAACCTTTTACGATTTAGAAGAACTTGAAACGATTTTAACTATTGCTAGAAAGGAAACCAACCTGCCAATCATTGCACAAGTCTCCCATCAGGAGCCAGGATTTTTGCAGGATCGAACTCCTGTCAATGATGCCTTAAAACGGCTTGAAGGTCTTGGCGCCGATGTCGTCGGTCTGAACTGCCGGCTTGGCCCCCATCATATGTTGTTAGCATTGGAGCAGATAGAAATACCTGAGCATGCATTTCTATCAGCCTATCCAAATGCCAGTCTCCCTGCCTATACGGACGGAAAGTTCCACTATGAGGGAGATGCCAATTATTTCCGAAATTCGGCAAAAGCGTTCCGTGATCAAGGGGTACGTTTAATTGGTGGCTGCTGCGGGACAACGCCAGATCATATTCGAGCCTTTGCAGCGGAATTAAAGAATAGTGTTCCAATTACTGAAAAAATAGTAAAATTAAAGCCAAAGCAGATTGTGGTTGAAACAAGTCCCTCTCCGATAAGGGAGTATGCTCCCCTACAAGAGATTGTGAGAGAAAGACCTTCTGTTATTGTAGAATTAGATCCTCCTAGAAAGCTAGATACGACCAAGTTTTTCGAAGGAGCAAAAGCGTTAAAAGAAGCCGGCATAGATTCTATTACTTTAGCTGATAATTCCCTTGCAACTGTACGTATCTCCAATGAATCATTGGGATATTTAGTGAAGGAAAAATTAGGCATGCGACCGCTTATTCACATTGCCTGTCGCGACCGTAATATTATTGGATTACAATCCCACTTAATGGGGCTCCATACTCTAGGATTAAATGACGTGCTTGCGATTACAGGCGACCCTGCAAGAGTAGGAGATTTCCCTGGTGCTTCATCCGTGTATGATGTTTCTTCATTTGAGCTAATTCAGATGATTAAGCAACTAAATGAAGGTTTGTCTTTTTCGGGTAAAGACTTAGGACAAAAAACCGACTTTAGTGTGGCAGCAGCTTTTAACCCGAATGTGCGCTCACTCGAGAAGGCTGTTAAAAGGCTTGAGAAGAAAATTCAATTTGGTGCAGATTATTTCATCTCCCAGCCTGTTTTTTCAGAAGAAAAACTGATTGAAATCTATGAACATACGAAACACCTTAAGGCACCTATTTATATTGGACTCATGCCACTGACAAGCAGTAAAAACGCTGAATTCCTTCATAATGAAGTGCCTGGGATTAAAATTGCCGATTCGATACGTGAGCGAATGGCCAGGTTGAATGACCAACCGCTTCAAGCAGCGCGGGAAGGTATTGCTATAACGAAGTCACTCATTGACGCGGCTTTAGATTTATTTAATGGAATTTATTTAATTACACCATTTTTACGTTACGAATTAACTGCAGAGCTGGCTCATTATGCCCGTCAGCGTGCAAGTGAAGTGAGGGGGAACAACATTGCTGAAAACATCATTTACTGATCAGTTGAAGAAACGAATCCTCGTAATGGACGGAGCCATGGGAACGATGCTGCAACGAGTCCACCTTACCGCTGAGGATTTTGGCGGAGAGGAATTCGAGGGCTGTAATGAAAACCTTAATTTAACTGCTCCCTCTGTTATAGCCAATATTCACCGAGAATATCTTGAGGCTGGCGCAGACATTATTGAAACCAATACGTTTGGGGCAACTAGCCTAGTGCTTGATGAATACGGTCTTGGCTACAAAGCCTATGAAATCAATAAAATCGCTGCGATGATTGCGATTGGTGAGGTGCAAAAGGTATATTCAGAGGACTGGCCACGTTTTGTTGCTGGTTCGATGGGTCCGACTACGAAAACATTAAGTGTGACTGGCGGAACTACCTTTGATGAACTTGCGGCAAGTTACGAGGAACAAGCAATTGGCTTAATCGATGGCGGCGTTGACTTGCTGCTTTTAGAAACAAGCCAGGATATGTTGAATGTAAAAGCTGGGTTCGCTGGTATCCAAAGTGCTTTTTCGAAGACAGGTACTACACTTCCGATTGTGATATCGGGTACGATTGAACCGATGGGAACCACTCTTGCGGGACAGTCTATCGAAGCGTTCTATATTTCAGTTGAGCATATGAAACCAGCTGCAGTGGGACTAAACTGTGCAACGGGTCCAGAGTTTATGCAGGATCATATTCGTTCCCTTTCCAATCTTGCGACAACTGCCGTTAGCTGTTATCCGAATGCTGGTCTGCCAGATGAAGAAGGACACTATCATGAAACACCGGAAATCCTTGCGAAAAAGCTGTCTGATTTTGCTGCGCATGGCTGGTTAAATATTGTTGGCGGCTGCTGCGGCACGACTCCTGAACATATTAGTGCTATTTCAGAAGCAATGAAAAACTATCAGCCGCGGGGATATGAGCCATCTTCAGTGCATATGGTTTCCGGAATTGAACCATTTGTTTACGATGACCCGACACTACGTCCGATCATGGTGGGAGAGCGCACGAATGTCATTGGCTCTCGTAAATTCAAACGGTTAATCACCGAAGGGAAATTTGAAGAAGCGTCAGAAGTTGCACGGGCACAGGTGAAAGGCGGCGCTCATGTCATTGATATCTGCCTGGCTGACCCTGACCGCGATGAAATCGTGGACATGGAAAATTTCATTAAAGAGGTCGTAAAAAAGGTTAAGGTACCTCTTGTAATCGACTCAACCGATGAGAAGGTTATTGAAAAAGCACTCAAATATTCGCAAGGAAAAGCGATTATTAATTCGATAAATCTTGAGGATGGCGAGGAACGTTTTGAAGCGATTGTTCCTTTGATTCATCGTTACGGTGGAGCGGTTGTTGTCGGTACCATCGATGAGGAAGGTATGGGAGTTACTGCCGAGCGCAAGCTTGAGATTGCTAAACGATCTCATGATTTGTTGGTAAACAAATATGGACTCAAACCACAGGACTTAATTTTTGACCCATTAGTTTTTCCAGTAGGGACTGGGGACGAACAATATATCGGTTCTGCAAAAGCGACCGTGGAAGGTATCAAGTTAATTAAGGAGCAGCTTCCAGGGGTGCAGACGATTCTTGGAATCAGTAACGTTTCCTTTGGATTACCACCGGTTGGAAGAGAAATTTTGAATTCGGTATTCCTTTATCACTGTACACAGGCTGGTTTGGATTACGCCATTGTAAATACGGAAAAGTTGGAGCGCTTTGCCTCCATTTCTAAGGAAGAAGTTACATTAGCGGAGGATTTGTTATTTAAAACAACTGATGAGACGTTAGCTGTTTTTACAGAGTTTTACCGTGGTAAAAAGAAAGAAGCGAAGAGCACGGTTCCAAACATGACTTTAGAAGAGCGTCTCGCCTATTATGTCGTGGAGGGCACGAAAGAAGGATTATTACCAGATTTGGATTTGGCGCTGGAAAGCTATCCTGCTCCGCTTGATATCATTAATGGACCGTTAATGAATGGTATGAAAGAAGTTGGGCGACTATTTAATGATAATCAATTGATTGTGGCTGAAGTTTTGCAAAGTGCAGAAGTGATGAAAGCAGCGGTATCTCATTTAGAGCCGCATATGGAAAAAGGCGATGTGTCTGCCTCAAAGGGCAAAATTATATTAGCTACTGTAAAAGGTGACGTCCATGATATTGGTAAAAACCTTGTTGACATTATACTGAGTAATAATGGCTATGATGTGATAGACCTCGGGATTAAAGTGAATCCAACTGATTTAGTTCAAGCTATTCTTAGGGAAAAACCAGACATGGTTGGATTATCCGGTTTACTAGTTAAGTCAGCACAGCAAATGGTGTTAACGGCTCAAGATATGAAGGATGCTGGCATCTCACTCCCTATCTTAGTTGGCGGTGCTGCACTATCCCGTAAGTTTACCGATACGAAGATTGCTAAGGAATATGATGGACTTGTGCTTTACGCTAAGGATGCGATGAATGGATTATCACTGGCAAACCAACTGCAAAACCAGGAGGAACACCAAAAGCTGTTGGATGAGAAGGCTGAAAAGCTTGCTGCATTAGAGGTACCAAGAGAGTTACCTGTCCGCTCTACAGGATCTGTTGCAGTGAAAGTGAAGCCGGCTATATCCACAGAGGCACCAGTCTTTACGCCAATGGATACAAAAAGGCACATTTTAAAAACCTATTCCTTATCTCATATTGAGCCATACATCAATATGCAGATGCTGATTGGACATCATCTCGGTGTTAAGGGGAAGGTTGCTAACTTGCTTGCTGAAAAGGATGAAAAAGCAGTAAAAGTAAAAGAGGTTGTAGACCAACTGCTAGCTGATGCAAATCGTGAAAATTGGATTACACCGAATGCTGTTTATCAGTTCTTTCCGGCACAGTCAGACGGAAATAAGATTTATATTTATAATCCTGAAAATCATGATCAAGTTATAGAAACTTTTGATTTCCCACGTCAGGATTCCGCGCCACATCTTTGTTTAGCTGATTTCTTAAAATCGGTTGACAGTGGTGTAATGGATTATGTTGGCTTCTTTACCGTAACAGCCGGTAGAGGGATTCGCGAAAAAGCGGATGAATTCAAGTCTGCCGGTCGTTTTCTGGAATGCCATGCTCTCCAGGCATTAGCACTCGAGACTGCAGAAGGCTTTGCTGAATTAATTCACCGTCAAATACGCGACCGCTGGGGCTTCCCGGATCCACTTGATTTTTCCATGCAGGACCGATTTGCTGCTAAGTATCAGGGACAACGTTTCTCCTTCGGATATCCGGCCTGCCCAGATTTAGAAGACCAGAAAAAGTTGTTTAAATTAATTCAGCCTGAAGAAATTGGAATCCAATTAACAGATGGTTGTATGATGGAACCAGAAGCTTCGGTTTCTGCGATGGTGTTTGCCCATCCAGAAGCGAGATATTTTAATGTGTTAAGATAATCATCTCAATGTAAAAAGAGTGACTATTTTTTAGTCACTCTTTTTACATATGGTTCATCATTACACAGCCTGATATTTATGTAAGAATCTTTGACTTGCAAGATTAAGATTATTTATGCACTCTTTTTTTATGTGATCCTCACATATAAATTCATTCATTAATTCATCTTTTAATTCGGAGTAAATCTCCATCACTTCTTCACGTGCCAAATTAATGTAACTTCTCTTTTTGGCAAAACTCATGATTTCCTTCTCAAAATATTCAATAGAACCAAAAAACACCTTCAATTTTCCACCCATCCTTTTATGTTTTTTTCAACGAATAAAAAGCCTCCAAAAAGAGGGGGACTAACAAACCGTAATGCCGTAGAAGTTTTATTCAAACATTAGATTCCGTTCTTTTTGGCAACCCGACTATCATAGTCATATGACCTTAGACTCGTGGCTTTGCGTCCTTTTTTTTCAAAAAGTTTGCCTTTTTCACTGTATACCTTAATAGTAAAATCTAACTAGGAACAATTCAATGTTTTTCGTCAATTTTTTACAAAAAAATTGATTTTTTTAACAATTTATGAGCATTTATGCCCCTGTGAACATTTCTTGACATTTAATAATAAATACACTATAGTTACCTAGGTAACTAATTATGTGTAGTAACGGAGTGCATTTATGATAACCCACGAATTATTCCATACTCTTCACCAGCTTTCACGTCATCTCACTAACAAACTCAATGAAGCATTGAAGCCTATGGGCTTATACGGTTCTCAATGGGCCGTTATTTTTGTTTTAAAAAACAAAGGCTCGCTAACACAGAGAGAACTTTGTGATTATCTTTTTGTTGAGGCACCGCCCATGACGCGAACCATCCAACGCCTCGTTAAACAAGGCTATGTTAGACAGGTGTCAGGTACAGACAAGCGGGCAAAGTACATTGAATTAACAGAAGAAGCATTGAAATTATATCCCGAATGGGAAAGTGTTGTGAACGAGGTCAACCAGACATTACTGCAGCATTTTCCATTAACATCTCAAGAGGAATTACTGTCATTGCAATCTAGCTGGTTAAAGCAGCTTTTATAAAGGAGTGCATTACATCTATGAACAAACCCAAATTATGGACGAAGGATTTTATTAGTGTATCTTTAAGTAACTTTTTTCTTTTCTTAACTTTTTATATCCTGCTCGTCACTCTTCCCACCTATGCGTTGGATGAATTACATAGCAGTGCATCTGTCGCGGGATTAATGACAACCGTATTTTTACTATCCGCCATCATCTCACGTCCGCTTGCTGGACAGTGGCTCGAACGCGCGAGTAATAAGAAAGTTCTCTTATCGGCGCTCATTATTTTCTCTGCAGCCTCTCTTCTTTACTTTATTCCTAAAACAGTCGCCGGTTTTCTAGTTATTCGTCTGCTTCATGGTGTTGGTTTCGGTATGGCAACAACAGCAGTCGGAACAATTGTAGCTAATATCATTCCAGCTTCACGTAGGGGCGAAGGAATGGGATATTTCGTCATGTCAACGAATATGGCAATGGTTTTAGGACCATTTGTCGGATTGATGGCTATTCAGCAATGGGGGCCAAACACCCTATTTATTCTCAGCGTCATTGTTGCGGTCGGTTCTCTTATTACTGGACTAAGTGTTAAATTGAATCATTCAGAACAGCTGGATCAGCCAAAAGCCGCTTCTGCTTTTTCTTTTAAAAATCTATTTGAGACATCTGCCATTCCTATCTCGATTGTCGGAAGCTTCCTAGCGATTGTCTATTCTGCCCTTCTTTCATTTGTTTCGATCTACGCAAATGAAATTCATTTGGCTAGTGTGTCTAGTCTCTTCTTTGTGGTCTATGCGATTGTTCTTTTACTATCTAGACCATTCACTGGAAAATGGCTTGATCTTTATGGACCAAACGTTATTTCTTATCCTTCTATTTTGCTTTTCTCAATTGGGATGTTTGTCTTAAGCCAAAGCAGTGGTGCAGTCACATTTCTCATATCAGCGGGTATGATTGGATTAGGATGGGGAACACTTTTTCCTACCTTCCAAACCATCGCTATCCAAGATGCCGAACCTCGAAAAAGAGGTTTAGCTACAGCGACCTTCTTATCTATCTATGATACAGGTATTGCTCTTGGCTCCTTCGTCGTTGGCTTACTTGCTGCTAAAATAGATTATAGCTCGTTATATTTCATGTGTTCTTTCTATATTTTAATCGGTGCAGTACTTTATTATTTTCTTCATACAAAGAAACAAGCACCTGTACCAAAATTGAAAAATCAAGAGAATTAATTTGTCAGTTTTGCCCTCCTTACATTTATAGGGGGGGTTTTTTATTGTACAACCCCTAATTATACTCATTTACAAAAATAGTAAAATATAATAATATTCTTTATAAGGAACATTTTTTACCATAATAAAGAATTCGCAAAAAAGGAGGTGTATACTAAGTTTGAAAACAATAAAGGGTTTAGTCCTTATCCTGCTATTAGTATGTGCAATAATGCTTCCTACTTCTGCCTATGCCTCTGATAATACTACTGAATCAATTACCCAGTACGGATTTTTACAAACCTTTTCACTAGCGAATATTTTCACCTTTTTCAATAAGGATTATAAAGCTGCTGATTATCATGAATATAGCTGGAATAATGATGGCTATCACGATCGATATGATGATGACCACCATGACGATGGTGATTGGTGGGATGATTTTTGCAAATGGTGGAACGGTGGTGGCGGCGGTGGTGGCCATGATGATGAATGTCGAGAAAGCAAGGGAAGCTGGGGCAATGACAACGGTTGTATAGACTCTGCAGAGATTTGGAAAAGGTGGTATTGCAGGTAGATTCCCTACATATACCTAAAAAGGGCAAAATGACTATTTTGGAAAGGTCATTTTGCTTTTTTATTTACACTTTAAATAATTGGTATATAATAGTATAAACATGGTATAAGGAGTGAAGAGAATGGCGAAATCAACAGCCAAAAAGCTACGTGAAAAACTGTCACGCGAGGGAAAAATGAATCCAGAAGCAAAGCGAAGCCCATTTGTTTTTACAGATATGAGAACAAGAGCAACAAAAACGAAAAAAGACCATTTATACCAATTTAAACACAAGAACCATCAATCCCAGGACGGACATGATGGTTCTTTTTGTTTGGTAAGCTAGTTAATATTGAATGTTGGTTTGTAGGTTAGCTCAATCTTTAGTAATTGCTTGTCTTGGTTCATTTCTTTCTCTTGCACGATCGTCCAATTTTTAGCAATCATGTCGCGGAGTATCTGAAGATTTTCACTGGTCATACTAACCTGATCTAGAAATTCTCCCGTGTCAACGAAGTCTTCGCCTTCCTTCATTCCAAACTTAATGGCTAACAAGGATTTTAGTGAACCTTTCGTCATGAATGAAAATTCATAACCAGTTGTGATCGCCTGCTGGCACTTTTCTTTATTTCCATGATAATAATCAACCATTGTTTTCCATGAAGGGATTCCTTCTCCGTTACTCTCTAGCTTTTCTTCATTTCCTTCATTTAAAAGAGCTACAATGGTTGGATTATCGAACCCTTTTGCTTTCATCATTTCAATCATTAGAGCATAATTTAACGCTAATTTTACTTTTTCCATGTAATCCATCCACCTTGTTCTAATATAAATGGCAGGCAACCAAATGCTCACTATCTACTTCTTTCAACTGTGGATCCACTTCTGCACAAATTGGCTTTGCAAATGGACAGCGAGTTCGGAAGCGACAGCCTGTTTCCATCTCAATTGGGCTTGGAAGCTCTCCTTTAATAATTTCACGCTTACTATTCTGTGCTTTGATGGGATCCGGTATGGGGATCGCAGATAATAACGCTTGTGTATATGGATGCAGCGGTTTGTCGTATAGCTCATCACTCATGGATATCTCGACCATTTTTCCGAGATACATCACACCTATTCGGTCAGAGATATGGCGCACCATTGATAAATCATGTGCTACAAACAAATAAGTAAGATTCATCTCTCTCTGTAAATCTTCTAACATATTAATGACTTGCGCTTGAATGGAAACATCGAGTGCTGAAATGGCCTCATCGCATAAAATGAAATCAGGATTAATTGCTAAAGCACGGGCAATACCTATTCTTTGACGTTGACCACCACTGAATTCATGTGGAAATTTTTCTAAGTCGTCCTTTTTCAGTCCAACTTTTTCAAGCATATCGATAATGATTTCTCTTCTTTCATTTTTCGATAGAGCGGTATGAATTTCGAGTGGCTCATCAATGATTTCTTCCACATTCATATAGGGGTTAAGTGATGAATACGGATCCTGAAAGATCATCTGCATTCTTTTTCGATACGGTTGAAGATCTTTGTTATTTAAGTTGGCAATATCTTTCCCATCAAAAAGAATTTCTCCCGCAGTCGGGTCGTACAAGCGATTTAGGGTTCTGCCTAATGTGGACTTACCACACCCCGATTCTCCTACTAGTCCAAACGTTTCCCCTTTATAAATATGAAACGAGACATCATCCACAGCCTTTACCACTTGTTTGCTTTTGCTAAACATCGAAGTTTTTAATGGAAAGTATTTCTTTAGATTCCTTACTTCAATGAATCTTTGTTGTGTCTCAGTCATCTAAGTGATCTCCTTCCCCTGTTAAGAAGCACATACTTTTCTGTGTTGCTGAGAAGTTTTTGTAATCGGGTATTTCCTTAAAACATTTATCCATCGCATAATCGCAACGTTCGGCAAAGGGACAACCACTCCTCATACTTTCAAGCGATGGAGCTGCACCTTTTATCGGCTTTAATCTCGTTTTTTCTCCGTCCACCCTTGGTATAGAATTCAATAACGCCTTTGTATAGGGATGTTTGGGTGAATAAAAAATTTCATTCGCAAGTCCCTCTTCCATCACCTTTCCTGCATACATAACCAAAATGCGGCTGCATATTGTCGCCACGACCCCAAGATCATGGGTAATGAACACTACCGACATATCATTTTCTTGCTGCAGTTTTTTTAACAATTCTAGAATTTGTGCCTGAATCGTTACATCCAATGCCGTTGTTGGTTCATCAGCAATTAACAGCTTGGGATTACAAGCTAACGCCATTGCAATTAAAACCCTTTGTCTCATTCCACCCGAAAATTCATGAGGGTACTGGTCTACTCTTGTTTCAGGAGAAGGAATTCCTACCAATCTCAGTAATTCCACTGCCTCGAGCTTGGCTTCTTTCTTTTTCATCCCTCTAACTCTAACCAATAATTCAACAAGATGATCTCCTGCTTTTTTTAATGGATTAAGAGCTGTCATTGGATCTTGAAAGATCATTGCAATATCTCGGCCTCTTATGGCTCTTTTTTCTTTATTCGATAGGCTTTCGAAATGCTTCCCATCTAAAATAATCTCTCCTGAATCAACTTTTGCGTTACTCGGAATAATTCCGAGAATCGACTTCACCAAGATACTCTTTCCGCTCCCAGATTCACCGACAATTCCGAGGATTTCGCCCTTTTGAACAGAAAAGTCTATCCCACGGACTACCTCCGTTTTCGACTTGCCTTTATAAAAGCTTGTACTGAGGTTTTTAACATCTAGTAAACTATTATTATCTATTATATTATTTTTCATATCATCTAAACCTCCTATTTACTTCCCACTCGTCTTTGGCTCAATAACCGCTCTAAGAATATCACCAAGTCTATTAAAAGAATAAACGGTTAGTACAATGAGAAGTCCAGGTAATATGGCCATATATGGGGCATTCCCTAAGTTTCCTTGTGCATTTTGCAGCATGCTCCCCCATGAGGATAATGGCTGCTGTATGCCTAAGCCAAGAAAGCTTAAAGCTGACTCCATTAATATGGCATTAGCAATACTGACGGTAGATGCCACAATAAATGTAGGAAATACGGCTGGAATGATATGTTTCAGAATCACTTTTTTTAATGATTGTCCTGAAGATTTAGCATATAATACATATTCTCTTTCTTTTATCGAAAGTGTCTCAGCACGAACTAATCTAGCCGTGCTCATCCATGTAAAAAGACCAATAACAAAGATAATGGCTTTTAAACCAGGGGTAAGATAGATACTTACAACCGTCACAAGGATCATCCATGGAATCGAAGAAATCACATCTACGGTCCTCATTAAAAAGTTATCCACTCTGCCTCCAAAATAGCCGCTTATCGTACCAATTAATACTCCAATGCTAGTAGAAATAAGCATCGCTAAAATCCCAACTGTGAGGGAAATTCGTCCACCATATAATGCCCTTGTCAGATAATCTCTTCCAAGCTCGTCTGTACCAAACCAATGCTTACCACTTGGTCCTTCAAGAACACTTGTTACATCAACCTTATCAGGAGGATAGGGTGATAAAAAGGCAAAGATCGATATTAATAGAATAAGAAAAAGGAAAATTAGGGCTATGGCTGCCGTTTTATTGCGTTTAAACTCTTTTTTAAACTGTTGCATTCTTCTATTTTTCTTTCCGGCCAACTTTTATTCCCCCATTCCCTTAATTCTTGGATCGACAATGCTATATAAAATATCTGAAACCAAATTCCCAATAATAACAAGGCTCGCTGATAGCAGCATGATTGCCATGACAACTGGATAATCAAACCCTTGAATCGCTTTTACAAAATACGTACCAATTCCCGGCCATCCGAAAACTGTCTCCGTTACGACTGCTCCAGTGACTAACATTGGAAGGCTCATCCCTACAATAGTAATGATAGGCAGTAAGACGTTCCTAAGTACATGCCTAAATAAAATAGAAGTTGAATGGGCCCCGTATGCCTGTTGTACCATAACATAATCTTCAGAAAGCTGGCCAATTGTAGATGACCTGACATACCTTACAAGCTCTGGCATGAATGAAAGCATTAACACCGTACAAGGTAGGACCATATGACTGAGAAGATCGGAAAAAGACTCTTCATTCCCAATGGTGTGCATCCCGAGGATTGGAAAGATATTTAGACGGTGGCCAAAAATGAACACAAGAATCATCGCCATCCAAAAGCTAGGAATGGCAATCCCAAATGAACTTAAACCATCAATGATTTTATCCGCTAATTTCCCCATCTTAGCACCGGCAATTAATCCAAGAATAATAGAAAAAAGTAAGGCTAGTATGTAAGCGGGAAGAACGAGTAGAATCGTATTTGGTATCCTGGCTGTAAGATCCTTTGTAATGCTTTCATGCGTGACAATGGAATATCCCCATTCTCCACTTAAAATCCCTTTAACCCAATAAAAATATTGCATATATGCAGGCTGGTCTAACCCATATCTAGCTTTAATCAGTTCAACTGTTTTCTTCGTCATGTTTGGTGTCGTCATTGCATCTACCGCATCATATGGAGCCAATTGGATGAGAGCAAAACAAATGATTGAAATGATGAACAGTAACGGGATCGCCTGTAAAATCCTTTTAAAAATGTACTTTAACAAAAATAACCCCACTCCTTACGCTTCTCAACTAGACGATTTGCCTAATGGAAACGAATTCTAACACTCTTTTACTTTACCATTCTATTACTTTTTCTGTTAAAAAATAAAGATAAACAGCGGACTGTTTATCTTTATCTTCAAATAAGCAATTTTATTAATAGGACAGCTTCGACATATCCTCGAATGTGTAAACAGGTACTAGCCCCGCTTCATCGATGCCTTTGATTCTAGAATCAATTGCAAGAATACGTTTGTTTTCAGTTAGAGGATAGAAGGCAGCATCTTCGATAATAAGTTTTTGAATTTCTTCATAAATGGCTTTACGCTTCGCATCGTCTCTCTCTACACGGCCTTGATTAAATAACTCATCCACTTTTGTATTGCTGTAATGCATGTAGTTTGCTTCACCGTTCGTTACAAATAATGAATTAAAGGTGTCTGGGTCAATTCCCATGATATATCCGCTAAGATACATATCAAAATCAGTTTGAACGCTTTGTAGCTTCTTGCTTAATGCAGTAGCATCCATTCCTACCAACTCAACGGAAATACCCGCTGCCTTTAAGTTTTGTTGGATCACAGCCGCTTGCTTCTGCTGGATTGGATTATTAGCAATAAACGCGAGCTTTAATTTAAGATTAGAAGCTCCTGTTTTTGAAAGTAAGTCTTTCGCTTTTTTTGTATCAAATTTATGTTTTTCTACTTTGTCAGTAAAATAAGTTGCTTTCTTTGGCAAGAATGAATAGGCAGGCTTAGAATAATCAGTAGATACATAGCTTGCTGTATTGATTTCATCACGATTTAATCCGAAAGCAATTGCCTGTCTTACCTCTTTATTCTGTACTGCTTTTGAGCTTAAGTTAAACGCTAAGTAACCAATTCGACCTTCTTCATAAGGTTTAATAGTCACATTTGAATCTTTAAACTTGCCTGCATCTGAAGGCTGAATAGCTAAAGCGTTAATCTCACCTTTTTGAAGAGCCATTGTAGCTGTATTTGGATCCATAATAATACGGTAAACCACTTTTGCAATCTTTGGAGCACCTAAGAAATAATCGTCATTCTTTTCAAATGTAACACTTTCCCCAGCTTTATATTCTTTTAATTTGTAAGGACCAGTCCCCACTGGAGTAGCGTTCTTTGTACTATTCGCAATGTTTGTTTCACCTTCGTAAACATGTTTCGGCATAATGAAAATGTTACCTAATGCTTCCATTGCACCCATACTAACAGTTGGCAATGTGAATTTCACTGTATAGTCATCTACTTTTTCGACTTTAACTGGTTGATTATTAAATAATAGCTGGCTTCTTGCCCAACCACCATTTTCTTCTTTTAACATTTGCTCATAAGTGAAGACAACATCATCGGCAGTAAATGGCTGGCCATCATGCCATTTCACGTCTTTTCTTAATTTCGCTGTATACGTTAAGAAATCTTCTGATGGTGTCATACTTTCCGCTAAGAAATACTTAACATCATCTTTCCCGTTATACATATACAATGGAGAATAAATAGTTTTAATTTCCATTAAACCATAACGGTCACCGGTTGAGATGACGTTAACCGCATTTCCTGGATCTCCATCAATTCCATAAATAAAAGTATCTGGTTTGTTGGTCCCTTCATTTTTTGTGCTTGCTTTATCTGTCGATTTTGAAGAACAGCCAGCAAGTGCTAGAAAGATCGTTAATAAGATGGCTACTAGAATATTTACATTTTTACGACCCATTTTGTCTTACCCCCTACGTTTTTTTAGAGACATAGAATAGTAGTTATAATTTGTACTGTTTTAATCCCTACTATTCTTATATGTATTGCATGGATTCATTCTACATGATTGTTAGATTCAAGTAAATAATAATTTCTTTTATTTTCCCATTATACTTATGAAAAAAAACGCGTAGTCACATGATTGTAAAAAAGAATTATTTTATTTCGCAGCAAGCGACAAATGCTTCAAAAAAAGCTGTCTTTCTATATATAATCGTTGTGCTTCCTCAAGAGAAGTTTCCACAAAATGGATTTTGGTGTCAGGCACCGCTTGAGCGAGGTGTGGGATGTCGACTGATATGACTGTTCCTATTCGGGTATAGCCGCCGGTTGTTTGTCGGTCAGCCATGAGGATGATGGGTTGGCCGCTGGCAGGAACTTGAATCCCTCCTAATGGAATGGGATCGGAGATGACATCTGAACCTTCAACTTGGTCAAGCTTTGGTCCCTTTAGCTGATAACCCATTCGATTCGATTGTGGTGTCACAACATACTCTTCTGAGAGAAATCGCTCGACACTTGAAGGGCTAAACCTCTGCTCATGTGGACCAAGAATAACCCTTACAGTTAGCTGCTTTTTATAGCTAGGAATATACTCAGGAGGCAGTGATTTAAACGGCTTTCTAATGACCGGCTCTCCATATAAAAGGTCTTCCTTTTGTAATGGTCGTCCTTTATAACCTCCAAACCTTCCATTTAAAGAGGTGGATTTACTATTCAAAACAACAGGTACATCGATTCCACCAGCAATGGCAATATAAACCCGTGCACCTTGTTTACACGAGGCCAAAGATAAAGTCTCTCCTTTTTTCAACAAAAAGCTCTTCCACAGGGGCACTTCCCGATGATTTACCCTCGGCGAAAAGTCCCCGCCACAAATAGCAATGACGATGTTTTGGGTGGCTTCTAAAACAGGTCCTATTAACGCCGCTTCAAGTACCGCCTCCCCCGGATGATTTCCAACCAGGATATTTGCTACCTGCATGGCGTAAGAATCCATTGCTCCAGATGGACTGATTCCGAATTGTTGATAGCCAACCCTTCCCAAATCCTGAATAGTCGTTTGTAAACCTGGTTTTATTACTTTAAAAATAGCTGTTTTCATTATTCGCTCCAGCTTTTTCGAAGAAAAATGTTTTCATGTGCCAATGCCATCTTTAACTTGGATAAGAACTCTACAGCCTTCGGTCCATCCCCATGTACACAAATCGTATCAGCCTGAATATCAACGTCGGTTCCATCTACCGCTTCTACTTTCCCTTCGGTAATCATCCGAACCACTCTTTGGATGGCTTCGCTAGAATCATGAATGAATGCGTTGTTTTCACTTCTTAATGTCAATGTCCCATCCGGCAGATAGGTACGGTCCGTAAACACTTCCTGCGCAACCTGAAGCCCTTTTTCCCGTCCAGCCTTGATTAATTCGCTTCCTGCTAGGCCAAATAGAACAAGTTGGGAATCGAGGGCAACAATTGCCTCAGCAATTGCATCTGCTATCTCCCTACTTCTACCCGCCATGTTATATAAGGCACCATGGGGTTTGACATGGGAAAGAGACGCTCCGTTTGCCTTACATACACCTTGTAAGGCCCCTATTTGATAAATGATTAGATTGTATATTTCCCTTGTGGAAAGATTCATTTCCCGGCGGCCGAATCCAGCAAGGTCAGGAAATCCTGGATGCGCCCCTATTTTCACACCGTTTTTTTGGGCAAACTTGACTGTTTCAAACATGACATTATGGTCACCCGCATGGTAGCCACAAGCTATATTAGCAGAGGAGATATACTTTAACACCTCTACGTCATTTCCTATTTTAAAGGCTCCAAAACTTTCTCCGATATCACTATTGAGATCAATGATTTTCATGTTGCTCCCCCCCTTATGTAGGTTTTCACTTTGTATTCTTTCCTATCGACCAATTGTTTAATAGTTTTATATTCTTCAAAATTGATCGGAATAAATTTTATATAATTGCCTGGTGCAACAAGGGCCGGAGGGGAATTTTCAATAGCAAACAGCTTTAGTGGTGTTATACCAAGAATCCTCCAGCCCGACGGTACCTCTGAAGGATAGATGCCTGTTTGGTTTCCGCCAATGCCCACTGAACCGGCAGGGACACCTCTTCTTGGATGTTCAAGCCTTGGGACAGAAAGCATTGATGGTAATCCTCCTAGATAGGGAAATCCAGGTATAAACCCTAGCATATAAATGAGGTATTCTTTATTACTATGAAGTGCAATGACTTCCTTTTGACTTATCTCACAATACTGAGCAATAGAGGCTAAATCCGGACCTGTTTCACCTCCATAGTAAACGGGGATTTCATATACGATCGGCTGATAGGGTTCATTATGCTTTGAAGTGGTATAAATGCCCTTTACCTTATCCACTAAGGTATGATAGCTTATCTCCTCCGGACGATAATAGATGGCAAGGGAAGTATAGGACGGTACCCATTCTATGATCCCTTTCACCCTCGTATTGTTCAGTCCGACAATAAATTGGCGAATCTCCCTATGAATCTTTTCACTAATTTTTTCACCAAAATAAATCACAATAGCCGTATCCCCGAGTGGTTTGATTTCTATGATCCTCACTCCTAAGTTCTTCTTTGCTTTTAAGTTATCTGCTTGCTTAGAATATTTCAACCTATTTTTACATTTCGTTTTCCAAATATCTTGAAAAGAGCAGTTTATTTTACAATTCCCTGTTTGTTAAGCTACAGTTATTTTGTGACTATATAATAATTGGAGGTTTTGGAAATGTTTGATGTTTTAGTTGTTGGAGCTGGGCCTACCGGTGCGAGTGCTGCTATTTTTACAGCAAAGGCTGGAAAGAAAACCGTAGTGGTTGATAATGATAAAAGTGTAACTAAGCGTGCATGGATTGAAAATCATTATGGTGTAACAGAAATTACAGGACCTGACCTTGTTGAAACTGGTAAAAAACAAGCGATGAAATTTGGTGCTGAAATCGTCCAAGCTACTGTTTCAACTATCAGTAAAACTGAAAGCGGTTTTAAAGTAGAAACAGATCAAGGTGAATACGAAGCAAAGCATGTAATTTTGGCTACTGGAATGTCTGTTGACCTTGCTGAAGCAGTTGGACTAACAACAAAGCCTGGAACTGAGCCAAGAATCAAGACAATCCTTGACGTGGATGCTGCTGGAAAAACAAATATTGACGGTATTTGGGCAGCAGGTACAGTTGCTGGAGTGAGCATGCATACGATTATTACTGCTGGAGACGGTGCTAAGGTAGCGATCAATGTAATTAGTGAACTAAACGGTGAGCGCTACGTTGACCACGATGTATTAAAAGCCTAAGACAGATAGGTAGGTGGGTGCCAAATGGCAGTTAAGAAAATGGACCATGTTGGTGTATACGTAAGCAACTTAGAAACATCCCTGACTTTTTATCAAGAAGTCGTAGGGTTGGACTTAAAAGACAGATTCACTATTTCAGATGGGGCTGTCACTTTAGCCTTCCTTGGATTTAATGGTTCCGATGAAACAGAGTTAGAATTAGTCCTAGGCGGAAAGCCTAATCTCCCTAACGAAGGAATCGTGAATCATATCGCCTTTTTAGTAGATGACATTGAAGAAGAATTCGCACGTTTAAAGGATCTAGACGTATCCTTTCTTAGTGAAGATATTAGCACTCTTCCTAACGGCTATCGTAACTTCTTTGTACAAGGCCCTGATGGTGAGAAGGTTGAATTTTTCCAACGGTAGGTCGAAAGCATAGGGATTTTTTTATATGAAAAGGGACTTTAAAGTCCCTTTTTTATTTTACCGATATCGTAAGTGCGGTTTGCAGCGTTTCCCCTGGACTCACCATCACTAATTCTTCTTTCCGATTCAGTTCATCTGTCATTGCCATCCATGGTTCGACACAGACAAATTCTTGATCCTGCTCGGTCCACAACACGACGTACTTAAATTCCTCCCCGTATGTCATCGTAATTGACATCTGGCGATCGGGTAGCTCAAATGAGATTTCCTTTTGTACGGCATCCAAGAGGACGAGAGACTCTTTTTTATTAGTTAAATCTAATGAGCTTTGAATGGGTTTTGTTTCCATATCATTATAATCTAAATAGGTCTTCGCGTCGGAATGATAAACTAAGTTTTTGTTGGCCGTTTTGAAATAAGGATGAAACCCTGCATAAATTGGCATAGGCGCACCCGAAATATTTTGATAGGCTTGGGCAATAGTGAGTCCGTTTTGGGTCAATGAGTAGGTAAAAACCACCTCAAAATCAAAAGGATATTCCTTTTTGGTCTCTTCATTACTTACTAAACGTAAAGTAATAGTGGCTTGTCTGTCATCCGTATGAGTATTGACTACTTCCCATGGATAATTCCTCGCGACTCCATGGTTTTTCATTTGATAAACAGTACCATCCCATTCATATTTCCCATTTTCTAACTGACCAGAAATCGGAAAGAGAATCGGAATTCCACCTCTTATATTTTTCTTAAAATCATATAGTGTTTCTTTATTTAAAAAGAGGACTTCCTCTCCATTTATCCCGTAGCTAGTAATAATTCCGCCACGCTCTGGTACAACTTTAATCCAGTTGCCTAACTCGGAGTTCCTTAGTTCATATACACCTAGTTCTTGCTCTTTCGTTACCTTAAGCTGATACATGTCCTTATTCGTCCCTTCTATGTAAAAACAACATTCTACTCATTTTAGTTATAATTTGACAAGTTTTCAACCTGCCTTATAGAATTACTTTAGCTATCTTTCTAGCAGCTTTTTTTAATGGACACACCTTAAAATAATCGAAAAGGAGCGATCTTTTGTTTTAGCATACTTACACTTTGGAAAATTAAAGGGTGATTAATTTGATTAAAAAAGACAATAATCTTAAGTTCGTTGTCACAGGCTTGTTACTAGCCATCTTGATGGCAGCCATGGACAATACAATTGTCGCAACAGCCATGGGTACGATTGTTTCTGACCTTGGCGGTTTTGACAAATTTATTTGGGTAACTTCTGCTTATATGGTAGCAGTTATGGCCGGGATGCCGATCTTTGGAAAGCTCTCCGATATGTATGGAAGGAAACGCTTCTTTATTTTCGGATTGGTGGTATTCCTTATTGGCTCTGCCCTTTGCGGAATTGCTCAGTCGATTGTTCAGTTAAGTATTTACCGGGCGATTCAGGGGATTGGTGGCGGCGCCTTGATGCCAATTGCTTTTACCATCGTATTTGATATCTTCCCCCCAGAAAATCGTGGAAAAATGACAGGTCTTCTTGGAGCAGTATTTGGTGCCTCCAGTGTCCTTGGGCCATTGCTAGGTGCGTATATAACTGATTATATCAGCTGGCACTGGGTGTTTTATGTGAATGTTCCGATTGGTATTGTTTCAATTATTTTAATTGTTCGTTATTATCATGAATCCTTACAGCACTCTAAGCAAAAAATCGACTATCTTGGAGCAATTACGCTTGTCATTTCCGTCGTTAGCTTGATGTTTGCTCTTGAGTTGGGCGGCAAAGAATACGATTGGGATTCTGTTCAAATCATCGGTTTATTTGCTAGCTTCTTTGTTTTCTTTATTGCCTTTTTCATTGCGGAATTTAAGGCAGAAGAACCGATTCTACCACTTTGGCTTTTTAAAAGGCGTTTGTTTGCGACATCCCAGATTCTTTCCTTTTTATATGGTGGGACGTTTATCATTCTAACTGTCTTTATTCCGATCTTCGTGCAGGCTGTTTATGGCGGCTCAGCTAAAAATGCAGGGTTAATCTTAACACCTATGATGTTAGGGTCCGTTGCGGGAAGTTCCGTAGGAGGTATTTTCTTAGCTAAAACCTCTTATCGTAACTTGATGTTTATTTCGATTGTATCTTATGTTCTTGGTATGTATTTCCTTGGAACGATGACGATTGATACGGCTCGCTACTTACTAACAATCTATATGATTCTTGTTGGATTTGGGGTAGGGTTTTCATTCTCCTTGTTGCCAACGGCGTCGATGCACAATTTGGAACCACAGTATCGCGGAACGGCTAACTCTACTAACTCGTTTCTACGTTCGTTTGGTATGACCCTTGGCGTAACCATTTACGGAACGCTGCAAACGAATATGTTTACAGATCAGTTAAAGGAAGCATTTAAAGGGATGCAAGGTGCGGGGAATTTCAAAATGGGTGATCCTCGGCAAATTTTCCAACCAGAACAACGCTCAAAGATTCCTGATTTTGTTTTAGATAAAATCGTTCACGCGATGTCTAATTCGATTACACATACTTTTTTGCTTACGCTGATTCCGATTGCAATCGCTGCAGTTACTATCTTTTTTATGGGCAATGCTCGTGTAGTAGTGAGTAAGAAGCCTGCTAAAGGGTAAAAGAAAAGCACTGGACCGCTCTTGTGACGTGGCCCAGTGCTTATTTTATTCTGCGAATTTGCCGGCCATGTAATCGCGGTATGCCTGGCGAATTTCTTCTTCGGTATTCATGACAAATGGTCCTCTAGCTACGATTGGTTCGTTTAGAGGTCTACCTGCATATAACAAGACTCGGAGGTTTTCCTCTGCCTTTATTGAGATTTCGCTTTCTTGGTTAGGATTGCTTTTTTCTAACAAGAGTACGTGACCTTTCTCAGCCTCTGTCTGATTTTTCCCGAAAAGTCCTTTTCCTTCTAAAATATACATGAAGCCGTTGTAATCACCTGGCAGGTCCTGTGTAACCGATGTACCAGGTTCGACGTTAATTTCAACCATAGTTACTGGAACATAATTTTTTGTATCTGACTGAATGCCACCTGAAGAACCAGAGAAAATCCTGATTAAGGCTCCGTCTTCTTTACGGACTGGCATGTCTTTCGCACGAAGATTTTGATAGCGCGGTTCTGCCATCTTATGTTCACGGGGCAGGTTCACCCAAAGCTGCAAGGAGTGCACAGTCTCTCCTTCGGCTGGGTCCTCGATGTGAATAACACCTCTGCCGGCTGTCATCCATTGAACATCACCTGGTTCCAGTTCCCCTTTACCTGCTTTATTATCTTGATGCTCGAGTTTCCCTTCGATGACATAGGTAACGGTCTCGATGCCGCGGTGCGGGTGGAAGTCAAATGTTCCTTTTTTAAACCAATCCTCTGCTAAAAAAAGAAAAGGATCTGATTCTTTCATTTTATTTGGATCTAACACCATTCCTGCTATATGAATCGGACTATTCTGGTGATGTTCCACCGTCCAAATCCGTTCGATACCCCTTTGTTGAATAGAAGTCATTATTTTTCCTCCTTTTGGTATTCAAATTAATGGTAGCGCTGTTCCGGGGTATTATCAAATAAAATGGACTGGTTTTGAGGTTCGCTCATAAGTGACCTATATTCGCTCATATCTGGATAAGATTCGCTCATAAACCTGTGAGATTCGCTCATAAACTCAGTAGATTCGCTCATAAAATTTTGGTCTGTAATTTTTTTTGCAAGTTTCGATAAAATTCAGCAGGATTCCTCAATATTATTTAGAATGTATTAGTTAAAATGAAAGGAGTGATAATGTTTGATTATAAAAGAGAGGTCTATTCCGTTGAGGTTACTCATCTTACAGGCTTTATTACGTCGTCTCCCCTTAAGTCACGAAAAATATCAGCAAATTTCAGAAGAAGCAGGAAGGCGCTCTGCTGGCTATCAAGGCGAGAAAGCTCTTGACTACTATTATCGGTCGCTTCCACAACAAAAGTATATGATTTTCCACGATTTAAACCTTCCTGACGGTGATTACAACTGTCAAATTGACACTTTTCTATTAACTCCAGAATTCGGCCTTATTATTGATGTGAAAAATATGGCTGGGAAATTAACCTTTGATACTGATAACGAACAGTTTATCCAAAATAACAATGATAAAGAAAAAGGATATGATTATCCAATTGCGCAAGCAGAGCGGCACAAAAAATATATTCAAGAACTGCTTCGGGCTCACCACTTTCCTCCTGTTCCAATCGTGTATTTAGTTGTCATCAGTAACAGTTACACTTCATACATCGTTACAGGGAAAAATTCGTATAAAGTGAAACCACGAATTTGTAAAGCTGATGTGATGCTGAATCGGATTAAACAAGTGGAAAAAACGTTCACCGACCCCGTCCTCACTAAAAAAGATCTCCGTAAGCTTGGCAGACTCCTACTGAAAATGAATACTCCACCTACAATTCAAATACTAAAAAAATATGGTATTCAAAAGACGGATTTGTTAACCGGTGTCCACTGTCCTTTCTGCAAGCATCTGCATCTTATTCGTAAGAAACAGCAGTGGTACTGTCCCTCTTGCGATTCCTATTCAAAAGATGCACACATTCAAGCACTTATGGACTATTTTTTGTTGGTTGATTTGAAAATAACAAATAGTGAGTTTCGGGAGTTTGTTCGATTAAAATCACCTTATATTTCAAAAAGATTGCTTCAATCGAGCTCCTTACAATATTTAGGAACAAACAGATACCGCTTTTATACTCCTAAGGCTTTTCCATGGTGAGTTTGAAATACAAAAGTTAAATTCGCCGATAGAAACCGAAAATTCGCCGATAGAATGTATATATTCGCCGATAGAAGCTACGAATTCGCCGATAGACCTCATAAATTCGCCGATAGAAATTAAATAAGAGCCAAAAAACTTTTTAAAGCCAAAAAGGGCACCTAAATTAGGTGCCCTTTTTT
This sequence comes from Neobacillus sp. Soil_C_43, assembly GCF_057656715.1. Taxonomy (NCBI): domain Bacteria; kingdom Bacillati; phylum Bacillota; class Bacilli; order Caryophanales; family Bacillaceae; genus Neobacillus; species Neobacillus sp. Soil_C_43. The sequence goes on from NZ_JBDGJV010000010.1 coordinate 112,817, forward strand.
TAATAAGTGATCAAATCAGTTTCATTTTTCAATAAAAAATAGTTTATTTTAAAAAAATCTTCCTAAACCTTCAAATCTCTACCCTCTTCAACGATATGGAAGATTAAATGAGCGAGGTGTTGCATGGCCCCGTATTCTTGCTCCTCTTGCTCCTCCCCTTCAACTTCCTCGTAATCAATGTCATTTAAGTATAGCGCCATAAATTCGTAGAAGTCCTTCAGCTGGAAAGAATAGCAGGCAGAAGGCTCTTCATTTTCTTCTTCATACTGCAGCACCATATAGGATAGATTTCCATCTTTATCTGCTCCATCAAAAAATACAAAGAGTCCAATGTTTGTGTCGAGTTCAAATAAATGCCTTGTCCCACCCTCCGTGGCCTTCCCAAACTCCTCTTGACTAAGCTTTTGTATTTGCATTGAATCCACGTTATCTTCTTGATGAAAACCAACAATAAATGATTTCATTTTGTCCTCCTTAACCTTCTATTGGAATTAAAACACATATTCTTAGGATACCCCTTAAAAGGTAGGATTCATTCTTTTTATCTAAAATAACTATTCTTCCTTTTCATTTCGCTCAATATGATATTCGGTTAAGAGCGGATTTTCAGTTGTAGCAAATCGAGCTGATTGCAAACTCATCTCTGATTCCATCCCAAACAATTCTTGCATGGCCTTCTTTTCCCACTCTTCCTCCATACTTTTCCGGTCCTTTTCTTGTTCTTTCATTTCTATCACCTCTCTTACCTTTAGATAAATTCATGAAATTAATCCTATTGTCTGCCTACAGTTGCACATACATTCCCACAAATAAAAAAATCCCTGATAGAATCAGGGATTTAGTTAATGACATCATCCAACTGGTGGTTGAATTGGATGGTCTGATGGATCAGAATAGGCTACATGGTTTGAAAACTTTTCACTTTTCACATCAGCATTTGAAGTAAAAAGAACTAGCATTGAAACTGAAAATAGAAGTACAATATACTTTTTCATAGTATACCTCCTGTTATTTTATTTAAATATTTAAATGCTTCATGAACCAATCCGTTTTCATTGTAATAATCTGATAGCATTTTATAAAAACGGGTTAGGTCATCTATATGTTCATTTGCCTCTTCAAAATAAGGTATAACTTTTGTTTCTAAGTATTTGAACGCTTTTTGCGGTGAGGCCATATGAAATAAATAAAAATCTGCCAGTAGCCTATATTTTTTATTCCCTAGCTCTTTTGAAAGTGAGGCTACTTCCTGAAGACATTCTTTAGCTTTATCCGTATCTTTAAGAAAATAATGCATTTCGCCGACTGAATAGAGAGTAACCAGATAGTGTTGATTAAAGTTAGATTGTAGCTCCAAACTTTTCTCATAATAATATAGGGCTTCCTTTACATTCTTCATCTTATTTTGTAGATAGCCCATGTTATGATAAATTTGTGGCAGCATTTTCTCTTGTCTTAATAATTCGGCATTACGGATTAAATGCCGAAAACAACCTTCTGCTTCTTCATAAATCTTTGAATGGGTATAATTAATACCTAACAGCATAAGGGTATGTAGAATACGTAAGAAGTTATGCTGGTTCATAAAAATTTGCAATGCCATTTTACCAAAATGAATAGCATGACCTGATTGTTCAAGGGAGCTCTTTACAAGGGCCCGATGATAGAGGAATTCTCCACTTGTCGTTTCATGATCATTCTCTGTGTAGAGGGCATCCAAAATATAATCTGCATTTTTAAATTGACCTCTTAAGATTAAGAATATCGCATTAAAGTATCTAAATAAATAGTCCTCATGTTGGGAAAAATTCTTCTTTTGCTTGTATAATAGGTCCCTTTGAGACTCTGCTTCTGCAAACAACCCTTTGAATAATAAGTACCTATATTTATATAACTCGCAATTATAAATATGCTTTGAAAACGGGATAATATGTTCTATCTTTTTAAACTTCTGATAGGTTTCATCGACTTCATCCCTAAGATAGAAATTAATATTTGCATTAAATTCTCTTAATAGAACCTTTATTTGTTCCTCCTTTTCTTCCATCTCTTCTAAACTAATATTTAGCCGCTCCAATAATAGAGAAATCGTTTCCTCATTCGCTTCTTTGGAGTTGTTCTCAATTTTGCTTAAATGCGGGACAGAGCAAATCCCTTTTGCAAGCTCTGCTTGAGTGATTCCTCTTTGAGTTCGATAAAATTTAATTAATGCCCCGAATTCCATATAACCACCAGCTTGCCTTTCGTTTTTTACCATTTTACTACTATAGTAACTATTTTTACAGATATTTTTCAGATTATTTTCAAAAGATTGAATAGTTCATTTAAAAGCCATCCAGACCCAGGTCTAGATGGCCATAATCATTATTTCACTCTAGGGAAGCCGAAACCTGAGGCGTAATCATCGCCAGTAGCAGCACCTGTTCCACCTTTAATATCATACGCTTTCGCTCTGTTTTGCAGTTCCGCACGTAGCTGGCTGGCTGACCAAGATGGGTTTGCTGACCAAATCTTCGCAGCAAGACCTGAGACATGTGGAGTAGCCATCGATGTTCCACTAATGGTGTTGTATCCGCCATCCTTCCAAGTTGACTCAATCGCTCTACCTGGTGCAGATACCTCTACATCACGTTCTTGGATTACATAGTCACCGTCGGTTGCTGGATTTCCTCTGGATGAGAAATCTGCCACACGATACGTACCATTTTCCTGTACATTCTCTAAAGCAGCAACAGCTACTGCATTGACTAACGCACCTGGGTAACCAATTGTATTGTCTCCAGGTCCGTCATTTCCTGCAGCCGCGACAACAAGTACACCTTTACCATATGCATAATCAACCGCATTAGAGATTAGCGAATCCTTCGAGCTTGAACCAAGTGACATAGAAATAATGACTTTTGAACCCGTACGAACCGCTTCATCTGCTACTTTATTAATGGCTGCTGCAATATCATCAGAATAGCCGCTGCCGCGGTCGTTCAATACTTTATACGACCATAGGTTTGCTTGTGGAGCCACACCGTAAATTCCCTTACCTGTGCTTCCGCCGTTAGCAAGCACCGTACCAGATACATGTGTTCCATGTCCGTTACCATCTGAACAGGTCCCATCTACCCATGAAACTTTTGTTTGTGAAAAGTCTTGACATTGTTTTACGTTGCTAGCTAAATCAGCATGGTTTTTATTTACACCTGTATCCAAGACCGCTACCGTGATGCCACTTCCTCCGGATGTAGCCGCGATGGCAGAATCATTATAGATCGCCTGAATTCCCCATGGTGTTTGATCACTAGGAACTGCACCAGTTGTTCCGCCTGGTTTGGCGGCCGCTTCTTCTCTCATGGTTCCTATGTTTACCTCAGAAATTTTTTCAATCGTTAAGTTTTTGTTTTGTAAAAGTGCCTGGTATTGCTGTGCATTGACTGTTGTTGTAAACCCTTTGCTGCTAAAGTCCCAGCGAACCCCATAATTCGCCTTTGCTTTTGACTTTTCGGAGGCAGGTCCCTGAATTAATACTCGAAAAGATTCCTTACCGTTTGTTTGCTGACCAAATGCACCGGTTGCAAACATTGAAATCCCCATTACCACACTCATTACCGTAGCCCCAAGAACTTTCTTTCTCTTCATCAAGAAACTCCTCTCAAAATATGTTTACAGCAAACTCACTGCTTCTTAATTATATTTTGATTTTTCTGAAAATATATGAACAAATAGTCCTATTGGAAGTTGGGAAAATTTTTGATTTTCAACTAAAAGGAATCAGAAAAAAAATAAAAAGCCAGCCCAATAAATGGCTGGCAATCTAGAAATATTTCTTTTTCCAAAATATAAATGCGGTTAAGCTAGCAAAAAAGACCGAGATAGAAAGTGGAATGACATAGGGGTGACGAATATGTTGAAAAGGAATGTCTACGTTCATTCCATAAAAGCTTGCTACCATCGTTGGCAAGGCTAAGATGATTGTTATGGAAGTTAAGAACTTCATCACGATATTCAAGTTATTTGAAATAATGGAGGCAAAAGCGTTCATCATCCCGGTTAAGATCGAACGGTAAGTTTCAGCCATTTCTATTGCCTGTGTTTTTTCAATAATTACATCTTCCAACAAATCCTTGTCTTCTTCATACATTTTTAGGTAGTTAAAGCGCAAAATTTTATCAAGAACGACCTTATTAGATTTTAATGAAGTCGTAAAGTACACCAAACTTTTTTCTAAAGCTAGAAACGCATATAGCTCTTTATTCTTCAATGACTGGTGAACGACTCGTTCAATTTCATTGGTTTTCTTGTTAATTTGTTTTAGGTACCGAAGATAATACGATGAAATTACAAACAAGATTTGCAGAGCGAAGCGGGTCTTCTTAAAGGTAAAAAACTCTTTAACTCTGTTTCTCTTAAATTCCTCTAAAATCGGTGTATCCTTCAATGAAACAGTGATAATACATTCATCCGTTAGGATAATGCCAATTGGAATGGTCTCATACCCTTCATAGCCTGTTTCATCCTTAACGATATACGGAAAGTCAACGATGATATATACTCTGCCGTCATCGCGTTCAATCCTTGGACGTTCTTCATCATCCAATGCATCTTTTAAGATATCAACGTCTACTTGGGCATCGGTAGAAACTCGATTGATTTCTTCTGCTGTCGGAGCATACATATTAACCCAGCAGCCTTTTGAAATCACATCAACTTTTTCCAAGACTTTTGTTTCCGTACTTTTAAAAATTTCTAACATGCAAAAACCTCCTCGCCTACTTGTTTTGAGGAAGCCAACAACCTTTTCCAGAGTTGATATTCTTGCTATTATTCAATTCAATCCATTCAAAGACATTGACTTCCCCTCGCCTACTTGGGTCCGGGTCAACGGAATAACTCAACAATATCAACTCCCTCTAACTTTTTTATATCCTTTCCTATCATAAACCCTAACGCTCAAAAGTACAAAGGAGTTTTTTTATTTATCTTCTGGAAAATACGGATTTAAATGAATCAACACTTCATGAATGTTATCAAATTGATCCATAAGCTTTTGTTTAATGGTTTTGGCGAGATCATGACCTTGCTTAATTGTTTTGAAATGATCAATGGAGATACGTAAATCAACCAATACATAATGTCCATGCTCTCTCGCTCTTATGCGGTCAATCCTTCTAACTTCTTCAAAATGATTGATCACTTCAATGTATTCCTGTAGTGTTTCTGAATTGATATTTCGTTCTAATAAGATATCAAATGCTTCCATCAACATTTCCTTAGCAATCTTAAAAATTAAGTAGGCCACAAATATACTTGCTGCCTTATCTCCATAAAGTAAGAAGTGAATATCCATACGTTCCCCAATAATGGAAAGGAGGACCCCGATAGCCGCAGCAATAGACGCCACAATATCTGCTTTATGGTCAAACGCAATGGCTTCAATCGCCTTACTATTATGCTGCTGAGCAACCTTAAGTGAACTCCTGTATAAAATAATCTTGGTAATATAAGAAAATAAGGCAACCCACATGGCCAGTAAACTCGGCGACTCCACTTCATGAAAAAAGCCGCTGATTCCCTCGTAAACGACATATATAGCGACAAGGAAGAGTAAGATACCTATAATGCCCGAAACAATAACCTCAGCTTTCCCATGTCCGTAGGGATGTTCAAGGTCTGCAGGTTTATTCGCTATTTTAATCACCAACAGGACAATAATCGAAGCAAAGACATCGGCAGCAGAATGAATCCCATCAGCAAAGACTGCATCACTATTTCCGTACCACCCGATGGCAATTTTTCCTACCGTTAAAATAATATTGCTGATTACACTGATCCAGGCTATTTTTTTAGCCAAGGTTTCTCTCATTTCCATACTAAACCACCTTTTTAATTCTTATGCCTTTGGATTATCTTGATTTTCTTTTATCATTTCAACTTCCTCAACCACAGAAATTTTGTTAATTTGGTCATGAAGAAAATGAAAAGCTTCGTCTAATTCTTCTCTTGATGGAAATTCATTTTTTTTGTTCATTTTTTTCACTCCTTAAAGATTTATTTTTTTATGTGTAATACATGAGTAAAAAGGGAAAAAATACCGTTGTACCAAAATTAATAAAGGAGTGGTTCATTTGGAAAAAAAGAGTACGAATAACAAAAGTGCAGAAATCGCAGGTCGAGTTTTTGATACAAGCGATTACCAAAAAGGGGATGCCCTTTCATCTGGACTTGCAACCACACATGAACAAGTGAGCGACACCTATATGGAAGGTGATATTGGTGGCGTTAGTGATGACGCAAATGGTCAGGACACCGATAACGCCGAAGAATAAAAATCAGAGAAAACAGCTCTCAATCGAAAGCTGTTTTCTTTTTTGAGTTACTTATTTATCATCATCCACATACGGATCATGTTCATAGGCTGGTAAGTCGCCGAAACTGGTCATGATTCCTTCTTCATCCAGTGCATTTTCGTATTGCTCATGCTGTGGATTAGGATAAACCGTTATATTCTTTCCATACATATCAGTACCAACAAAATTTTCGAAGTCTTCTACATATCCAACATTTTCGTTTGCTTCTTCGTATATATCCTGATAACTACCCTGTGGGAAGGCTAAATCTGACGGTGTTTCAGAAGTACCCCACTGAGCAACCTCCTGCCAAGAATCCTCTGCATCATAAGCAACATTTTCATCCTTTTCATCCATATCAAACTTCCCGAAATCCGGCATTAATACTCCTTCTTCAACGGGACGATTGTGTGAAACGATTTGATCCGGACTATGCTCAATACAATAAGTAGTGTTTGGCAAAGCCTCTAATCGCTCAATCGGTATCTCACTACCACATACTTCACATTTTCCGTAGGTTCCATTTTCCATGGCTTCAAGAGCGTGATTAATATTTCTAAGTTGCAGCTCATAATGTTCATTTAAAGCAAGATCCTTCTCACGTTCATAAAGCTCGGTTCCTTCATCTGCGGGGTGATTATCATAACTAGACAATTCCCCCATTGACTCATGAAAATGACCTCTTTCCAACCCGAGATGATCATTTTGTTCTAAATGCTCTTCCACATCATTCTTTTCCTGCAACAATTGCAAACGTAACTCAGCTAACTGCTGTGTAGATAACATGAGATAAACCCCTTTCATGAAAAGCGCAAGTGAATCTTTTTTCAAGAAACATTTATACTTTATATTTTCATTTGTTTCGCGTTTGATTATGTAACAAAAATTTAATTCCAGTAAAATTCAATCTGTAATGCTTCCTAGGAATTCGAATAAGATTTGTCTTCACGCGCATCTTAAAGGATATAAATGATGAGAAAGAGGAGATTTTATGGTAAATGAAAACTTTCGTAAATTTAGAAGTGTTCAACAAAAACACGAAGGGGAATATCTAGGTTCTGACAGAGAACAAAAGCCAGGTTTAAATGACCCTGAGTATAATAACCAAGATAATACCGATAAATCGCCAGGAGCAACTGGCCGTGACCTTCAATGAGTAAAGCTAAATCGACGAAAGGGGAACAAGGCAATATGAAATGGTGGCAGCTTTCTCTCTTTGGAGTTGGCTGCACAATTGGTACTGGCTTTTTCCTTGGCTCAAGCTTAGCAATAAAGATGACGGGACCATCCATCTTAATTGCATTTATCATTGCTGCCATTGGAACCTACTTTGTCTTTGATGCACTGTCTAAAATGACATCTAAGGAGCCGCTTAAAGGCGGTTTTAGATCCTATGCCAAAAAAGCCTACGGTCGATGGGCAGGCTTTAGCAGCGGATGGGTGTATTGGAGCTCAGAAGTACTCATTATGGGAAGCCAAATGACGGCCTTATCGATTTTTTCTCGCTTTTGGTTTCCTAAAATACCTTTATGGATTTTTGCCACCATCTACGGTGTTTTAGGAATAACCGTCATTCTTATTGGAATTGGCCTTTTAAATAAAATGGAAAACATTCTTGCCATTTTAAAAATTTCTGCCATCTTAATGTTTGTCATTATTGCTGCTTTAGCTATTTTTGGTGTAATCGACGGCGACAGGCCAATTTCATATCCAGACAGCCAGCAGGATTTAATTCCTCATGGGCTAAAAGGTTTATGGTCTGCCGTCATTTTTGCCTTCTACGCATTCGGAGGCATCGAAATTTTAGGATTAATGGCAACCAATTTAAAAAATCCTGAAGAGGCACCGAAAGCCGGTAAAGTGATGCTATTTTTGCTCACCTTTATTTATGTCCTTTCGATTGGTTTGGCTGTGCTTATGGTTCCGTGGAAGGAATTTAATACGAAAGAAAGTCCCTTTGTCGTTGCCTTAGATACTTATCACCTTTCGTTTGTGCCTCACTTCTTTAATGCTGCGTTAATTATTGCTGGTTTTTCAACAATGACTGCTTCTCTTTATGGGGTTACAAGCGTCCTTATGACCTTAGGAGAAGAAGGAGATGCGCCAGCATGTTTTTCTAAAAAAGGGAAACTAAAGGTCCCTCTATTTACTTTGCTGATTACCATGATAGGAATTACTGCCTCTATTGTGGCAGCATTGGTGATGCCTGATAAAATTTACGAATATATCACAACAGCAGCAAGCTTAATGCTTCTATATAATTGGATTTTCATTTTAGCTTCCTCAAGAAAAATTTTGGAATTGAAGGTAAAGGATAAAATATTCTATTCAATTGGTGCGCTGTTTATTTTGATTGCCGTATCCGGAACTTTGTTCCATGAGACAAGTAGACCTGGATTTTTTATCAGCTTAGCCTTTTTGTGCGTCATAGGTGTTATCACCTTTATTATGCACTTTAAATGGAATAAAGAAAAAAAGAAGAGTAAAAAGAAAGTGCTTAAGCCGTGGCCAACAGCATAGAAGAGGCTGACTCATAAGGGGTCAGCCTCTTCATATTATCCAAATAACACCTGAAAGGCCTGCATGCCGAAGTAAATACCAAAACCGATTAAGGAAACCCCAGAAAGAAGAGAAATACTAACTAGTAATCTGGAGGTCAGGAACTTTCGAAAACTGCTGGCCACTCCTGCCATTGTTATATCCCAAAGTAACAGACCGATAAAAATGGCACTGCTGTAAAGAATCAGCTCGCTGCTGTCATAGGTTGCAGCTGTCTTTGCAAGGACAGAACCGTATATACCCAGCCAAAACAAAATAGTTAGTGGATTCGATATGGACATCAAGAAACCAGAAGCAAATGACTTTATAAGAGGTTCATTGCTCCTCGAATACTCAAGGTTAATTTTCCCCGCACTCATGAAGGTTTCAATGCCGGTATACATGAGAACAAAACAGCCAAAACACCAAAGAAAAGTTTGCATAAAGGCTGTCTCTAGAAACTGAACCACGCCTATGTAAACAACAAGCATATACACTCCATCAGCGACAACGGCCCCCACTCCAATAAGCCAAGAGTGCATAAAGCCATTTCTTATTCCCCTGTCAATTTGTGCCGCATTAATCGGTCCAATAGGAGCAGCAAGCGACAACCCCAGTAAGATATAGCTTAAGAATACATTCATTTTTATCTCTCCCTATTTGAACATAAAAAGCCTGTCTACCCATTTTTATTCAGCAAGGGAGGGTTGTACGACAAAAAAGTAAAAAAGAGCCTACCTTTATATGGAAAGCTCTTTTTAGCCGGTTTTATTTGTAATCTGTGTTAAAGAACAATGTTGATTTTTAACACCCTGTTGATTGAAGCGGAAGGCACGAAGACTCCTGTGGGAGTATGGTTCAGGGGAGACCCCGCAGGCGCATGCCCGAGGAGGCTCGCCGAAACACCCACGAACCGCTTGTGCCTGGAGCGGAAATCAACAGGCAAGTTTAACAGAGCCTATTTGTAAAGACAAAGTATTTTTGCCCTAAATAATTGCTAATGGTATAAAACACACTGCCTAAAAGAACAGAAACATTTTTCGCCATTTCGGGACTGATGATAAAATATTGGCTAATCCACTCCCCCATTTTCCCACTAAGAAAATAAGAGCTAAAATAACATAGTAATATAACAATGATAAACCGTGGTAGCCCTTTATGATAGGAAACCGTACTTTTAAACGTAAAGGCTCTATTTAATAAGAAGCTGACACATGCACCGATTGCATTCCCAGTAAATGTGGAGACCCAATAGCTGGCTCCGACAACATTAAGCAACAAAAACATAATGGCCAAACCTATACCTGTATTCACCAACCCCACAAGCAAAAAACGGACAAGTGAATGATTAGTTGGTATCAGATACTTTTCTGAAATCAAGATTAAATACCTCATCTTCTTTGGTTTGATTAACTAAATGGTGCCTTGGTTTTGGGAGATTAAAGGAATCGATATCGACGATATATTTTGGCCGCTGTTTGGCCTCTTTATAAATTTTCCCGACATATTCACCAATCAGTCCGATTGCGATTAATTGCAATCCACCAATTAACCATATCGATGTAATTAACGATGTCCATCCCATGGTTGTATGACCAAAAAATTTGAGAGTTAAAAAGTACCCTCCGAATAAGAGACTCATGAAAAAGGAAATAAATCCAATAAGCAACACAAACCGGATGGGTGACACCGAAAAGGAGGTGATTCCATCAAAGGCAAAGCCTAGCATTTTTTTTAACGGGTATTTTGTTTCACCAGCCTGCCTTTCTAACCGATTATAATAAACGACATCTGATTTAAACCCCAGCAGTGGCACGATTCCCCGCAAAAACATATTCACTTCTTTAAAGCGCTCTAGCTCTTCTATAGCCCGTTTGCTCATTAAACGAAAATCAGCATGATTATAGACGAGGTCTACTCCCATCTTTTTCATTAACTTATAGAATCCTTGTGCGGTACTCCTTTTAAAGAATGTATCTGAATCTCTTCCTTTACGTACACCATAAACAATATCAGTGCCTTTTTGAAACTTATTAATAAATTCACGGATTACTTGAATATCATCCTGTAAGTCAGCGTCAATGGAGACGACACAATCAGAAAGCTCATTTGCGGCAAATAACCCAGCAAGCAGTGCATTTTGATGCCCGACATTCCTTGATAATTTTAATCCCCGGACATAATCGCTCCGGAGCCCTTCTTTATAAATTAACTCCCATGTTCGATCTTTACTTCCATCATCAACAAGTAAAATTTTACTTTGTTTTGAAACAAGTGCTTCGTTTATCAGATCTTTTAACAGCCACTGAAGTTGATCAATGGTATCAGGTAAGATCTCTTCCTCGTTATAGCATGGTACAACAATAGTTAGGACTGGTTCCATCATCTGTTCAAAACCCCCGGTGTCTACAAAGTCTTGTATAAGTAAATTTTCCATGCCGATGTCTTTGAAACAAATACTCTATCCAATGAAAGGTGATTTTCCTCGGCATTGTCAATCGGTAAAGCTGAAAGGATGTACCTGCCGCCCATCTCTTTAAACACTTCTGTATTCAACTGCAAATGTTTCAAATGTCGCTTTGAATCTTTTTTTATCATATATCTTTTTCCAAGCTGTGCTGTAAACAGATAACAGCGACCTCCCCATTGGTCAAAGTATTTACGAATGGTTTTATTTTTCGCTAATTCCTTTTCAATTATTTTTCTAAACTGGTGTTTATAGCTTAAGGGATAAAAATTATTATAGGTATCGATCGTGTAAAATCCATTATACTGAGAAATGGCAGGATGGATTCCGATACTAGCGACGCGGTATTCTTCCTGCCTTAAACCAATATGCTCTTTAATGTCCTTGAACAGATCCTCCGCAAAAAACTCTTGGACTGTTGGCTTTTGTTGATAAATAATCTCATCATTAAATAAGCCTAAAAAAAGAATTTGTAAGAGAAGCAACCACTTTGCAGTTCTGACCCAGCTTCCACCCTGTAAGGCGATGATTTTTAAGGCAAGAGCAAACCCACTATAAATGACCAGCGGTCTTAAAAAATGATACCGTGCAAAATTAAAGGTATTCATAAAATGAAATCGTTTGGTTAAAGGAACCCAGCCTTCATAAAACCAAAAGGCATACCAGATAGATAGCAGAATATTTAATGCAAATAAAAACACAAACAGCTTTTCCTGCTTCCAAAGCTTTTTTCTAAAAATAAAATAAATAGCGATAAACGTTGCAGGCAAAATAAATAGCGTATGTACAGTCATGACATGAGTGTGTCCAAGCGTATAATTCTTTAAGGTAAGCCTTACTGCTCTCCAAAAAGACAAGTGGGCATGAAAATATTCATCACGACTATTCGGCTCAGCTGTATATAGAAATGAAAAAACCAAGCGGTATTCCACGAGCATAAATATAGAAGTCATATAAGCAATAGCGGTCAAAAATCGCAGATTCCAGCCCTTCCCACGTAAACCATCTACCAGCCAGAAAATCCCCATCGCACTTAGAAAAAAGAAGAATCCCAATACAATGCTAGCGTACAAGGGCAATAACGTAAGGACAAGATATTCCTTCCAGGTACCCGTCCCTGCTCGAATGTTTAAGAAAGCCCACAGTGCCAAGGGCATCCCTAAAGTGCTGAGCATCCCTGACGGCCAAAATGGTGTTAATGCAAACGCAAGTGCACAGCCAATTTGCAGGTCCATCCATTTCCCGCCCGGAAGGAAATGTTTCTTTAACAATAAATACATCCCGATAAAAGCTGCCAGCCTTGTTAATGCCTGACTGAGCCCATATGCAATCATCGTTGGGAAAAGTGCATACAACCAAACGATGATGCTGTATTCCGTCCCAAAAGCATTTCTCTGTAGCTGTCCATTGATAATCTGAGGAATAGTGGCATCGACTGCTCCAAACATTTCCCCGCTCCTCGCAAGCACCTTGTACCAAGCCAGGTTTGAATCTAAATTATCATGAACCCGGATATGGGCATTTTCCTGTAAAATAAATAGCGGAGAGAGATAGATCACTAGAACTAGTAAAGCAAAGAGGATGAATCTCTGCTCCTTTTTCGTTTCATTAACCACTCTTCTACACCTCAAAACCTTCTTCTAAAAAGAGAACTTCCGTTTTAAATTTTGCTTCTACGATGAAAATTATTCCTATACTCTAAACTTCGACAAAACTAGACATTTTCCATTATTTACATATTAATAAATTACCGTTAAAATAAATTTAACCATTAAAATTTTTTTTAACGATAAAATATATTTTGGAAGGATGATCAACAATGTTGAAGATTCTTAGTAACCGGACCTATTTTCGTTTTTGGTTAGGTCAAATCATTTCACAATTGGGCGATGGATTTACACGAATTGCCATTGTCTATTTAGTAGCTACCTTAACAAAGGATCCCTTTGCGATTGGTTTAGTCATTTTTGCCCAGCTTCTGCCAACGGCCTTTTTTGGTATTTTCTTAGGCCCATTAGCTGATAAATACAATCGTAGATGGTTAATGGTCGGGGCCGATGTATATCGAATGGTTATCGTACTTTTAATGATTCCTTTCCACCATTCTGCATTAGCCCTGATCCTACTTATCGCTCTTCAAGGGATTGGTTCTGCCCTCTTTGACCCTGCCCGCTCCTCATCCATACCGGACTTAGTTGGTGAAGAAAATATTCAGCAGGCCATCTCTCTGTCACAATCAACAAGAGCGGCCATGGATATCATTGGTCCTTCTGTTGGTGCCTTATTGATGATGACAAACAATTATAATTTTATTTTTGCCATTGATGCGGTTACCTTCGGGCTGTCAGCTATGTTCATCCTTACGCTCCGAAATCTTGGTAGAATGACATATTTAAAAGATGCAGTTAAAGAATCTTATTTCATGTCTATACGCTCGGGCGTAAAAGAGGTCATTGGTATGCCTGCATTACGTTTTTTGCTGATTCTATTGATTCCTATAACACTTGTATGCGGAATATTGAACACCAACCTTATTGCCGTTCTCACCAATCAGTTCCATGTATCCGCCTTCCATTTTGGATTTATTGAAGCCGCTACCGCTGTTGGTGTTATATTCGGTGCAGGCTTTGCCGCACCATTTGCACTCAAGCGCATTAGTCCAAGTACTATTTTTTTAGCAGGTACTGCTGTAATTGGACTTTGGATGGTGGTTATCATCCCTGTTGACAGCTTCCGTTTACAATTTGGCCTCCTGCCTGTCTATATTTGGAGTATAATGGTAGGTGTATTAAACGCCTTTTTAAATGTCCCGTTGAGCAGTTTATTTTTAAAAGTGACACCTGCTGCCTTTAGAGGAAGAGGTTCCTCTTTATTAGGAATAACAGCAAGCACCTCCTCTATTGTTGGAATTTTAGTGGGCGGTTGGCTTTCTAGAGAAATTGGTGTATTGTATGGTACTGCATTCTCAGGCGCCCTTCTAGTCGTTGTTGCGATATTGATGCCATTACTGAAGGGATATAGGAGCCTTTCGGAACATAGTGACGCAGACGCTGTCCGAAAAACAAAGCAGCCTGCGGCCGTTAATTAATCTTGGAGGTACGTTTGTGAAAAAAATAGATGATATTGAAATTGCAAAAATGATGTTAGATGTAAGAAAAAGAAGTATTATTGACATTGCTAGCAAACCTGTGACCGTCAGTCAAATTGCCGAGGAATTAAATGAAAAACAATCTCGGCTATATTATCATGTAAAAAAGCTGGAGGAGGCAGGATTACTAGAATTGGTGGAGACCCGGCAACAGGGGAATTTAATTGAAAAGTACTATCAAAGAACCAAGGTTGCAGGAGAAAGATTTGAATTGGATGAAGCATTATTAAGAGAACATCATGATTCAGTCATGGAGGAAATCATGAAACTTCTTGAGCCTGGCTTGAAGCTCCTTCAATCCGAGTTAAAAAAAGGGACATCAGATTTTGATAAGCAAGTAAATTTAATGATTAGTTTGCCCACCCTGACAGGCAGAGAATGGGAAACCTCTCATGATCGAATGATGCGGTCGATTCGCGAAGAAAGTGAGCAGCAAGGATCCTTCGATGATTACAGTCTGCCAAAGCTTTCAGAAGAAGACAGAAATAAAAAGTCAAAATATGCTTATTTCATGTTAAGTTATCGAGTCGAAGATGCTCAGTAACGATCAATAACTGTGGAGGCTGACTCATTTGAGTCAGCCTCTTTCTATCTCTTAATAATGAGATGAGCATTTTTGGATAATAATAGATACTATCCAAGGGAGGTGAAGTATGTGCCGAACAGAGTTTATATCAGCTTTTTACGAATGCCGCTCCTTATTCGTATTCTATTTATAGCCATTCTTGTCTTTCTAACGTTTGGAGTTTCCATTCACTTGTTAGAACCTCAAACCTTTCCTACGGTTTTTGACGGAATATGGTGGGCTATTATCACTGCCTCTACAGTTGGCTATGGAGATTATGTACCACATTCTATTTTAGGCAGAATTACTGCGTTAATTTTGATATTACTAGGTGTCGGATTTGTTTCCTCCTATTTTGGAACCTTAGCAGCCGCTGCTGTGACTAAACAAGATGCCTTGTCCGAGGGAAAAATCCCCTTTAAAGGAAGTGGCCACATTGTTATTATCGGCTGGAATGAACGATCGAAAGAGTTGATTAATAAATTGATTCAATTCCCGCAAATGATCGTCCTTATTGATGATACCCTTGAAGCAAATCCAGTCCATTCAAGATACGTTCATTTTATTCAAGGGAAAGGACATGTC
The DNA here is from genome assembly GCF_057656715.1 of Neobacillus sp. Soil_C_43. Taxonomy (NCBI): domain Bacteria; kingdom Bacillati; phylum Bacillota; class Bacilli; order Caryophanales; family Bacillaceae; genus Neobacillus; species Neobacillus sp. Soil_C_43. The sequence continues at coordinate 128,458 of NZ_JBDGJV010000010.1, forward strand.
GATGAAACGATTATTAAAAGTGATATAGAGAAGGCTCAGAAGGTCCTGATTACAGCAGATAGAGGAAGTGAAGAACTCCAGGCAGATATGAATAGCATATTAACGTTACTTACGATTAAAGGCCTCTGCTCCCAAGTCAAATGCATTGTCGAAATATTGACGGCAGAACAAGTCATTAATGCGTTACGCGCAGGCGCAGACGAAGTTATTCAATCCAATAAGCTAACAAGTGTCTTTATGATTAATAGCCTTCATTCCAATGGAGATGGGTTGTTGTCAAATGTTGTACATCAGCTTCAGGAACGAAGATTATCCTCCCATTCGGTGGATGAAGCATATATTGGAAAATCATTCGGAGAATGCTGCCAAGAGTTAATGTTAAACGGACTCCTGTTAATTGGAGTAAAAAGAGGGGAAGAAACCCTGTTGAATCCCTCCCACTCCATTTCAATTGAGAAAAATGATGAATTATTAACCTTTAAATAAGTTTAATCGGTTAAAAGAAGCATCTCTAATTCGGAAACAAGGTTCTTTCCATTTTCTATATATTTTTTAGGAAAGCTGGCATCCTTATCAATTGGATCCTGAAATTGATTTATTGAACCTGAAAAGGTTCCTGTAGACGCATCATCGTCTAGATTTCCTTCGTATAAATGGGACAACAGAAACGGTCGCCCTAATTCAACAGTACAGTTCCTTGCATCAAGCTGTCCATCTACTGCTGAAAATGGCAGCCTTAAAAATTGGTAGCCCTCTTCATCATTCAGCTTATAATCAAAAGCACCATGATCATAATCCCAGTTGCCGCCAATTGAATAGCCAATTGGCTTTAATTTTTGTTCCAGCTTATATAAATCAAACTGAAGCCCTTCTACCTTTGATGGTAATTCAATCATCTATTTTACCCCCTTTAGTCATTAGGGTTAGTTTCTCCAAACTAAATTGTTTCATAACAAAAGAGTGCTAACGCTTTAAGCATCAGCACTCTTTTTTCAACATTATTTCAACCGTTTTTCTAATTCTGCCTTTTTCTCTTCAAATCCAGGCTTGCCTAATAGGGCGAACATGTTCACTTTATAAGCTTCCACACCCGGCTGATCAAATGGGTTTACACCCAGAAGATAACCGCTCATCGCACAAGCTTTTTCAAAGAAATAGACAAGGTACCCAAATGTATATTCATCCATTGCAGGGATAGAGACAATAAGGTTTGGTACGCCTCCGTCTGTATGTGCAAGCATAGTTCCTTCAAATGCTTTATTATTAACAAAATCCACTGTTTGTCCAGCCAAATAATTAAGACCGTCCAAATCATTATCAAACGCTTCAATTTTCAACTCATGACGCGGCTTATCCACCTTAATGATGGTTTCAAATAAATCACGGCGTCCTTCTTGAACATATTGTCCAAGTGAGTGAAGATCTGTTGAGAAATTGGCTGAAGATGGGAAGATTCCCTTTTGATCTTTCCCTTCACTTTCTCCAAACAATTGCTTCCACCATTCAGAGAAATACTGAAGACCTGGCTCATAATTAATCAGCATTTCAATAGTTTTACCTTTGTTGTAGAGGGCATTTCTAACGGCTGCATATTGATAAGCTGGATTCTCTTCTAGCTCTGAATGACCAAAGTCCTCTTGTGCTACTGCTGCACCCTCCATCATTCTTTCAATATTTGCGCCACTCACCGCAATGGGAAGCAGTCCTACAGCGGTTAAAACAGAGTAGCGACCACCAATATCATCTGCAATCACAAAGGTTTCGTAACCTTCTTCTGTTGCAAGCGTCTTTAAAGCTCCTCTTGCTTTGTCAGTTGTTGCATAAATTCTTTTTCTTGCTTCTTCCACACCGTACTTTTCCTCAAGAAGCTTGCGGAAAATACGGAAGGCAATCGCTGGTTCTGTCGTTGTTCCAGACTTAGAAATCACATTGATAGAAAAATCTTTTCCTTCAAGGAGATCCATTAAATCTCTCATATAAGTGGAACTGATATTGTTCCCTACAAAGATGATTTGTGGAGTTTTACGTTGTTCCTTTGTTAAAGCATTATAAAAGCTGTGCTGCAGCATTTCAATGGCTGCTCTTGCGCCAAGATAAGATCCACCAATCCCAATCACAAGAAGGACATCGGAATCGCCTTTAATTTTCGCAGCAGATTTCTGAATACGAGAGAACTCTTCTTTATCATAATTAGTTGGCAGGTCAATCCATCCTAAAAAGTCATTGCCTGCTCCCGTTTTCTCATGTAGAGAATGGTGTGCTACTTTCACTGCATCGCGAAGGTATGTAAGTTCATGTTCCCCAAAAAAAGTAAGTGCTTTTGAGTAATCAAAACGAACGTGTGTCATGTATGATCCTCCATAAATTTATTTTTCAATAACCACTTTAACCAATGATGAGCGGATAATCAAGGAAGGTACCCTCTTGTAAGCGTACCCATTTTCGACAGTTTTAAAAAAATTGTCACTTAATGATGAAATTAAAGAAAAGACTCGGACAATGTATGCTCCGAGTCTCTCCCAATTATAATGATGCCCGATAAATAGCTAAGGTATCTTCTCTATTCAACTTTTTGAAATTACCGAACTCACCGTTTGCCATTGCCCGGTCAGCCATTAAATCCAGCTTGCTATCATCTATATCGTAGTCAGCTAAACGAGCTGGTGCTTCAATGCTGGTCCAGAATTCACGTAATTTTTGAATTCCCTCAATACCTGCTTCCTCGGCAGTCTTTCCTTCAGGGTTCACTCCAAATACTCTTACAGCTAATTGCTTAAAGCGCTCTGGTTTTACCGCTAGGTTATGTCTCATCCAGTGAGGGAAAAGGATGGCTAAGCCTCCTCCATGTGGAATATCATAAACAGCTGAAACCGCATGTTCTAGATTGTGTGTTGCCCAATCTCCTCGATAGCCCATATTCAAGATGCCGTTTAATGCCATCGTACCGCTGTAGAGAATGGTCGCTCGATAATCGTAATTTTCAAGGTCCGCTAATAATTTCGGCGCAGTCTCCATAATAGTTACGAGCAGGGATTCACACATACGGTCTTGAAACTCCGTTTTTTCTTCCAAATGGAAGTAATGTTCAAGAACATGTGACATCATATCAACTATTCCATAAATCGTTTGATTCTTTGGAACAGTATACGTATGAACAGGATCTAAGATAGAAAATTTAGGGAAAGTAACAGGACTGCCCCACCCATATTTTTCATTGGTTTCCCAATTAGTAATAACCGAGCCTGCGTTCATTTCTGAACCAGTTGCTGCGAGGGTCAATACTGTTCCGAATGGAAGGGCCTCACGAGCAAACGCCTTTTTAATCACTAGATCCCAGGCGTCTCCGTCATATTTTGCTCCAGCAGCAATCAACTTTGTACAGTCGATTACACTTCCTCCACCTACGGCTAAAAGGAATTCGATTCCTTCTTTTTTACATATTTCTACGCCTTTTCTCGCAGTTGCGATACGTGGATTTGGTTCCACGCCTGAAAGTTCAAATACCTCAGCACCTATTTCTTGTAAAAGCGCTTGAATCTTATCGTATAGACCGCTCTTTTTAATACTGCCACCGCCATAAACGAGCAATACCTTTTTTCCATATACAGGAATTTCTTTTTTTAATTGTTCGAGTTGTCCCTTACCGAAAATTAGCTTTGTAGGATTCCAAAATGTGAAATTTTCCATCGTATGCACTCTCCTTTTCATTAAACATTATTAATTATTATCTCCCTTTTTGCAAAAATAAGGATTTTATTTTTTTATGAATAGTTAAGCAAATATTGAATCAAACTAAACCTGAAACAATCTTAAAGGAGGATAAATCATGAGTTCTATTCAACGTATCGCACTAGTTCTTACTATTATTGGCGCCATTAATTGGGGCTTAATTGGCTTCTTTCAATTTGATCTTGTCGCTAGCATATTTGGTGGCCAAGATTCTGCCCTCTCTAGAATTATCTATGGTTTAGTAGGTATTGCTGGATTGATCAACCTTGGTCTTCTCTTTAAACCAAACGAAGAACGTGTAAGAGATCCAGAAACGGATCGAGTGTAAGTCACTTACAAAAAACCTTGCAGCTCAAAAGAGACTGCAAGGTTTTTTTTCATTTATATCCATCCTCTAAATAAGGATGCCTCTGCCATTTTTCTTACGCCCACCATATAAGCAGCTAAACGCATATTAATATTCCGTGCTATGGCAAGCTCATAAATATCATGGAAGGATTGGATGATTCTTTTCCTCAATCTGAACTCAACCTCTTCCTCACTCCAATAGTATCCTTGATTGTTTTGGACCCACTCAAAATAGGAAACGGTAACACCACCGGCACCTGCAAGGACATCAGGCACAAGCATAATATTACGCTCTGTTAGTATTTTTGTTGCTTCAAATGTAGTAGGGCCATTGGCAGCTTCTACCACAATCTTCGCTTTAATATTATAAGCATTTTCAGCAGTAATTTGATTCGAGACAGCAGCTGGTATTAAAATATCACATTCCTGTTCAAGCAGTTCTTGATTGGTAATCACGCCATCAAAAAGGGTAGTTATGGTACCAAAGCTATCGCGACGGTCTAATAAATATTGAATTGGCAGGCCGTCAGGATCATAAAGTGCACCATAGACATCTGAGATTCCAATAATCCTGGCACCCATTTCATGAAGAAATTCCGCAATAAAACTTCCCGCATTTCCAAAACCTTGGATAATAACTTGGGCACCTTTTATGTTAATTCCACTTTTTTTGGCTGCTTCTTCAATACAAATCGTTACACCCTTTGCTCCTGCTTTTTCCCGGCCCTCAGATCCTCCAAGCACGAGCGGTTTCCCCGTTATAAACCCTGGAGAATCAAATTGGCGGAGACGGCTGTATTCATCCATCATCCAGGCCATAATCTGAGAATTTGTATACATATCTGGTGCCGGTATATCCTTCGTCGGCCCAACGATTTGACTGATTGCACGAACATACCCACGGCTTAGACGTTCAAGTTCCCCCGATGACATGGTCCTTGGGTTACATACAATACCGCCCTTCCCCCCACCAAAGGGTAAATCAGCAATCCCACATTTCAAGCTCATCCACATGGATAATGCTTTGACTTCATGTTCGCTTACCATGGGGTGAAAGCGGACACCGCCCATTGTCGGTCCAACAGCATCATTATGCTGGGCACGGAAGCCTGTATAAATTTTCGTAGAACCATCATCCATACGAATGGGAATTCGTACGGTCATGGTTCTTAAAGGTTCTTCCAGCAAATGATACACTTCTTGATTAAGCCCTAGCTTTTTTAATGCATCATGAATAACAATCTGCGTTGATGTAAGAAGGTTGATTATTTCCTTTTCCATTCCATCTCCATCATTAGTCCCCATTTTTGCACCCCTATTTTGATAATCTTAGCCTAATACTTTGACAATCCGCTCGATTGCCCAATCTAACTCTTCTTTAGTGATGACGAGGGGAGGTGCAAAACGAATGACTGTATCATGAGTTTCTTTACAAAGAAGTCCAAAATCCTTTAATTGTTCACAATACGGACGAGCAGCTTCTGTCAATTCCACTCCGATGAACAATCCTCTTCCGCGGACGTCCTTTATTTTAGGATTCTTAATTTCTTTTAATTTGCTAATAAAATATTCTCCAAGCTCAAGTGATTTTTGTGCAAGCTGTTCATCAACCAACACATCTAATGCTGCAATAGAAACCGCACAAGCCATTGGATTTCCGCCAAAAGTAGAACCATGTGAACCTGGATTAAATACTCCCAAGATATCCTTATTGGCAACGACACATGAAATGGGGAATACACCCCCGCCAAGTGCTTTGCCAAGAATATACATGTCCGGTTCAATTCCCTCCCATTCACATGCAAACATTTTACCCGTACGTGCTAGTCCCGCTTGAATTTCATCCGCTATAAAAAGAACATTATTTTTCTTACAAAGGTCCATTGCTTGCTTGATAAACCCTTCCGGTGGAATGACAATGCCAGCTTCACCTTGAATCGGTTCAATTAAGAATGCAGCTGTATTTGGAGTAATCGCTGCTTTTAACGCCTCTAAATCTCCATAAGGAATGAGCTTAATACCTGGAAGCATTGGACCAAATCCACGTTTATATTCAGGATCGGACGATAATGAAACGGCTGTCATTGTTCTTCCGTGGAAGTTTCCTACACAAGCAATGATTTCTGCTTGGTCTTCGGCAATCCCTTTCACATCATAGCTCCAGCGGCGAGCTGCCTTTACAGCCGTCTCAACAGCTTCTGCCCCTGTATTCATTGGAAGGACCATTTCTTTATTCGTTAATTGGCTAACTTTTTCATACCACGGGCCAAGCTGGTCATTATGGAAGGCACGTGAAGTTAATGTGACTTTGTCTGCCTGATCCTTTAATGCTTGAATGATTTTCGGATGACGATGACCCTGGTTTACTGCAGAATATGCACTAAGCATGTCCATGTATTTGTTGCCTTCCGGGTCTTCCACCCAGACACCTTCAGCACGTGATATGACAATTGGAAGTGGATGATAGTTATTTGCACCATATTTCTCTGTTTTCTCAATCAATTCACTTGTATTAACGTTAGATTTCATGAATCCTTCCTCCATTTCAATCCTGAAATTTAAGTATGTATAGTACTATTGTAGCCGAGCCCCAAAAAAGAATGAACACTTCTAATAAACTTTTTTTAATCTCTAAAAAAAAGCCTAGTCCAAGCTATGTGTCATAGCAGGTACTAGGCTTTTAGATTCATTATTTTTTAATTTCTTCACGTTGTGACTGATCAATCCACTCTTGAAGCTTATCTTTTAACGTGTTAAAACCTTGTTGACCATCAGCTTCAGGAATAATTGCTGCTGCCTGGCGCTTACGAGGCTTCTTAGCTTTAACAGCTTGTTGTTGTTGTTGAACAGGTGCTTCTTCTGTTGCACGAATAGATAAGCCAATTTTTCCAGCACTTTCGTCCACAGATAATACCTTAACCTTGATTTCATCTCCAACTTTAAGGTGTTCATTAATATCTTTTACATAGCCGTGCGTGATTTCGGAGATGTGTACAAGACCTTGTGTATTTTCGTCTAGCGCAACGAACGCACCATATGGTTGAATACCCGTTACTTTACCTGTTACTATACTGCCTGTTTCGAATTTTTCTGACATGAAAACACTCCTAAGTAATAATTATTTATACCCTTATATACGCATTTAAAGATTATATCATACTAAATAGGTTTAATCAAAAAAGCTTCTCCATGAATTAATGGCTCTAGAAGAATTTTTTAACAAAATGTTCAAAAAGGGAATAAGTAAAAAAATAATACAATGATATACTAATAGTGAGAAAATATATTTTCTAAAAAGAGGTGAACGGTATGAATACAATCGGCCACACCATTAAAACTTACCGCGAAAGAGTAAACATGACCCAAGAGGAACTAGCTCAAAAGATTAGAGTGGGGACGCAAACCATTGAAAAGTATGAATCTGGGGAACAAATTCCAAGTAACCAAACGATTCTAAAAATATCTACTGTTCTAGATATCCCTGCTACTGAATTATTAGCACATAGTGAGTGATTATAAAGCAACGTTGAAAAGCGGGTTCAAAAGTACCGCTTTTTTATTTTTTTCTTTTAGGAGTATATAAAAAGAGGAATCTGGAAAAGCTTAAAATATAAAGCTTTCTAGTATTCCCCCTTTTTGAGAGGACAACCATAATGGTTTGTCCTTTTTTTTATTAGATAGAACAAGATTCATTTTCTTTTATGATGAGTAATTTCTCTGCCATTTTCAAACAGCTTTCCATCGGGATTAGTTTTTCAAATGATAACTCATAAATGGCTTGAATTCGCTCCGCAAGCTTTTTTGAATCATTTAATTCATGCACTGCTTGCACGGTATCAGCAATTTCTGTTTCATAGCCGCCCGTCTTTAATTGAAATGGATCCCACTCATTTAATGCGTCCACATATTGCAAGTTTGTTTGAAGCTCTTTTCTCATATTATTCTCCCCAGCTCATCTTCGTCGTATTATTTCAGAACATATTCTGCAAGAACACTTTGAAGTTCATAGATGTTAAGGTTTTTGTTAAATTGCTTTTGTAATGGAAGAGCATTTCCTGAGATCCAGATTTTTAGTTCTGCATCTAAGTCAAAGTTTCCTGCTGTTTCAATACTGAAATGTGTAATGCTTTTATAAGGAATCGAATGGTACTCGACTTTTTTCCCTGTAAGTCCTTGTTTGTCTACTAATATTAATCGCTTATTAGTAAAAATAAACATATCACGAATAAGTTTATATGCCTTTTCAATTTGTTCAGCCGGTGCTAGAACTCGTCCAAATTCCCGCTGTACTTCTGCAGCATTTACTTCTGATGCATTTCCCATTAATCCATCTAAAAATCCCACGATTTTCACCCTCTCACATTTCTAATCCAAGTATACCTAAATATCCAAGCAAAGAAAACTTACATGAAGCTATTTTAAACGCGCTAGGATAAGTTCAAGAATCTCTTCTGCTGGTAGGTGGGCATCTCCTCCGCCTTGTGCAAAGGATTCATTTCCACCGCCCTTTCCATTTATCTTTGGTAGAATTTCTCCAACTATTGCTTTCATATTCTCTTCTCTTGCAGCACCCCTAGCACACACAAGCTGTAACCTACCTTCATTGGTTGATACAATGAAAACTAGGACCTGATCGTTTTCCGCAGTTATAAGTCGAGCAAGCTTTTGTAGCTCTTGGATGGTTCGATTTTGAAATACCTCACCCACTATTTGACGAGCGTCCTCTGATTTGGCCAATAGGTCCTTTGCTTCATACTGAAGTAAATTTTCCCGCGCTTGCTCCAACGCCTTTTCCAAACTTTTTCCGTTTTCAACCAATCGACTGACAGCAGATTCCATTTCTTTTTCGGGAGCATTGAGTAGCTTAGTTAATTCAAGCATCACCTTTTGCTTTTTCTCAAGCTGCTTTATTACTCGGTGCCCGCAAACAAATTGCAGTCGAATCTTTTTCTTCTGTTTTTCCCAATTTAATATTTTAATGGCGCTAACTTCCCCTGTTGATTTAGGATGTGTTCCACCACAGCCGTTATAATCAAAATCAGGGATAATCACAAGTCGAATATCCTCTTTTACCTTTGTCTCTTTTCGAAGAGCATATTGGGATAACTCTTCTTCCGTTACCCATTTCACTTTAATCTCTCTATTTTCTAAAATAATTTTATTTGCAAGTTCCTCTGCCCTCTTTACTTCGTGTTCTGTTAGAGTCACAGTTTCAAGGTCTATTGTCAGCGTCTCTGCTCCTAAATGAAAACCAACCGTTTTATATTGAAAAAGATGATCAAAGGTTGCTGATAAAATATGCTGTCCGCAATGCTGTTGCATATGGTCGAACCGTCTTTCCCAATCAACTATCCCTTCTTTTATTCCTTCAATCTCTTGTAAAGGGGTTTCCAGGTAATGACGAATTTCTCCCTCTTTTTCTTCCACATTGATAACGTTCCTATCCGCAATGGTTCCTTGATCATATGGCTGTCCGCCACCTGTTGGATAAAAGGCTGTCTGGTCTAAAACAACATACCACTGTCCTTGTTCGTCTTGTTCTTGTTTTACTATTTGGGCAGAAAACGTTTGTATGTACGCATCTTGGTAATATAATTTTTGTTCCATTGTCCATGCACTCCAATAATTAATTTAATGAATTCATTGTCTTGAAAATTACGATAAAAAGCAAGAAATAGAAAAACCTGTCCCTTATAAAAAGATGACAGGTTTACCTATAATTCAAATGACACTCATTATTTTTTGTCTTTTTTCCGTTGGCCGCCCATTGATGGTGGTTTCTGTCCTTGAGTCGATCCACCCATCTGTTGCCCGCCCATCATTTGTGGGAATCCAGGTTGCTGTCCACCCATCATTTGTGGAAAGCCTGTTTGCTGCCCACCCATCATCGGTTGTTGAAAGCCTCCCATTTGTTGAGGAAAGCCTCCCATCATTTGTGGATAGCCGTGATGGTGGTGATAGCCTCCCATCATCTGTCCAAATCCAGGCTGCTGGTAACCTCCCATTTGTCCAAATCCAGGTTGCTGATAGCCTCCCATTTGTCCAAATCCAGGTTGCTGATAACCTCCCATTTGTCCAAATCCAGGTTGCTGATAGCCCCCCATTTGCGGGTAACCCATTTGTCCGGGGAATCCGCCAAATTGTCTTTTGTCCATTTTATCGCCTCCTTACCGTCTCTCTGTAGTGTATGTCTCACTTTTTGGATAAGCTTAGATTCCTACCCATTATGAATAAATTTTTTAAGAGTATTCAAACAAAAAAGCTATCCCTTGATAGAGATAGCCCTCGATTTTATTCTTGTTCTTCCTGCGCCTTTTTTTGTCCTTGTTTATTCTTTGAAATTTCACCACAAGCGATTCGATTTCCAGAGTCACCCGTTGGTTGGGTCATCCCATCATCCTTTCCTTCGGTGACGACAATAGATGTTCCTTCTTTCGTAAACAACGATTTCTTCCCATTCTTTAACGTTACATTTGGCGCCATTAATTCTGCCGTTACAGACCCACTATCCTCTACAATTAAATTTGGCAAGTCTCCCGCATGTGCCCCTTTGGGATGAAGGAGTCCATGTTCTTTTTTTTCTGGGTTAAAATGATTACCTGCCGATTTAAAATCAGGTGCTTCACATTTCCCCTTTTCATGAATATGAATGGCATGCTCTCCAGCTGGAAGACCCTTTAAACTTACCGACATTTTCACACCGCTGGTTTGCTCGGCCAATGTAACTGTTCCAAGTGAGTCTCCTGAAGCATTGAACATCTCAACATCCAGTTTTTTTATTTCCTTTTCCATACATCCTGTCAGCAAAAGAAGTGGAATAATCAACCAGCTATTTTTCATATGTACTCCCCCATTAATAGACAATTTGCGCTTAGTATGGGCTTGAGTGGGTAGACCTATTCATCTCTTTTCGTATAAAAAAAGAAACAGCACTGGTTAACTGTTTCTCTGATTGGACTGATTATTTTTTAGTATTTGTTCCTCTAGCTCTTTTGTCTTCAGAGCCTCACGTTTGGAAATCTTTATGATGAATCTCATCGTCAGAAGAGCACCAATTAAAAAAATAGCAAACGTAATGGCTGCAGGAATATACTCTGATTTATCTTCCGGAAAATATAAAAACAATGATAGAACGGATGGTAGAAACATTTTTATCTCCCTTTCTAAAAGGAATGGCTCTAAAAAGTAATTATAGCAACAAAAAACGTTTCTTACCAATGAATCCTTTCACCGTTCCGTTTATTTTAAAACGGTAATTTTTTTGATGATTACGTCTTTTTCTGGCTTGTCCTTTGGATCTACTGGGGTATTGGCAATCTTATCAACAATATCCATCCCCTCAACCACTTGACCGAAAACTGTATGTTTATGATCAAGCCATGGTGTTCCACCATTTTTATCGTAGGCTTCTATCATCTCTTTTGGATAACCCGCTTTTTCCATTTCCGATTTCATAGATGGATCTAGAGAGGTCTTTTGAACAATAAAAAACTGACTTCCATTTGTGTTCGCACCGGAGTTAGCCATTGAAAGGGCTCCGCGTAGATTGAAAAGATTATTAGAGAATTCATCTTCAAACGGATTGCCGTAAATACTTTCTCCACCTGTTCCATTCCCATTAGGATCTCCGCCCTGAATCATGAAATCATTTATTACTCTATGAAAAATAAGTCCGTCGTAATACCCTTCTTCACTGTGTTTCACAAAGTTCTCAACTGCTTTTGGTGCATACTCGGGAAATAATTTAATTTTGATTTTCCCCATGGAAGTTTCCATTTCAATCAATTTCTCATTTTCAGCTACTTCAGTAGTTAACTGAGGATACACTGTATTTGACACTTGTTCGTCTCCTTTCTTTTGTTCTGTTTTTGGCGTGGCAGTCTTCACTTTTGCTTCTTCCTTGTTCGAACTTGTCCCACATGCTGCCAATACTAGAACGATTGTCATTAGTGTGACAATTATTTGCAATTTCTTTCTCATTTAGCTTCCCTCCAATTATCCACTTTAAACGAATGAATATTATTTCACACATTGTTTTTAATTTACTATGTTTTCTTATAAAATGAAAGGAGAAACAATTAGATGGAGGAGTGATGGATGTGTCGGAGTTGCAAATTGGTGATATTGTTACAGGGATTTATAAAACTGGGAAATATATTGGGGAATTAACGGAAGTTCGACCTCAGCATTTTTTAGTAAGAGTTTTGGGTGTTCTTAAACACCCGATGCAAGGGGATCTTCATAATCCTAAGGATGCTGATGTTCTAATTTTCCATGAAAGACGGGCACTCGCTTTTAGGGAGCAAGCTAATATTCCGAAACAGATGGTAAAACAGTTTGATGGTGAAATCCCTGATTATCAGGAATCCTTAAAAGAAGCTATGGCCAAAATGAAAAAAGACCTCGAGGAAGCTCCATCAGAATGGGCTGAAATGAGCTTGAAAGCGGTCGCAGCATTAGAAAAGGATTATAAGTTATAGAAGAACAAAAGGCCAAATCAGTTTGAATGATTTGGCCTTTTATGCAAATTCATTTAATAGCTTTGAAAAATCAATACGATCCCCAATAGTTGTTGGTTTTGGTTTTTCCAAGTACCGTTTATCCTTTTCAACAAGTTTGAATATATTGTAGGTAGTCAACGCATCATCTAATGCCCGGTGGTGCCTGCCTGTCCCTTCTTTGCCATATTCCTGAACAGCTTTCCATAGACCGGTTTGATTTTGATCACCAAAGAACCGTTTATATTCCATAGACAAATCAATTTCAGCTGCCTTAAAAGGAAATGCCATGCCCGCCTGTAAACAATTATGCCGTAAGACCTTCATATCCATATTTCCCCAAGTAACAATAGTGGTATCATAGTTATTTTTATTGAACTCCTCCAGCTTTTTTATAAGTTCATAAATTGATAGCCCCTTATCGACCTGCTGCTGTGAAATATGTAAGAATGATTTGCAGCGTTCTGATAGTTTTGGGAATTTAAGTGGTGAAACATAGGATGAAAATTGTTCCGTAACCTCATCATCAACTACGGCAACTATTCCAACCTCGATGATTTCCGCAAAAAAGTCCTTCATACGCATATTTCTTTCAGGCATTGTAAACTCAAAATCAATAAATAAATATTGTTTCTTCGTTCTCATTTTACTATCACCACCATTCGTTTCCATCTTACTATCATTATATAAAGAAACCTGTACAAAAAATTGTGCTTTTTTTCTATTTTTTTTATTTCTTTGATTATATCATGAAACCAATCTAAATTTTTTAAATTTTTGTACAATAGACACAGAAAAGTGCAAGCGCCTTGGTCAGCCCCGACAGGCAAATGTTCTTCGGCAAGAAAAGTCCGCCTTTTGACTTTTCTTGCCGAAGGTTATTTGACCCGAGGGGCTAGGCGCTGGAGCTGGACAATTCTCAAAGTATTTTATACTTTTCTTATAATCTAATAAAGAATGGAAAAAATCCCATTCTTTATTTGGTTACTGTTTTATTTTTTTAATTTAATCACTGCCATTGTACATCTAGAAACACAAATTAGTCTGTCTTGTTCATCTGTAATTTTAATATCCCAAACCATCGTTGATTTTCCTTGGTGCAGAACTGTCCCTACTGCCGTAACCACACCTTCGGTTTTCGGACGAACATGGTTTGCGTTTATTTCTAATCCAGCTACACCCTCTGTTTCTTTATCCACTAATTCATAAGCTCCAACACTTGCGACTGTCTCTGCTAAGGCAACAGATGCGCCTCCGTGCAGTAATCCAAATGGTTGGCGAGTTCGCTCATCTACTGGCATTGTGGCAGTGACTTTCCCTTCTCCTAATTGAGTAATCTTTATTCCGAGCGCTTCAATTAATGTGTCCTTTATCATTTCTACCCCTCCGGTATGTAGATCTTTACTATCTAAACCTATTCTCCATTTCTTAAAAATTTCCTTTTTTTATCTATCATCTAAACGAAAAAAACAGCCTCGAGAGCTGTTTTTAACTTGTTCCTAATAATAACCTGGGAATCCCATAGGTGGATAGCCTCCAGGCAGAAAGCCCATTGGTGGATAGCCGAAACCTGGGTAGCCAAAACCTGGGTAACCGAATCCGCCATAAAAAGGGCGAGCTGCAAAAGATGCTCCTAATCCGCCTCCTAGTAAGCCTCCTAGAAAACTAAGTCCACCTATCGCTAACGGCAATCCAAAGCCAATAAATCGTTGATCGTGTACCGGGTACGGGCTTCGATAAGGGTACATACACCATTACCTCCTTTTTCATCTATACTTGCCTACACTATTGCATATGCAAAAAGATGGGGTTTGGAGTGGGCAAAAGCGTATGTAATCCTCTAAATCGAATATGAAGCTTTCTCCAGTCTATTTTCCAATCGGTTCAAATCGTTCAACAAATAAGGCAAGCGTACGCGTCATAACTCCTGTTGCACCTGCTGGACCCAGGTCATAGTCCTTCGAAGAAGTGGCCGTCCCAGCAATATCCAGGTGTACCCATGGGGTCCCTTCAGCAAACTCGCCAATAAACGCACCAGCGACTAACGCATGACCTTCACTGCCAGGAGAGTTATTCAAATCAGCTACTTTACTGTTTCTTACACGTTCAATTTCGGTTTCAAACAATGGCAATTGCCACATTTTTTCTCCCGCTTCCATCGAAGCTTCCAGTACTTGCTCATATAAAGATTCATGGTTCGTCATTGCACCTGTTGTATGCAACCCTAGTGCAGTGATAACGCCACCAGTTAATGTGGCAACATCCACTAAATAATCCGCCCCATGATGCTTAGCATATGTAACAGCATCTGCTAGCACAAGGCGGCCTTCTGCGTCTGTATTTAACACCTCTATGGTTTTCCCACTCATGGACGTAATGACGTCGTCTGGCTTAAACGCCCCACCGCTAATCATATTATCTGTTGAAGGAATGACTACTACAACGTTTTGCTCTGGTCTTATTTCTCCGATAATCTCCATAGCACCAAGGACAGCAGCCGCTCCGCCCATGTCGGTTTTCATGCCCACGATTCCAGCCTTTGTTTTAATCGAGTAGCCACCC
This sequence comes from Neobacillus sp. Soil_C_43, assembly GCF_057656715.1. Classification (NCBI taxonomy): domain Bacteria; kingdom Bacillati; phylum Bacillota; class Bacilli; order Caryophanales; family Bacillaceae; genus Neobacillus; species Neobacillus sp. Soil_C_43. The sequence goes on from NZ_JBDGJV010000010.1 coordinate 143,595, forward strand.
GTATCAAAGGTAATTCCTTTTCCAACAAGACCAATGACATCCTTCCATTCGTCTTTTCCTTGATATTTTAAAACAATCATCTTAGGTGGCTCCGTAGACCCTTGATTAACCGCTAGAAACGCACCCATCCCAAGCTTTTCAAGCTCTGCCTTCTCTAAAATTTCTACTTCAAAATCATACTTGGCTGCAAGCACTTTTGCATAGTTCGCCATATCAGTGGCTGTTAGTAAGTTACCTGGAGTGTTCACAAGTGTCCTTGCAGAGTTGGTCCCTCTTCCAAAAGCATAACCAACATTCAATGATGCCTGTAAATCTTCTTCATTAGTGTTACAGTAAACAGTCAGATTCTCTAATTTTTTCTCTGGCTCATTCGACCTTTGCTTATAGCCTTCGAATTGATAGGTAGATAACGAAAACGCCTCACTTAATGCGTGTGCTGCATCCAAAGCATCTACTTTGTCTGTAATAAACGAATCTAAGTAAATAGCTGTTTCTACAATCTTACTTGCTTTAACCTCCTTGAATAGTTTACCAAATGCGGCTCTAACCTTTTCAAAGGATACCTCTTTTTCTTTTCCTAATCCGACAAACCAAATGCGCTTGGCTGCAATTTTTCCAAAGCTATGTACTTTTGTAATACTTTTTAATTTTGCAGAAAGGTCACCTGACTTAACCAATTCGGTAAGTTGTCCATCAAACCTCTCATCAAGATTGGCTAATGGTCCAGTAAATTTCTCGGGTTTATCAAACAAACCGATAACCAAGCCTTCATGCTCTGTTGTAAAATCCAATTCTTTTTTAACGTGAAACATGTCCACTCCACCTCCATGTTAGTCTTCTCTATTATATCGAAAAGGTTTGTTTATTTCGATAGACTAAATTTTCATCCTATAAAAAGGCTTCGTTAAACTTGTCTGTTGATTTCCGCTCCAGGCGCTTCGCTTTCCGTGGGCGTTTCGGCGAGCCTCCTCGGCGTTTACGCCTGCGGGGTCTCCCCTGAACCGTACTCCCACAGGAGTCTTCGCGCCTTCCGCTCCAATCAACAGGGTATTAAAATCAACAATGTTCTTTAACACAGTCTATAAAAAAAAACAGGCACTGGGCCTGTTTCTTACCTTTTCTCTGAGCTTGTATACTGCTGACGAAATACCTGCAGAGCCTTATCTTCGTTTAATGCCTGCAGCTGTTCCTCAGTGAGCTTACCATTCCCTTTTTGAACAACATACACGTCGACCTGTTTTTTGCCCCATTTGTTATAAACATCCTCAACCGTTTCGTAATAAAGGTCGAGCTCATTTCCTTTAATGGCTCCTCCTTTATCCGCGACGACACCATATCCATAGCCTGGAACAAATAGGATCGTACCAATAGGGAAAACGTTTAAATCAGCTGCAACGGTGGAGAATAAATCACGTTTTACTTTTACACCGGAATAGGTAATTCCATACTCCGGGTGTCCTTTGCTCTTACCTGTTGATTCAATCCCTGCTGTATATCCTGTGGCCGTAACTGTATGTTTAGGGTACTTTGACCAATCAAAAGCATCCTCTAACGATGGCGACGTTGTGTTTGAAGCAGTTTCACTTACAGAAAGTCCAGACGCAATATGATTAATTAGAATTCTTGCATTTACGCCAGAGATGGATTGGAAGGTTGCTAATAATGCCATTAAGAATAGACATACAAGAGCAAATCGTTTAATCCAATTTTTTGTTTTATTCATTAAAATTTTCACTCCTCCCAAAATATTCATTCCCAAGCTGAAGGGAAATATTCAAAAAAGAAGTGAGAAATTTTTTCCAACAACTAAAAAAGACTTTTTACCTTAAGGTAAAAAGTCTTAGAACATCTGATATCCATTCTTACGTAATAACTTAATTGTAAAACCAGCAGCAATGGCCCCTGCTAACCCACTTACCAATATTAGAATATCTGCAGTGGCTAAAGAACTGAACTTTTGTCCTAGTTCCTGAAAGGCCACTTTACTATTTGTAAAATATTCAACAAAACGGACTTTATCTACAATTAAAATTGCCACTACAGGGTACACTATAGCCATTACCCATGACATTCTTAGTAGCATATTAAGGATAAACCCAATTCCAAAAAATAAGACAAAAAATAGCACAATCGATATGATTAACACCACAATGCTCATTTGCATCCGAGATTCCTCCCTTTATACATCAACTTTTAGTGTACTGAATGTCTAAAAGGGAGTCAACACAAAAACAGACAAAAAAATAGCTCTTCGAAGTGATCCGAAGAAGCAATGTAGAGCATTTTACAATCATTCGATTTATCTTTAGTCTTTTTTCGTCCCTGAACCGCCGCAGCAGGAACAAGTTTCCGATCCTCCTAGCAATAGTTGAAAATACCCATTACCTGAACAATAATCACACTTTTTTGTATCCACGCTCTTCACTGTCATCTTGATCATCCCCTTAAATTATTAACTTAATTTTCTGATAATATATCAAGGATCGAGTAAAAAGAAAAGACCGGAAATTCACCAAATAAGGCAAAGAAAACGGATACATTGTAAGTTTTCTTTCATTTTCTAAGTGTTACTTAAATTTTCTAAAAATTACAAAAATAATTTATAAGCTGTATATCCAAATTGATTTCCAGGGTTTAGATCCTCTACACCGGGCTTACTAGTTAATTCCATTTGTTCAATTAAATAATGTAAAAGAATGGACGCATCCTTTTCAAGAAGCAATTTATGTGGAGCTATAAATCTTGCTTCATACAGCTCATTCTCCTGATGTATAATTCTTTCTTCCTGTTTCACAGGTTCAAGCAAGAATACAAGCATATTATCACTTATTTCCCCTTTTAAAACACCTGTTCTTAATCCAATTAACCCCTTAACAGTACAGCTGATTCCGGTTTCTTCTTTCACTTCCCTAATCACAGCCTCGTCAGCGGTCTCCCCCTCCTCAACAAAACCTGCAGGTAAAGACCATTGCCCCTTTAGGCCTCCGTACCTCTTCTTTACCACGAGCCAATGGCCTTCGCTGGATTTCACTAATCCAGAAACAGCCAACCATACCTTCCCGCGTTTTTCACGACTGCTCATATTAACACTCCCTACGTAAACTAAACTATTTAATCTACTATACCAAAAAAAGGACAGAAGATTCTCTGTCCTTTTACCTGTTGTATTTTTAGAATACGTTAAATTTACCCTTTTTCAATACTAGGCCTGCTCCACCAATCATATAAAGAGAACGATTGTCGATTACTTTCTTCATGAAGGATGCTTTAGCACCAGTTAATTTTTTACCAAATACTACACCAATTGCATCATCTTCGCCAAGGGAACATACTGTACCTTTGTTGTCGAATGTGAAGGATTCAAGTTCAGACTTGTTGCGAACTAGTGCTGCTAAGTTGCGCGCAACCACTTCACCTTGCTGCATAGCAATCTGTGCGGTTGGTGGATATGGACGATTGATTTCTTCATTGATTACAAGAGAACTATCACCAATAATGAATACCTCATCATGTCCAGGTGCGCGTAGGTCAGATTGTACTTTTACACGACCTCTCATTGCTTCAAAACCAGACTTTTCGATAATCGCATTACCACGTACACCTGCTGCCCAAACAACTGTGCCAGCCTTAATTTCGCGTGTTTCCTCTTCACCTTTAGCTACAAAAATACCTTCAGGAGTCGCTTCTTTAATCGCCGTTCCAATAAGGAATTCAACGCCTTTACGCTCTAGTTGAGAAACCGCATAATTTACAAGCTCTGGGTCAAATCCTGGTAATACCGTTGGTGCAGCTTCCACACAGATAATCTTTACCTTATGGAAATCCACATCATATTCATGACATAATTCAGGAATACGGTTCGTTAACTCACCCAGGAATTCAATTCCTGTAAATCCTGCACCACCAACAACAATAACCAAGCGATTGTCGTTCTTTTCTTCTTCCATATTGTACGTAGCAAATTGATATTCAATATGCTCACGTAATTGGCGGGAAGAATTCACATTGGTAATTCCAAATGCATATTCTTTTAAGCCTTTGATTCCAAACGTTTCAGGCTCGCCTCCAAGGGCGATAACAAGGTAGTCATAATCGACTTCACCTTTGTCTAAAATAACCTTTTTCTCTTCTCTGTTGATTTCAACCACCGTATCTTGAACAAAATCAACCTTACTACGATCAATGACATCTCTAATATCATAACGAACACGATCATGATGTAATGTACCAGCAGAAGCCTCGTGTAACCATGTTGTTTCATAATGATAGTCGTTCTTATTTATTAATACGATATCTGCTTCATTTACACCGATTAACTTTTGTAAACGAACTGTTGTCATAAGTCCGCCGTAACCAGCACCGATAATAACGATTTTAGGCTTTCTCAAAGTGATCACTTCCACCTTTTATAATAATATTTTTGAATAAATTTCTCTTTTTCTTATCTTCCACTGCTAAGCCCATTTTTATTTTGCTTTGTGTAAAAATGTATGTGATATTATTCACGAATGGCTTCAAAGAAAAAGAATAAACTAGTAAGCACATAGGGAATGAATAAAATAAATAAATTTGACTGAATATTTGAACCTGTTACATCATTCACATAAATGTGCCTTTTTTGCCACAGAATGTTAACAATATATCCACATTACATCTTATGCTACTTTAACACTATTTTCAAGCGGATTTTTTAAAATATTTACCTTAACAATATTATAAAACCGGCCCCATTATGACCGATATTTTATTATTTAAAAATTACACCTACTCTGAATAATTGCTAGAAAGTTGTGAGGATTTCCTAGTTTTATGATATTATAGTGAGTGGAGTTTGTTACTACTAGTTGGGGGGATACGGAGTGCAAGAAAATCAAACAGTTTATGACATTACAATAATCGGAGGCGGCCCTGTTGGTCTATTTACTGCCTTTTATGGCGGAATGAGACAAGCATCAGTGAAAATCATTGAAAGCTTACCACAGCTTGGTGGACAACTATCGGCTCTTTATCCGGAAAAATATATTTATGACGTAGCTGGCTTCCCAAAAGTCCGTGCTCAAGAATTAATTAATAACCTAAAAGAACAAATGGCCAAGTTCGACCCTTCTATCGCTCTTGAGCAATCTGTTGAAAAGTTAGAGAAACTAGAAGATGGAACGTTCAAATTAACAACTAATAAAGAAGTGCATTATTCAAAGACAGTTATTATCACTGCTGGAAATGGGGCTTTCCAACCGCGCCGTCTTGAATTAGAAAGTGCACAGCAATATGAACATAAAAACCTCTATTATTTCATAGAAGATTTAAATCAGTTTGCTGGTCAAAAGGTAGTCGTATTCGGTGGCGGAGATTCTGCAGTTGACTGGGCATTAATGCTTGAACCAATTGCTGAAAAGGTAACAATTGTTCACCGTCGCGATAAGTTCCGTGCACATGAACACAGTGTGGAAAACCTTTACAATTCAAAAGTGGATGTAAAGACTCCATACGTGCCTGCTGAATTAATTGGCGATGAGAACGGAATTAAACAAGTCGTTCTTTCCACGGTAAATGGTGAAGAAAAGGAAACAATTGATGTAGATGCAGTCATCTGTAATTATGGGTTTGTTTCTTCCCTTGGACCAATTAAAGAATGGGGTCTTGAAATTGAAAAGAATTCCATCCTTGTTAATTCAAAAATGGAAACAAATACACCAGGTATTTATGCTGCTGGAGACATTTGTACCTATGATGGAAAAGTGAAACTAATTGCTTGTGGTTTTGGTGAAGCACCAACAGCTGTTAATAACGCCAAAACATACATCGATCCAAAGGCAAAAGCACAGCCATTACACAGTTCTTCTATGTTTAAGCAATAAAAAACAAAAGGCGTCCGTTGGGCGCCTTTTTCTATTTTCTAACATTCTTCCGGAGTTCCTGTAGCAGTTGCTGTTCTAAAAGAAGATCCGCATCCGCATGAAGCGATGGCATTCGGGTTATCAATGGTGAAGCCCCCACCCATCATGGATTCTTTATAATCAATTTTTGTCCCTTGGAGGATAGCTGCACTTTCTTTATCAACAAGTATTTGAATCCCATGCTGTTCGAGTTGAAGGTCATTTTCATTTACCTCATGATCAAAGCCCATCCCGTAGGATAATCCGCTGCATCCGCCCCCTTTTACGCTAACACGTAAGAGTGCACCTTCTTCCTCGTTATGCTTCATCATTTCTTTAATATGAAGTGCTGCTGCTTCAGTTAGTATAACAACTTCCTTACTCATTCAAATTCCCCACCTTTACCTGCGCTTTTAATATAGTATATACACTACAATTACAGGACTCAACTGTTAAGATTCACATACTATAATCTATTCTATTTAAGAAAAAAAGGAAGCGGCTTGCTCCCTTTAGTTAAAACATCGGATTTCCCTCTAGATATTGGTAAATATTATCAACCAATTCATCTGCTGTGTTACCAGTAACGACCTCTCCGTTCACTAGAGCATAAAGTGTGGTGGCACATTTCCCACAATATCCGAGACATCCATATTCAATAATATCCAAGTCAGGATCTTTTTGTAATTTTTCAAGTGCCTTTTGAGCACCATTTGCCAAGTTACTTATACAAAATTCAATGATAGGCTGAATCACTAGTTTCACCTCTCCACACCTAGATATGCTACTCTATTTCAACCTCTTCGTCAATTACCATGTTCTAGGGTTCAGTGTCAAGAATAGTATGAAAAATGTTGTTATTTGTACACATTTTAGTTATACTCGTATGTGGTAAAGAAAGAGATTATTATTCTAATATTTTAAAATTGCAAGCGCTAACCATTCTTTATGAAAAACCGGATAAACAAAGGGGAATTAATAATGAAAAACCTTGTCATTCTCGGTGGTGGATACGGCGGGATGAAGATCTTAAATGAACTTCTTCCAAATCATTTACCAGAGGACGTAACAATTACACTTGTTGACCGAGTCCCTTACCACTGCTTAAAAACGGAATATTATGCATTAGCTGCTGGAACGATTTCAGATAAAGAAATCCGTGTTACCTTCCCGGAACACCCTCGTTTAGTCGTAAAATACGGCGAGGTTATCGGGATTAATACGACTGATAAAAAGATTGAATTAAAGGATGCTGAGGCAATTAGCTACGATGATTTAGTTGTGGGTCTTGGCTGCGAGGATAAGTATCATGATGTTCCAGGTGCAGAGCAATATACCTATAGCATACAGAGTATTGATAAATCACGTCACACTTATTCTGTTTTAAACAATCTCGGACCTGGTTCTGTTGTAGCGATTGTCGGTGCTGGTCTAAGTGGAGTAGAGTTAGCTAGCGAATTAAGTGAAAGCCGAGAAGACCTTCAGATTAAATTATTTGATAGAGGGAACCATATTTTATCCTCTTTTCCTGAACGTTTAAGTAAATACGTGGAAAATTGGTTTGTTAAAAACAATGTGGAAATCATTAACAATTCAAACATCACCAAAGTAGAAGAAAAGAAGTTATACAATCACGATGTTCCTATCGATTGTGATGTCATTGTATGGACGGCTGGCATTCAAGCAAGTAAAATTGTCCGCGATATGGACGGGGAAAAAGATCGTATGGGAAGATTGGTCCTTACTCCACTTCATCATTTGCCAAGTGATGAGCACGTGTTTGTTGTCGGTGACTGTGCAAGCCTTCCACATGCTCCTAGTGCTCAATTGGCTGAGGGACAGGCAGAGCAAATTGTTGAGGTACTAAAAAGACGCTGGAAAGGGGAAGAGCCTCCTACATCTTTCCCTCCAATTAAATTAAAGGGCATCCTTGGCTCTCTCGGCAAAAAGCATGGCTTTGGATTGATGGCTGATCATGCCATTACCGGACGTGTGGCCCGTTTATTGAAATCAGGAATTCTTTGGATGTATAAATTTCATAATGGATAATGGAAAAGAAGCATTCCACTGCGGAATGCTTCTTTTTTACATTGCTTGATATCCATATTTTTCTAGTTCTGAAAATATGGTCTTTAATCGTGGGTTTCCTTCACCCACTACTTTGTCTTTGATCACGACAACAGGATAAAACATGTCCTCATCAATGACTCTTTGGGCAAAGCTACGTTTTTCATCATCACCAGTGGGTTGCTCTATATCTACATAAACCATCTTAACGGGTTGATTAGGAAACTTTCTTGCAACAGCAGCTTCAAGCCATTCGAAGGTTTCTTTTGAAGAAGGTAAATTCACACAGCTAGGACACAATTGTTCAGCACCATAAAGAACGATTTCCACTTCAATTCTACTCATGTATACTTCCTGCCTTTTTTCTTTTATTGTACTTTATATTTACTATAAAAACTAAGAAAATGTATTTAAATGTGTGCTTTACTAATTTCTGAGAATGGATTTTTAGCACTAATGACATTATAATATAAGTAGGAAAGGAGTCGATTAACAGTGGAAGAACAACAAATGATTGAGCAAGTTCAAGAAGTATTAGATAAGTTACGTCCATTTCTTCTTCGCGATGGCGGGGATTGTGAATTAGTAGATGTAGAGGATGGTATTGTTAAGCTCCGCTTATTAGGTGCTTGCGGAAGCTGCCCAAGTTCAACGATCACATTAAAGGCTGGGATTGAAAGAGCATTATTAGAAGAAGTTCCAGGCGTTGTTGAAGTAGAACAAGTATTTTAATAAAATGTTAAAGCGATTGCCAAGGCGGCAATCGCTTTATTTATGCTATTAAGCCTTGACTAAGGGTTTCCAATCTTTATTCACCAATGTCTTCGGTTCATTTCCCTCTATCCCCGCTTGAATATTTGACAAGCAGAGCTTCATCATTTCCATTCTTGTTTCCACACTAGAACTTCCAATATGCGGCAATGCCACAACATTAGGAAGCTGTAATAACGGATGGTCTGCCCCAATTGGTTCTTTCTCAAACACATCAAGACCCGCACCAGCAATCTCTCCTGCAACTAATGCATCAAATAGAGCCTGTTCATCAACAACTGGACCTCTTCCGGCATTAATAAAAATAGCTGACTGCTTCATTTTCTTAAACATCTCTCGGGTAAACATATTTTTCGTTTCACTCGTAAGCGGAGTTAGGCAGACAATAAAATCTGCTTTTTCCACTAATTCATCAAGGCTCACGTACACTGCTCCAAGCTCTTGTTCAACCGCTGGCTTACGTGTTCGGTTATGGTACAGAATATTCATCTCAAAACCAGTTGCCCGTTTTGCTACCGTCTCACCGATTTTCCCCATACCAACAATGCCAATTGTTTTATGATGAATGTCATGTCCAGCTAATAACAAAGGACTCCAACTTTTCCATTTTCCGTCTTTCACAAACTCTGCCGCTTCCATTAATCTTCTTGCTGTCGCCATAAGCAGTCCAAAGGTTAAATCAGCAGTAGTATCCGTTAACACATCAGGTGTATTGCACACTGCGACTCCCTCTCTGCTGGCAACTTTTAGATCAATATTGTCAAAACCCACAGCAAGGTTTGCGACTACCTTTAACTTCTTTCCAGCGGTTAGAACCTTTTCATCAATGGAATCTGAGAGCATCGTTAGTAGTGCATCCGCTTTTTTTGCTTCGGAAAGGAGTAAATCTTTTGGAACAGGAATATCCTCCTGTTCCCACATGCTCACTTCATAGTTTTGCAGTAGTGGTTTTACAACTTCGTCTGGAAGCTTCCGTGTAATAAAAACGTATGGCTTCATGCTGCATTCACTTCCTTAATTATTCTGAATCACATTATTATTTTACCATATGTTTTTTAAAACATTGTTCCACAAATCTGAATACTATAAATTATTTTCCAAGCCACTCCAGTTGGGGGAGGTTGAACCGGCGAATCGGTGCTCCAGCCATTTGGAAGAACCCAGCCAAAAACCGTTCGTATTCACTTGCTTGCCGTAATATTTTGCTTAAACGTTCCTCTAATACCTTCTTATCCTGTTCAGAACGAGTAATATAATAACTTTCAATACAATCATAATAGTGAAGTGGAAAAATCAATCGAGAATATAACAACCTCCAAGAAAAGGATGTTAATGGGGAAACACTTTGGTATTCGTTAAAAAACTGTTTTAAATCTACATCATAGGTTTGGATATTGCGGAAATATCTTTCCCTTGTCCATTCAGCTAAGTCTCGGCTGCGGTGATCAAAAACCCAGTCAAATGGACTTTTAATCATATAATGTCCACCCCATGTTTGCTGTGTAAAACGTTCATGACAAACAGTCCCACCATCTGTTTCTGTAGGCTCATCATCAAGCTCCGAATCAACCAAATATTGAATCGCATTCTCCGTTAATCCTAAGTAGTAAGGAAATGAATCAATGAACATCTTTTCGAATTCATCTTCTGGTGTTTGGAAGAGCAGATTGTTCCACACTTTCTCCATCTGTTCGAGACGCTTTTCCCATAAGGACTTCCACTCCCCAATTCTGCTCGACCTTTCAATTTGAAAGGGGACCCTGCGGCCACGTTCGTGAAATTTAGCTAGCTTTCGTCCCAGTTTGATTTTTCGTTGCTCTTCCATTTGTCGATTGGCTAACACACAATATTTATTTTTCTCCCAAGTGGTAATTAGTTGGCCTTCCTTGGTTGGCAAGAAGATGGGGACATATTGATCGCCATAATTCCTTAAATGTTCCGCAATTTTCTCAAGCTCTGTCACATCTGCTTCTTCCCTGCCAGAAGGATTAGAGACTAAATACAACCAGCCATTTCCTCTTAGCGCATCATACCTATCTAATTTCACATATTCCTCAACAGTAATCCCATATTGATTCTCAAGCAATTTTTGAAGCATTCCTCCACCTCGTCTCTAGACATCTATTTACCTCATATATATGTATGGGCATTCAAAAACTTGTTTCTTCCCCTATTTTTTAAAAAGCAGAGTTAAAGAACATTGTTGATTTTTATCCCCCTGTTGATTGGAGTGGAAGGCACGAAGACTCCTGTGGGAGTATGGTTCAGGGGAGACCCCGCAGGCGCAAGCGCCGAGGAGGCTCGCCGAAACACCCACGGAAATCGCAGTGCCTGGAGCGGAAATCAACAGGCAAGATTAACAGAACGTTTAAAAAGAATAGCGGAGTTTGGTGAAGGAGAAAATAAAATTTTGGTTTACTCCTTTTACATAAAATTGCATATCTTATGGAAAAAGAGTATATATATAGTGAAAATCCAAAGAAAAGGTGATCAGAGGATGGCAGACCACAAAAAAGTAGATCTCACTGAAGAAACAGCTCGCAGATGGCTTAAAGAAAGAGGCGTTGAAGTTCAGGATATGGCTGATTTAGTCTTCTTTTTGCAGGAAAAGTACCATAAAAACCTCAAAATGGAAGACTGTATAGCAAACGTGGAACGTGTTCTTTCTAAACGTGAAGTACAAAATGCCATAATCACAGGAATACAGCTTGATATGCTTGCAGAAAAAGGGATGTTAGAGGAGCCTCTTCAATCGATCATTGGATCCGACGAAAGTCTTTATGGGGTGGATGAAATCCTGGCATTTTCTATTGTGAATGTATACGGCTCCATCGGTTTTACAAACTATGGATACATCGACAAATTAAAGCCCGGGATTTTAGCGCACTTAAATGATAAATCTACTGGTGAATGCCATACATTTTTAGATGATATCGTCGGCGCCATCGCCGCCGCTGCCTCAAGCCGACTGGCACACCGTGCCGCACGACAAGAGGAAGAAAGAGAAAAGGAGAAATAAAAAAACGGGGACAGTCCCCCGCCGCGTTAAAGCGTCGGGGGACTGTCCCCTTTATAGTTTCCATTGGTCTAGGGTATCAACAACAAAGGTTGGCTGGCGGTCATAGCCGGTGAGCAATTCTTTTGTGGTGACTCCTGTATGGACTAGTAAGGTATCCATTCCTGCATTCATTCCTGCTAATATGTCTGTATCATAATAGTCTCCAACCATCAATGTTTCTTCCTTAGCGGTTCCTAAAACCTTTAACGCTTGTTCCATAATAATCGACTCAGGTTTTCCAATAAAGATTGGTTTGGTCTGGGTGGAAACGGAAATAACAGATGTTAGGGAACCATTCCCCGGTAATAGCCCTCTTTCAGTTGGGATTGCTATATCCCCATTAGTTGAGATAAATGTAGCCCCGTTTCGTACCGCTAAACAAGCAACAGCTAATTTTTCATAGGTGATTTCACGGTCTATGCCAACAACGACAAAATCAGCCTCAACACCCGCAAATGAAAAACCTTTTTCTTCAATAGCTGTCTGTATCCCCTCTTCACCAATAACATACACAGATGCATCCTTTTTTTGTTCATAAATGAAATTTGCGGTAGCTTGACTCGTAGTAAAGACCATTTTTTCTTCGGCTGGAATATCAAAACTAACCAGTTTCTCAGCCACCTGGGCAGGTGTCCTTGATGAATTATTCGTGACAAACAGATACGGGATTCCATTGTCTCGTAGATTTTTCACAAAATCAGAGGCAGCTTCAATCCGCTCCGATCCTTTATACATCGTTCCATCTAAATCAATTAAATAGCCTTTATACTTTTTCATATTATCACTCCCTTAGTATTTTTCCCTAAAATAATAAGAAAAGCGCAAGCGCCTTGATCAGCCCCGACAGGCAAATGTTCTTCGGCAAGAAAAGTACGTCTTTTGACTTTTATTGCAGAAGGTTATTTGACCCGAGGGGCTAGGCGCTGGAGCTGGACAGTTCTCGAAGTCGAATTTTAAACTTTCTTATCATGTAAAAAGAAAAAGGTTGACTGCGTCAACCTCTAATTAGTTTTTAAATGCAGAAACAGGTCCTAGTTCATTGGCCAAATAATCCCGAACATTTGCCGCGAAAGTGACCAGCTCATGAAGATAGGCTGAAAACTGTTCGTTAAGTTCTATATGATTGATACTAATATAGTCCTGTACAAGTTTTTTACGATAGTGAATTAAGACTTTTAAACTTTCTCCTGTTTCAGCCGTTATGACCTTTTCATCGACTAAGATATCGATAATGTCTTCATAGCTTCCTGGATCACGCATGATAAAGCCGTCAATCATTGCATTTCCGACATCTAAAACAGACTCAATCATCATTTGATTTAACCGTTCTAAAGCCGCTTTTTCCAGGGATGATGACCAATTTTTTTGCTGCGAAAAGAGGTGAATAAGTTCTTCTAAGTAAATTAATGTTGCTTCTATTTTTTCCCTGTCTACAAAATACATGGGATCCCACTCCTTTTTCTAGGTTGCAATAGCTGAAACCAACGCTGTAGGTCGTGCATAAAAATACCCTTGTGCCAAATCCACATTATTTCTTGTGAGGACGGATGCCTCGTTTTCATTTTCGATTCCTTCTGCTACAACTAGGGAGCCCGCTTCCCTAGCTACCAGCATCAGTCCTTTTAACATGGATTCTTTAATGGAATTTTTATCTATATTTTGAATAACTGAACGATCAATTTTAATAATATCTGGCATGATGTCACTAATAATACTCAAGCTAGAATACCCAGCACCTGTATCATCCATGGCAATCTTATAGCCCATTAAGCGCAGCATTTTTATATTAAAGATAAAGTTTTTCAAGCCTTCAATCGAATCATTTTCCGTTACCTCAATGGTAATCTGACGAGGGGATATATCTTTATATTGCTGCATTAAATTTTTAAGATCGCGGGTAAATCGGATATTTCCAAGTGTAAGTGGGGTACAATTCACAAATATATCTTTCCTGCACTTGGCAGCTTTTATTTGTTCAAGTACCTTTTCAATCACGATCATTTCTAATTCATATAGCAAGCCTGTTTGCCTTGCTACCGAAAACAACGGTAAAGGGCTTTCGAGACCCGATCCTACTGGACCACGTGTCAGCATCTCCCACGCGTGTACTTCTTTTGTAGCCACGTCTATGATTGGTTGTGCTAATAATCTTATATCTTTTTTGGAAATAATTCTTTTCATTAAGTAGACCATTTCATTAAATTCAGATTTCACTCGTTTCTCAGCCATGGCAATAGCCTGCCTTTGAGCTCTTCCAATTGCATCCTGAATGGACAAATGCTTTTTTTCTACAAACATATATCCAGTCTTAAATACAGGCTGTAGGTAAGGATAAGCCTTTTGCAGGCTATGCTCCACGCTATAAACGATTCTCCTCATCGCTAAATCAATCTCAGAGAGAGAATGACGTGTATAATCTACTTTTATGTATAACGTTAGTCCATCACCGTAAAAATCATCAAGGGTAATCACGTCTTGCTTGTCTATTTCTTTCTCCACAGCAGAGCGAAAGAATTTCTTAGTATGTTTGATAAATTGATGGCTTTGGGACTGGCTTAACTGCTCTGACAATTCATTCATATCTTTTATATGAAAGACAACAACAGCTACCTCGTGTCCTTCATGAAAGGCAGCTTTTACCCCTTCTAGCACAGGATTTCTTAATATAAATTGGGGAGGATAAAAGCGCATGGTTGAAAGAGGTAAGACGATCTTTCCCCATTTCAATACACTTTTGACCTTTTCTATGTACTGACGGACCATTAAATTCATCCCTCTCAGAAGCCAACATACATGATTTACGTATATTGTAGCATAATTTGACACCGTTCGTGTTTTTTTAACCATAAATTTCTAGTAAAAAGTCACGGAATATTCTTTACTCCCCTCCGTCCTATTTATTTGTTACTATATAAGAGATGTCAGTTTTAATTAAAGGAGACCATTTCATGAAAGAACGCTTTTTCCTATACGATGATACAGAAAATACAAAAACAAGATTTGTTAGCTTTGTTGGAGAAAACCAGCGATTTGATTTAGCTATTGTCCAAAGTGACCGTCATTACGGAAAGCATTTGGTACTTGATATGCAAGGAAACCGCTTTGCTATTATTGGATTGGATGATTTACAAGAAGAGGGTTATTTAGAATATGCTTTTCAGTTAAGTGAAGAAGATGCCGAGGAATTACGCGGCTTTTTGATGGAGTTAATTTAAGTTTCATAAATACACACTTCTTTTCAAATAATAGGGAGTAAAGGAGTGTGTTTATCATGGCAGATAAAGATTCTGAGCAGTATCATGATTTCTCAAATGTGGAAGCTCAAAGGAACTTCTTAACGGTAGAGGATCTTCCAGAGGGACCATACGGATCTCCGAGGGGTAAAAATGATCCAGTTGAGAATAAAAGCACCCCCTGGGAACAAGAACAGCGCTACTATAGTGCATTTAATTATGAATATAAATCACTTCATGAAGATTTGCCTAGACAGATGGACGGGGCACACCCGCCACATGATGACCCTGAAACAGACAAACAGGCTCCCTATAATGAATAGAAACCAATGGCAAAGTAAAAAGAGGTTGACACAAGTCGACCTCTTTATTTTTTCACTTTTTTCAATACAAAGTATGCACAGCCAAAGTTGCAATATTCATAAAGGTACTCACTTAACGTGCTAATTTTTGTATCAAAAGTAGCTTTTTGGTTTTGGTCATCAAAGAACCCTTTCAGGCGCAGCTGTCCGTATCCCCAATCCCCTACAATATAATCATACCTAGATAAAATATCGCTATACCTTGATTTAAAAGCCTCTTCATTATACCCATCCCGATATTCCTGGAGAATTTCATAAGAGATATTGTTTATTACGATCATATTATTCACCTCAGTTATCCCAGCCATTTCCTACTATCCATTATAACCGATTCACCATCAATTACTAAGAAAAAAAAACGGAACATTGGCCATTCTAATAAAAGGAGGTGTATATGATGAAAAAATTTGTCATAATCGCTGGATTATGTACCATAACAGCATTAACTGGATGCTCAAAGGATATGGGAAATCGTGATGTATATGAAGAAAGCGGTAATACCATTAATGTGAATAACAAAAGACACGAACTTTACAATGAAGGTGCAAGCCGTGGCGTACGTAACGTTAGCGACAATTATGGTTTTGTTCGCCACCAAAAAAGCCCAATAATGAATGATAATACGGCAAATGACGGCTATACAGCCTTAGACCGCGAACAGCTTGCCAATATTATTAGTAAATATAGTGTAAATGTTCCTAACGTGAATGACGCAGCCACACTTGTTACTGATCAGGAAGTGTTGATTGCTTATACTACCGATTCAAAAGATCGTAATATGACGGCTGATCAGGTGAAGAAAACCGCTTTTTCAGTCGTACCAAGATACTATCACGTCTATGTAACAGATAATAAAACGCTAATGCGCGATGTCGAGAATTTAGCTAATCTGGACTCTACAAGCCGTAATGCGCGTCATGCCGTTACTGAACTGATTACGCAAATGAAAAAATCCCCTCAGGGTATGCGTTTGAGTGATAGCGAAAACGAAAACGGCGAAACAAAAGATGATATGGATATCAAAAGGATTAATATGCATAAGCGTTAAGACTAAAAGAGAGAGGTTGACATCAGTCAACCTCTCTCTTCCCACTTTTTTATGCTTCCTGGGCTTCTTTTTCACCAAGTAAGTGTTTATGTTTCGCTGCTGCATTTACTTGTTCATCCGCATGATAAGATGAACGGACAAGTGGCCCTGCTTCACAGTGGCTAAATCCCTTGCTCATTGCGATTTGTTGTAATTCCTTAAATTCATCAGGGCTATAATACTTCTCAACCTTAAGATGACTTTTCGTTGGCTGTAAATACTGACCTATCGTCATAATATCTACATGATTCGCTCTTAAGTCATCCATTACTTCCAAGATTTCTTCTTTCGTTTCTCCGATACCAATCATTAAACTTGATTTAGTGGGAATGCTTGGCTGCATTTCTTTCGCACGACGGAGGAACTCGAGAGAGCGATCATATTTAGCGCGAGCTCTCACTCTTGGTGTTAAGCGTCTAACGGTTTCAATATTATGATTAAGGATATCCGGTTTCGCATCCATTAATAGCTGTAAATTTTCTTCTTTCCCGCCCATATCAGAAGGAAGTACTTCAATACTGGTAAATGGATTTTTACGACGAATGGCACGAACCGTTTCAGCAAAAACAGCGGCCCCGCCGTCTTTTAAATCATCACGTGCAACTGCTGTAACTACCACATGCTTTAAGTTCATTAATTGAACGGAGTCTGCCACTCTTTCAGGCTCTTGTAAATCTAATTCAGTTGGTAAACCCGTTTTAACGGCACAGAAACGGCACGCACGAGTACATGTATCACCTAGAATCATAAAGGTTGCTGTACGTCTTACTGCCCAGCATTCGTGTATATTAGGGCAGCGGGCCTCTTCACAAACTGTATGAAGATTTTTTTCACGCATCATTTTCTTTAACCCTGTGTATGACTCATTAGTATTTAGCTTTATTTTTAGCCAGTCAGGCTTTCGTAGAATTTCTTCTTTTTTACTCATTATGACACCCCTTGAATCCCATTAATATGTATGGTGAGTGAGTTCTTCTTTGTCACTTTACCATACTAGAAAAGGAACGACAAGCAAGTAGATTTTTTTATATTACCAATTATTAGCGATAATGAAATGACTCATTATCCATAAACTAAACTTGTACATTAATTGGGAAGGAGGATTCCTGTTGCGGGCTGTTCTGATTATTGGAACTTTCCTTTTATTCTTCACCTCTTCTTTTGCAGTTAGGGATGCTCATGCGGAGGAACCCGATCCATATAAGGAAAGAATGAAATTATATAAAAAAGTTGAAACGGTCACACAAATTCCGTGGTATTATTTAGCAGCCATTGATCAATACGAAAGAAGCATCCGTCAAGTCCGCAAAGACTTGCCTAAACCAGATAGTGTAATCGGAATCTACTTTCGTCCTGAGGAGTGGGCGGGTCTGACCAATCCGAACTCGGAAGAAGAAAACCCTGCTGTCATCCAGTTTTTCAATGGAATGGGTGTGGATGCAAATGGGGATGGAAAAGCAAGCCTTAAAAGCGATGAGGATGTTTTATATGCATTTGCCCATTATCTTCTTTCTTACGGTGTAGACCCTGATAATATAAAGATTGGACTTTGGAATTATTACCATCGTGATAAAACGGTGGGAATTATTGCTGGTAAGGCAAAAATTTATCGCCACTTCGGACGGCTTAATTTAGATACTCAAGTATTCCCTGTGCCTATTCGTAGCAATCATAGCTATAGAAGTACTTGGGGAGATGCGCGAGGTTGGGGCGGGAGAAGAATACACGAAGGTACGGATATTTTTGCAGGCTATGGCGTTCCTGTTCGAGCTACCAACTATGGCATTATTGAAATGAAGGGCTGGAATAAGTTTGGTGGCTGGAGAATTGGTATTCGAGATATTAATAATACGTATCATTACTTTGCCCATCTCAGCGGATTTGCTAAGGATTTAAAAGTTGGGCAGATTGTAGAGCCAGGAATGGTCATTGGTGGTGTTGGAAGCTCTGGATACGGCCCTCCAGGAACTTCAGGAAAATTCCCTCCGCACTTACACTATGGTATGTACAAAGATAATGGAATAACCGAATGGTCATTTGACCCTTATCCACATTTAGCCAAATGGAAACGGATTGAACG
Source organism: Neobacillus sp. Soil_C_43 (assembly GCF_057656715.1). Taxonomy (NCBI): domain Bacteria; kingdom Bacillati; phylum Bacillota; class Bacilli; order Caryophanales; family Bacillaceae; genus Neobacillus; species Neobacillus sp. Soil_C_43. Next base: position 162,129 of record NZ_JBDGJV010000010.1, read on the forward strand.
GATTAATATACGAAAAAAATAGAGGCTGAAATTTATATCAGCCTCTTTCCTAATTTCCAGACTTTTTCGTTTCAGTTTTCTTCTTTGTTTCTGTTTTCTTTTCTGGTATCTGAAAGGATGGTGTGATGCTTCCTCCGCCTCCATTATAGAATTGTGGGACCTCTCCATGGACCAACGTGCCACCTACAGGTATGCTTTGTTTTAATTTGGTAATTTTCGTTGCAAACGGAGTAATAATCTGAACGGACACTTGTATATCTACAGAAACCTCCACCCATGTATTATTGATTCCCATTTCTTTTGTTTGGATATGGACATCCGGTTCCACTTCACCAATGGCATGAAATTTGACTGGTATTTTCGGTCCAATATTCCCCAACAGGGAAATATTTGTTGCTTGCCCTAATGGTACATACCAGACAATCCCATCATCCTTTTCCGTATTTTCCGTTTCGATTTCAACATCCGTTTCTAGTAAGGAAATTTCACCCCTTTTGGCTGTTTTTAAATTCTTTTGAATTTGTGCAGTGGTTTCAGCTAACACACGATTGATTAAATCTGTATTCAATTGAGCATTTTCCCCTGTTCCATTGCTACTCGGCAGGATTTTAATAACCTCATTATTATCCCCCACATTTGTTGTTCGCTTGGTAATGGCCCGATTAATAACAAGCGAAGCAATATTACGCGTTTCTGATTCAGCATATCTCATTAATGTGGGCTCGATCCCCTTATTAACCAGCCATAAGCCAGTAGCAGTGGAAAACAGAAAAAAAACAAAGGTCAGCAACATGACATATCGGAAAGGCAGCGGTCCACGTTTAGGTAGACGCCGGCGTAATTTTCTCAAGAACAATCACCCCTTCATGCTATATGTATGCAAAGAAAAGATGAACTAGCCCATAAAAAAAAGCCTGCTATTTTTTCAGCAAGCTTTTTAAACCATCTTCAACAAGGCATCTTTACCGATCATCCCTTGATGAATACCTAATTCTTCTGCTTCTAATGTGACAGATTCTAGCGGAGCATTTAGTAGCTGATCAATAGTCCTCACACCGACTGCACGACCAGCAATGATTTTACGGTCCTTTAACTTCTCGTTTAATAAGCCCACATCTAATGCACCGCACATAATATATCCTTTATCGCTTGTCACAGCAAGCAAAGTTGTCTTTGGAAGTAATACGGAAACAGCCAGGAAGGTATGGCCGTTTATTTCAATTGGCGAAAGATCAATCAATTTCCCAACACTCCTTTCCTCACTATCACTTTATGATAAGTTTGGAAAAAGCGTGTATCCATAGTGTTTTAATTATTAATGGGAACCTGAAAGCTTCCATTTTAATATATCCCGTAAAAACTCAGGCAAGAAATACTTCTTTTCTTTTTTTGGAAGGATGTCTTTGAAAAAATGGCCAAAGGTAAACATGTCAGGAAGTGCGAGGGTGTAGGTCTGATCAAGCTCCAATTCCTTCCCTGCAACAAAGATTGTTTTTCCTTTGGTGATAATTTGGTCATAGACGAAGATCCCTAGCACAGTTCCTCTGAAGCCAAGGCCCTTTATTTGTTTATGGTGCAAGGCTTCATCCTTTGTTTGTTTTAGAATAGACATTAATTCTTTCCCAGTTAATTCAATGACACACGGATTTATTGGATGTGGACAAATTGAGAGCAGATCGTACTCAGTGACTTCGCCCGATAAAGGTCCCAGAAGGAGCCCTGCATTCACGACGGCACAATCTGTCCCGCACCATTCCCTTAACGCTTCACAAAGCAATCGTACGAAATTGGTTTCACGGAAGGGATCACTTTGTAAAGGCTCGGTAATGAACGTGACTTTTTCGCTTAACATACCCTGCCCCTTTTTTAAAAAGGACGCAATTTTATCTTGTTCATTTAAGACAGCCGGCAGTTGGTTAAAATCATAGAGGGTTGCTTCTTTTTGGGAGAGTTTCTTTTTCTCATCCAAATGAAGAGTTACATGACCAACGAAGTTCCCATGCTTTCCGGCTGCCCCAAGTAGTACTTGGTTGATTACCTTTCCTCTCTCCAGAACATGATGGGTGTGGGCACCTAGAATCACATCAATATCTCGAAATTCTTCTGCAATTCGTTCATCGTCATGTAAACCAAGGTGGGAAAGTAGAATGATGATGTCCGCTTCTTCTTTTAATGGCTGTATCCAGTTGCTCAGTTCTTCAATTGGGTCAGTCATTCTCCAGCCAAGCAGTTCGTATAGATGGGTAAATGGGGCGGTTAATCCTAGGACCCCAATCTTTGTTCCCCTCCTTGTCTGATAAATCTCATAAGGCTTTGCCCAATAAGGATAGTCTTGATTTACATAAAGATTGGCTAATATGACGTCAAACTTAGCTTCATCATATAGCTGGTTTAAATCCTCGTATGGGAGATTAATCCCTTCATTATTACCAATCGTGACAGCGGTATATTGACTCTCATTTAAAAGGGTGACATTCCCCTTGCCTCTCGTTGCCTCTGTATAGGGGTGCCAACGATCAAGATAATCGCCAATATCAAATAAGAAAACTTCTTCTCCTATGTTCTTGAGATGCTCTCTCTGCTGCTTCAAGAAATGTTGAATGCGCGGCCAATGCTCGAGATGGCTGTGTAAATCATTGGTATGAAAAATATGTATCGTTTCCATTTTTCACCTTTACCCTGTTATTCCTTGATAGATTAATCGTATACCGACAATAATAAGGATTACTCTGATTATCCAGACAATCGTTTTGCTTTTTAGTTTTGTATTTAAAAATACTCCTACTTTTGCTCCCATCCAAGCACCAGGTACTAATGCCAGTGCATACAGCCAATTCACATTACCTAAAGCAATATGAGTAATGGAACTTAAGATAGCTGTTGGCAAAATCATGAACATAGATGTGGCCACAGCTACATGCGGTGGGAAAAAGAAAAGAATAATCATCGTTGGTACCATCAAAGATCCGCCGCCTATTCCAAAAATCCCTGATAAAAATCCAACTACAAAGGAAATGAGAACGGCTATTATCGGGTTAAAACCATATTCGAAGTTTCTCCCAATGTTATCGGTAAATTGACGGACAATTCCCTTATCTTTCCGAAAAGGAAGAGGCTTTAATTTATCCTTTACTAGTAAAACAAAGGAAACGAAAATAATAAATAATCCGAAATATAGATTAAATGAATGCAAATCGAGCTTTTCAGTAATCCAGGCACCTAGAATGCTACCTGGACCACTTCCAATAAGAAAAATAAGTCCACTTTTATAATCCACGGTCTTAATTTTCATATAGGCAAGTGTGGAGGAAAGACCTGTAAAAATCATTGTAAAAAGGGAGGTGCCAACCACAACTTGCGGGGTGAGGTGACTGAATGCGGGCAGTTTCGCTAAGTATAGTAAAGCAGGAACAACGATAATTCCTCCTCCCATGCCAATGAGTGATCCTAAAGAGCTTGCAATCAGCCCAACTATAACTAAAATAATCCATTCCATAACTTTCACCTTCTTCTATTCTGTTTGATGCTTTAAGTTGCTAGAATAAATCCAATTGCCTTGGGGCTAGTCCTTCGTATTCTATGTCTAAAAGATTCATCATATCCTTTGCGTTATCCGCTGCATCTCCGCCAGAGTTGTTATTAAACAAAAGATAGACATGTTCAGTCTCTTCCGACAGCTTTACTATCAACTCGCGCCATTCCTCTAATTCTTTCTCGTTATATCGATACAGATAGCGTACTTCACGCCAATTTTCTGCATTCCTTTTTTGCCAGCCATGAACATTGCGGCCATGGAATCTCACCAGAACCTTTTGATGATCTACAGCCGTTAAAACGGTGGGAATGGAACCTTCACCAGACTGGGGTTCGTCACAAATACTATGGATCCAGTTCTCCTGTTTCATAAAATCAAGCGTTTTTTGTTTATAAGGGGGAGCAAACCAGGATTGGTGCCTGAACTCTAATGCACAAGGGACCTCTTCCATTTCTTGTTTACACCATCTTAAGTAGTCAACATTTTCACGTTTACAACTGAACCACGGTGGGAATTGAAACAGGGCCATGGCTAGTTTATTTTTTTCTATGTATGGCTGTAAGGAGTCTTTAAATGCAAGAAACATCGCTTGTTTGCTTTCAAAGGGAATCTCTCCACGCATATGCCCCGTCATACCTTGGTAGGCCTTTACGATAAACTGGAAGCTTTCTGGCGTTTCTTGCACCCACTTTTCTGCATTTCGTTTGGGCTGAATTGCATAAAATGCAGAGTCTACCTCTACAATTGGAAAGTGGCCAGCATAGTGCTTTAATTTGTCCCTTGAGGAAGTTCCACTTGAATATAAGCTGTCATGGTCTCCCCAGCCTGTGACACCGATATAAATCAATTCGTTCACCCCCAGTTATTAATAATAGCATAACCCAATTTATGTCTCGTAGATTTTTCAACAAGAAAACGGAAAACGACAGTAATAAGATGCTATGCGACAGTAATCCCCTGTTATCCGACAGTAAACACACCTTATATGACAGTAAACACACCTTATATGACAGTAAACACACCTTATATGACAGTAAACACACCTTATATGACAGTAAGTTCATTTTCCCACAGAAAAAACCCGCCTGCTATAGCCAGCGGGCGGGTTTCTTTTATAAAAATATTAACCGATGGAGCCTTCCATTTCGAACTTGATCAGACGGTTCATTTCAACGGCATATTCCATTGGTAATTCCTTTGTAAATGGCTCAATGAAGCCCATAACGATCATTTCAGTAGCTTCTTGTTCAGAAATACCACGGCTCATCAAGTAGAAAAGCTGCTCTTCTGATACTTTAGAAACCTTGGCTTCGTGCTCAAGTGAAATGTTATCGTTTAATATCTCATTGTAAGGAATGGTATCTGATGTCGACTTGTTATCCATAATTAATGTATCACATTCGATATTAGAACGGGCACCATCTGCCTTACGTCCGAAGTGCACCTGACCACGGTAGGTTACTTTACCACCGTGCTTAGAAATGGACTTGGAAACGATTGTTGAAGATGTGTTTGGTGCTAAATGAATCATTTTTGCTCCAGCATCCTGATGCTGACCTTTACCTGCAATCGCAATTGATAAAGTCAAACCACGAGCACCTTCACCTTTTAAAATAACGGCTGGGTATTTCATTGTTAACTTAGAACCGATATTTCCGTCAATCCATTCCATTGTTGCGTTTGCTTCACAAACCGCACGCTTCGTAACAAGGTTAAAGACGTTATTTGCCCAGTTTTGAATCGTTGTATAACGGCAATAAGCATCTTTTTTAATAACAATCTCAACCACTGCACTGTGCAGGGAGTTAGTTGTATAGACTGGTGCAGTACAACCCTCAACGTAATGCACGTGTGCACCTTCATCTACAATGATTAAGGTACGTTCAAATTGACCCATGTTTTCAGAGTTAATGCGGAAGTATGCCTGTAAAGGAGTATCCACTTTCACACCTGGTGGTACATAGATAAATGAGCCCCCTGACCATACGGCAGAGTTAAGTGCAGCAAACTTGTTATCTGTTGGTGGAATTGTTTTTCCAAAGTGTTCGCGGAAAATATCTTCATTTTCTCTTAAAGCGGAATCGGTATCTTTAAAGACGATTCCTAAATCTTCAAGTTCTACCTTCATGTTGTGATAAACAACTTCAGATTCATACTGTGCAGATACCCCAGCAAGGTACTTTTGCTCTGCTTCAGGAATTCCTAGTTTATCAAAAGTAGCCTTGATTTCTTCAGGTACTTCATCCCATGACTTCTCAGATTTCTCCGATGGTTTTACATAATACGTGATTTCATCAAAGTTTAAAGAAGCCATATCGCCGCCCCATTGTGGCATTGGCATTTTGTAAAAATGCTCAAGCGACTTCAAACGGAAGTCTAACATCCATTGTGGTTCGTTCTTCAACTTAGAAATTTCTTTTACTATATCATCTGTTAAACCGCGTTTAGATCGGAATATGGAAACGTCTTTATCGGCAAAACCATATTTATAATCACCGATTTCTGGCATTTTTTTCGCCATCGTCTTATTCCTCCATTTCTTAAACGAATAAGGCCTAAAAATGCCCTATTTCATCCTATTCTTTTTCATCTTCTTTCAATCCTTTTTCCATTGCCTTCCACGCTAACGTGGCACATTTAATGCGGGCTGGAAACTTGGCAACCCCTTGAAGGGCCTCAATATCACCTAAATCAAGATCTTCATCATACTCTTTCCCTTGCATCATATCAGAGAAGATTTGTGACATCTTTAAAGCCTCATCGATCTTTTTCCCTTTAATGGCTTGAGTCATCATCGAAGCCGATGACATGGAAATCGAACAGCCTTCCCCTTCTTGCTTTGCGTCAACCACAATTCCATTTTCCACCTTAAGGCTCAATTGAATGCGGTCTCCACATGTAGGGTTATTCATGTTAATCGTATGGTTTCCATCCTCCAACACACCACGGTTTCGAGGATTTTTATAATGATCCATAATGACTTGACGGTAAAGTGAATCTAAATTATTAGAAGACATCGCTGAAATACTCCTTTGTTTTGACAAGCCCTTCAACGAGTTTATCAATATCCTCTTCAGTATTATATAAATAGAAGCTAGCACGAGCAGTTGCTGAAGCCTTAAGCCACCTCATCAACGGCTGTGCACAATGATGTCCCGCACGGACAGCAATACCTTCTGCATCTAATACGGTTGCTACATCGTGTGGATGTACGTCTGTTAAATTAAATGTTATGAGACCTGCGCGTTTCGCCGCATCAAGCGGGCCATAAATCGTCATACCTTCAACTGCAGACATTTTATCTAACGCATAAGCAGCAAGCTTATGTTCGTGCTCAGCAATATTCTCTAAGCCTATTTCAGTTAAAAAGTCGATTGCAGCTCCTAGACCAATCGCACCTGCAATTATAGGTGTTCCGCCTTCGAATTTCCACGGAAGCTCTTTCCACGTTGATTCCTGCAATTGCACGAAATCAATCATCTCACCGCCAAATTCAATCGGCTCCATGTTTTCTAGTAAATGTTTCTTTCCATAAAGAACGCCGATACCAGTAGGAGCGCACATTTTGTGTCCAGAGAATGCAAGGAAATCGCAATCCAAATCCTGAACATCAATTTTCATATGCGGAGCACTCTGCGCACCATCTACTACCATAATTGCACCATTTTCATGGGCGATTTGTGCAATTTCTTTCACCGGATTAATAACGCCAAGTACATTTGATACTTGCATCACAGAAACAACCTTTGTGTTCGCTGTAATGGTTGCACGTACATCATCAAGTGAGATGGTTCCATCCTCTTGGAGAGGAATGTATTTTAACTGGGCACCAGTCCGTCTGGCCACTTGCTGCCATGGGATAATATTGCTGTGGTGCTCCATATAAGTTATAACAATTTCATCGCCTTCTTTAAGATTAGCGGCTGCATAGCTTGCTGCCACAGTATTAATAGAAGTCGTTGTTCCTCTTGTAAAAATAACTTCCTGAATCGATTTAGCATTGATAAATTTGCGAACCTTTTCTCTTGCCCCTTCGTACGCATCAGTAGCTCTTGTTCCTAAAGTATGCACACCACGATGGACATTGGAATTGATTTCACGGTAATATTTATCAACTGCCTCGATAACTTGAAGCGGCTTCTGTGATGTAGCAGAACTATCTAAATACACCAACGGATTGCCGTTCACTTCTTGGTCTAGGATCGGAAACTGTTTGCGAATATCCTGGATATTCATTAGCGTACTTTCCTTTCGATCACTTCAGTCAGTTGTTTCTTTACTCCTTCTATCGGAAGCTGGTTAACAACTGGTGCAAGGAAGCCATGAATGATAAGGCGCTCTGCTTCTTGCTTTGGAATTCCGCGGCTCATTAAGTAGTAAAGTTGTACTTTATCTACTCGGCCGACAGATGCAGCGTGACCTGCTGTTACATCATCTTCATCAATTAAAAGAATTGGGTTGGCATCTCCACGCGCTTTTTCGCTAAGCATTAATACACGTGATTCTTGCTCGGCATTTGATTTAGAAGCGCCATGCTCAATTTTTCCAATCCCATTAAAGATGGAAGTCGCACTATCCTTCATAACACCATGCTTTAAGATGTACCCTTCGCTATTTTTTCCAAAGTGAACAACCTTTGTCGTAAAGTTTTGAGTTTGCTCTCCACGTCCAACGACAACTGTTTTTGTATCACCATAGGAACCATCACCAATAAGGTTGGTTGTGTTCTCAGAAATAGTGTTTCCTTCGTTCATTAACCCTAACGCCCACTCAATACGTGCATCTCTTCCAGCTACACCACGACGGTTTACATAGGTAGTTGTTCCATTTGCAAGGTAATCTACTGCACCATATACAACCTTCGCATTGGCATTAGCAATAACCTCTGAAAGAATGTTTACCACAGAATTAGAAGCTTCAATCGTTGAAATGTAGTTTTCAACATATGTGACAGAGCTATTATCTTCTGCTACCACGATAACATGGTTAAAAAGATTAGCCTCTGCATGGTCGTGAACGTAAACCGCTTGAATAGGTTGAGAGATGACTACGTTCTTTGGAACATATAAGAAGACTCCACCGTTCACAAGTGCCGTATGAAGGGCAGTAAGACGGTGTTCGTCAGCATTAATTGCTTGTGTCATATAGTACTTTTTCAAAAGCTCGCCATGCTCTCTAGCTGCTGTGAAAATGTCTGTAAAGATAACACCCTTACTTTTTAGTTCTTCTGATAAAGATAAAAAAGCAGGGGTTTGATTACGTTGAATATATAGATTCTTATCAGCTGCTTCCAAATCAACTAAAGCTTTTACTTCCTCCGGTAATTCATCAATAGAAGAATAAGCAGCACTTTTAACAGTATGTTGATTGAATTGAGTGAAATTCCATTTATCTATTTTTGTTTTATCAGGTTTTGGCATTGGCAGTTGTTCAAAACTCTCTAATGCTTTGAGTCGGAACTCTTCAAACCAAGCAGGCTCGTTCATTTCTTTCGAAAAGGAGCTTACAAAACCCTTATCAAATGGTAATTTTGTTTCTGTTGTCATTGTAATCCTCCTAACACTCTCTTACGCTTCTTGCCCAACTGTTTCATCTTCAATTCCAAGCTCTTGCTTGATCCAGTCATATCCTTCTGCTTCTAAGCGTTGTGCTAACTCTGGCCCGCCTGATTTCACAATACGGCCCTGCATCATAACGTGCACATAGTCAGGAGTGATATAGTCTAAAAGACGTTGATAGTGAGTAATAACTAGGCATCCGAATTCTTCGCCGCGCATTTCATTGATTCCTTTTGACACAACTTTTAATGCGTCAATATCTAGACCGGAGTCAATTTCATCCAGGATCGCAATTTTTGGTTCTAACATCATTAATTGTAAGATTTCATTACGCTTTTTCTCTCCACCAGAGAAACCTTCATTTAAGTAGCGTTGCGCCATATCAAGGTCCATTTCAAGGAATTCCATTTGCTTATCCATCTTACGGATGAATTTCATTAAAGAAATTTCATTACCTTCACCTAGGCGGCTATTTAATGCTGAACGTAAAAAATCGGCATTGGTTACGCCGTTGATTTCACTTGGATATTGCATTGCTAGGAATAGACCTGCACGAGCGCGCTCATCTACTTCCATTTCAAGAACATTTTGTCCATCTAAAGTAATGTTACCACTAGTTACTTCATATTTAGGGTGACCCATGATTGCAGATGATAAAGTGGATTTACCAGTTCCGTTAGGACCCATAATTGCGTGGATTTCTCCACCTTTTACTTCAAGGTTAACACCTTTTAAAATTTCTTTCCCATCAATTCCTACATGTAAATCTTTGATCGTTAAAGTTGATCCAGCCATATCTATACCTCCGAAAAGAAAGTGTTGTATCTTGCAGACCGTGTTAGGTCTATAACTCTATTCTCATTTTATTCTCATTACAATCTTATAACAAATGAAATGTATTAGCAACTCCTAAACAGTAAAAACAGTACCTCTATTTTCATTAAGTAATTGCTAATTGAGAATAGGAAGTGATTTTTAAAGAATTTTCTGATAAAAAATTCTTATATCCAATTATGTAAAAATACACTCGGTTAAAATCATACCTTATTTTTTTAACTTTTGCCAAGTGAATTTGGGTGTAATATCTCTTCTATTTTTACCCAATCCTAACGTTTCATGTATGACTTCAGAAATAGCAAAAGCCAGTGAATAGCTCACTGACTTTTACTATTTTCTTCATATTTATAAGAGAATCGTTTTTTATTCAGAAACAGGTACAACTGCACCTTTGTATTTTTCAAGGATGAAGTCTTGGATTTCTTTTGAATGAAGTACTTCTACTAGAGCTTTGATTGCCTCTTTATTTTCATCACCTTTACGAACGGCAATGACGTTTACATATGGTGATTCTTTGTCTTCAATTGCAATAGAATCCTTCACTGGGTTTAATCCTGCATCAATTGCGTAGTTAGAGTTGATCAATACTGCATCACCTTCACCATTATTGAAAATCTGTGGTAAAAGCTTCGCTTCATAGTTCGCATCAAATTTTAGGTTCTTTGGATTTTCTACTACGTCTTTTAATTCTGCTTTTGTTTTATCAATGCCTTCTTTTAACTTAATTAAGCCTTGTGCTTCTAGTAAAGAAAGTAGACGGCCATGGTCAGCTACAGAGTTACTCATGATTAAGTGAGCACCCTTTGGAAGGTCACTTAACTTTTTATATTTTTTAGAATAGACACCGATTGGCTCGATGTGAATGCCGCCAGCGTTAACAAATCCGTAGTTAAATTCTTTATTTTGAGATTCTAAGTAAGGGATGTGCTGGAAGTAGTTTGCATCTAATTCTTTTGAAGCCAATGCTTTGTTTGGTAAAACATAGTCAGTGAAAGTTGTGATTTCTAGGTCGATTCCTTTTTCTTTTAATAGCGGTTTTGCTTGTTCTAAAATTTCAGCGTGCGGCACAGTTGAAGCTCCAACTACTAATTTAGTAGTGCCACCCTTTTCTGAAGTACCCTCAGATTTTTCTTCTGATTTACCGCAAGCTGCAAGAGCTAGGGCTAATGTTAAAGCTAGTAAAACGGATAACCATTTTTTCATGTTGAACTCTCCTTTTATTTTTATCTTTTATCTAATTTTGAAGTGATGAGATCACCAATTAACTGAATGATAAACACAATAATTAAAATAATGACGGTAGCGACAAATGTGACGTCATTTTGATTTCGTTGGAAACCATAGTTGTAGGCAAGGTTTCCTAACCCACCTGCACCAATCGCTCCTGCCATTGCTGTGTAACCCACAAGAGCAATAGCTGTAACGGTAATACCGGAAATGAGAGCTGGCATGGATTCTGGTAGTAGTACCTTCCAAATGATCGTGCTTGTTGTTGCTCCCATTGATTTAGCAGCTTCAATGACTCCTTTATTAATCTCTCGAAGACCAATCTCCACCATCCTTGCATAAAAAGGGGCTGCCCCAATAATCAGTGCCGGCAAGGCCGCATCTTCTCCGATCATCGTTCCTAATAAGAAGGTGGTGAACGGGATTAATAATACAATTAAAATGATGAACGGAATGGAACGAAAAATATTAACGATTCCACTAATAATCGTATTAATCGGTTTATTCTCCCACAGATTCCCTTTCGTTGTTAGGAAAAGAAGTAAACCTAAGATTGTCCCCAAGATAAAGGTAACGAGAACCGAAATAGCTGTCATATAAACGGTGTCTTTCGTTGCGTCCCACATCATGAGCCAATCGACATTTTCAAAATATTTTCCACTATTATTCATTTGTTACCACCTCCAAACCAACCTGCTGGGAACGAATAAAGTCTATGGCTTTGTTCACTTCTTTTTCGTCACCATCAAGATGAATAAAGAGAGTTCCATATGAACCACTTTGTGTTTGCGAAATTTTCCCCTGCAGGATATTTACTGTAACCTCATGGTGTCTAATTAAATTAGTGATGAGCGGCTGCTCAGCTGACTCGCCAATGAAAGTCAATTGAACGACCTGACCAGAATGATACCGTGCCAGCAAATGTTCCGCTGTTTCTTTTGTTTCTTCAGGCTCTGTCACCTGTTGAACAAATCGTTTCGTGATTTGCTGCTGCGGATTACGGAACACATCCAAAACGGAACCAAGCTCAACTACACGGCCGCTTTCCATCACAGCAACCCGGTGGCAAATTTTTCGAATAACATGCATTTCATGTGTAATCAACACAATGGTCAGACCTAGTCGCTTATTGATATCGACTAATAAATCCAAAATGGAATCGGTTGTCTGAGGGTCCAGTGCTGAAGTTGCTTCATCACAAAGTAAAACCTTTGGATTATTAGCAAGGGCTCTCGCAATCCCTACCCGCTGCTTTTGTCCCCCACTCAATTGAGAGGGATAGGCGTTTTCACGTCCCTCAAGCCCGACGAGTTTGATGAGCTCATTGACTCTTTTCTGTCTTTCCTGTCCCTTTATACCTGCAATTTCCAGTGGAAAAGCAATATTTTCACTTACTGTTCTTGACCAAAGTAAGTTGAAATGTTGAAAGATCATACTGATTTCTTGACGTGCTTTACGAAGCTCACTGCCCTTAATTTTTGAAATGACACGACCAGCCACTGTGACTGATCCATCGGTTGGTAGCTCCAACCCATTAAGCATTCGAATTAGCGTACTTTTTCCGGCACCACTATATCCGATGACTCCGAAAATTTCCCCCTCTTGAATTTCTAAATTCACGTCATCGACCGCTTTTAGCTGGCCTTGTTTGGAAGGAAAAATCTTACGGACGCTTTTTATTGAAATCATTTGAATCACCCGCTTCTATCCTATTTACCTAAAATTCAGAAAGTATCTACTATAACCTGACATACCTATAGAATTTGACTGTACCCCTGAAAAGATTCTATTTTAGAAAAATAAAAAGCCTTTCTGCACGGGCAGAAAGGCATTAGTAAAATAGACCTTTCTCCCATCTCCCAAAGCAAACGCTTTGTGTGAATTGGCACCATTTCAATGTAACATTGACGGTTGCCGGGCTTCATCGGGCACATCCCTCCACCTCTCTTGATAAGAGCTTACAGCATTCTATATTCAATTAACACGTTAATCAGTTTAAGTAGTTATTTTAGTACGAAAGCTATCGTATCATGGATAAAAAAGGGTGTCAATAAAAAAATCTATTAATTCTTACTTATTGGATGAGGAAAATTTTAGGCATTTGCTTTGACAGATGCCAATCCCGTTGCTGTCTCAATCGCAGATTCAAGATCATCAATTAAGTCTTCGACATTTTCAATCCCAATAGAGAGACGGATTAAGTCCTCCGATACACCTGCTGCCTTCAAACCTTCTGCATCTAATTGCTGATGGGTGGTACTAGCTGGGTGAATGATTAGACTTTTTGAATCGCCAACATTAGCCACATGTGCCCATAAGGATAGAGAATCAATGAGCTTCGCTCCTGCTTCCTTCCCACCTTTAATTCCAAAAACAACCATGGAGCCAGCACCTTTAGGTAAATATTTTTTCGCTAATTCATAGTCCGGATGTGATGGATGACCCGGATAGGATACCCATTCTACTGCTGGATGGTTTAATAAGTAGTCCACAATCGTTTTCGTATTGGCTACATGCTCTTTCATCCGAACATGCAGGGTTTCAAGGCCTAGTGTAAATTGGAATGAATTTTGCGGGCTCAGTGCCGGACCGAGATCACGCAATAACTGTACACGCGCTTTTACAATATACGCTACAGCGCCCAATGCTTCTGCATAGACAAGATCATGGTAGCTTGCATCCGGAGTCGTAAAGCCAGGGAATCTAGAAGAGTTCCAGTCAAACTTCCCACCATCAACAATTATGCCGCCCGTTGATGTCCCATTACCTAATAACCACTTTGTTGCCGAGTGAACAACAATGTCTGCCCCGTACTCAATTGGTCTGCATAAGTATGGTGTCGCAAAGGTGTTGTCGATAATTAATGGGACACCTGCCTCGTGTGCAATATCAGCCACTTTTTCAATGTCTAATACACGTAAGCTTGGGTTACCAATTGTTTCTGCAAAGACTGCCTTTGTTTTTGGTGTAATCACTGCTCTGAAGTTCTCTGGATTATCCGAATCGACAAATTTAACGTTAATTCCGTACTTTGGAAGGGTCACTGCGAATAAATTATACGTTCCACCATAGAGATTGGAAGCAGCAACAATCTCATCTCCTGCCTCAGCCACATTAAGAATGGCGAGGGTAATTGCTGCCATACCGCTAGCAACGGCCAGCGCTCCCACACCGCCTTCTAGCAGAACAACTCTCTCTTCAAATACGGTTGTAGTAGGATTATGAATACGGGTGTATATGTACCCTGGTTCTGCTAAACTAAATAGGTTTGCTGCATGTTCAGTATTTTTGAATTGATAGGCATTGTTTTGATAGATGGGAACGGCACGCGCTCCTGTTACTGGATCTGGAGCCAATCCTCCATGAACACTCAAGGTTTCAAAACGATATTTCTTTTGATTTTCTCCCATTTTCCTAGCTCCTCCCTTAACAACATAAACAAAAACCCCCGCTTCATAAGAAGAGGGGGCTCTCTTCTTATCTTTCAGAGTTTTTTATGCTCTGCTGGATTTAGCACCGTGTATAAACCGGTTGCCGGGCTTCAAAGGGCCAGTCCCTCCGCCACTCTAGATAAGAATGTTTATGTGATTGTTTAAATTAATAGAATATTTAAATAATATATTACATGATGTCCCTTTTGAAGTCAATATATTTTAAATGATGTTTGCAAAATCTTCCTGTGCTTTTGTTAGGTAAAAAAGAGCCTCCAGTAATAGGGTAATTCTTAACGGTGCATCTACTTTTATTTCTTCTTTTTGTTCTAGCACCCGTAAACGGGTTGTTCCTTCAATTAATTGTTTCATTGCGGCTTCATTTCCGCTAATCTCGTAGGCGATTTGTTGCTTCGATGGGTTTTGAAGAATAAATACTGCACCGTTTTTTATTACTAATTGCACTATTTGCTGCTCGCAACAGAGATTTACATGTACCTCCGCTTGACGGATTAGAGGATAGACATGCCCTTTCTGCTGCATTTTTACAAGAAATTTTTGGATAGCTTCAATCATTTTTACCACTCCGGTCTACACGCTAATATCTTAACTATTCAGCAATCTTTATAGGAAACCCTTTTATTATTGCTCGACAATATTTGGGCTAATGGTCATGATTTCCTGAGAAATATGTCGGATACTCGGAGTTTATGAAATGTCGGTAATTGGTCACACATTTGGAGTGGCTTTTTAATTAAACTGAAAATGGTAGGATGTGGTTTTCTATTTTGAAAGGAAGTGGATTATGGCTTATAAAGAGCGGTGTGAATCGGTGGAATTAAAAATTTTAAGATTACTTTCCCAAAGAATGACTCTAGAAGATAATTACAAACAATCATATCACAACCTCGAAAAGGGATATGAGGGTGAAGTTGCGTTTGATTTATTGACAGAAAAGTTGAGCTGTAAAAGTTTTATACTAAACGATTTATTGCTGGAGACCAGTGGTGCGAAATTCCAAATAGATTCTTTAATAGTTACTCAAGAGCCAATTTATCTTTTCGAAGTAAAAAATTATGAAGGTGATTATTATTATGAATCTGGTAGGTTCTATACCATTTACAAGAAAGAAATTACAAACGCTTTACTACAAATTGAAAGAAGTGAATCCTTACTCCGGCAGCTTCTCCAAAATCTTGGGTATCGAATCACCATTAAGGCGTTTGTAGTTTTTATTAACCCCGAGTTTTATTTATATCAGGCTCCCCTAGACAAACCTATTATTTATCCAAATCAGCTTAATCAATTTATGAAAAAATTGAACAATCATCCTTCGACATTAAAAGACCACCACAAAAGGTTAGCTGACCAATTAGTTTCTATGCACCAAACTGGAATCAATAAGGACAAGATTCCAGCATATAATTTAAGTTCTATACAAAAAGGAATAAATTGTTGTTCATGCCATTCCTTTAGCGTAACTGTTTCAGGTAGGAAATTGGTATGTGATGTTTGTGGTTATACAGAAGATCTCGACAACTCTATAATTAGGGGAGTTAATGAATTTAGTTTACTTTTTCCTAATGAAAAAATCACAACTAATGTCATTCATGATTGGTTTCAAGTGTTGGATTCAAAGAAAACTCTTCGAAGGGTCTTGACGAAGAACTGGGATGTTCTTGGGAAGAAGGAATTTAATTTTATTAAATGCGATTAGATTTCACAAAACTATTTAATTAAACTGTAGAATGCTCTTTTTGAGGTGGTGAAAGAATTGTGAAATCTTTCACAATCCCCTTATTCCCTCTTTTTTAAGTTCTACGGGGCTTGTGAGCTTTTCACAATTCCCATGCTTGCCCTTCTTCTGGTGCTACTGGCACTGTGAACCTACCACAGTTCCCATGCTCGCTCTTCTTCTGGTGCTACGGGCACTGTGGGCCTACCACAGTTCCCATGCTCGCTCTTCTTCTGGTGCTACGGGCACTGTGGGCCTACCACAGTTCCCATTCTCACTCTTCTTCTGGTGCTACGGGCACTGTGGGCCTACCACAGTTCCCATTCTCACTCTTCTTCTGGTGCTACGGGCACTGT